>SHWG01000055.1 GCA_009693905.1 Rhodospirillales bacterium | reverse complement strand
CCCGGCCGAGATCGGCGGCGACCCGGGGATCGGCGAACAGCCGGTGGATGCGCTCGGCTTCCTCGAAGGTGGTGTCGGGACGGAAGACGATCTCGGGCGCGAGCCGGGTATGGACCGATTCCACCACCCGGCGGCGCAAGAAGGGCGCGGCGCGGTTGAGGGCGGCGACGACCTCGGTCATCGTTTTGGCGGCGTCGTCATCCGTCGCCTGGGCGAACGGGACCACGAACGCGGTGGCATGGCGAAGGTCGGGGCTGACGCGCACCTCGGTCACGGTCACGGGCTTGCCGCCCAAACCGGGATCGCGAACCTCGCCGCGCTCGATCACATGGGCGAGCGCGTGCCGGATCGCCTCGCCGACGCGAAGCTGGCGGGCCGACGGCGGACGGTTTTCCCGCTCTTTCATGAAACTTCCTCGGGGACTCGCTCACCCTTCGACAAGCTCAGGGTGAAGCGAAAACAAAGACCCTCATGCTGAGCCTGTCGAAGCATGAGGGCAAAGACCCACTACCGGTCGCCGCGCTTCGCTAAAGCGAGCGCGCGATCTTTTCGACCTCGAAGCACTCGACCCGGTCGCCCTTCTGGATGTCCTGGGTGTTGGCGAACACCATGCCGCACTCGAACCCGTCCTTGACCTCGCGCACGTCTTCCTTGAAGCGCTTGAGTTGCGACAGCTCGCCTTCGTGGATGACCACGTTGTCGCGCAACAGGCGCACCTTCGCGCCGCGCCGGACCATGCCCTCGGTCACCATGCAGCCGGCGACCTTACCGACCTTGGTGATGGTGAAGACCTCGCGGATCTCGGCGTAGCCTAGGACGTTTTCCTTGAGTTGCGGCGCCATCAGGCCGGACAGGGCCGCTTTCAACTCGTCGGTCAGGTTGTAGATGATCGAGTAGTAGCGGATGTCGATGCCGCCCTGCCGCGCCAGCTCGCGGGCCTGCGGATTGGCGCGCACATTGAAGCCGATGATGAGCGCCTTGGAGGCCCGGGCCAGGGTCACGTCCGATTCGTTGACCGCGCCGACGCCGGCGTGCAGCACCAGGACCTTGACTTCCTCGGTGGCGAGCTTCTCGATCGAACCGACGATCGCCTCGACCGAGCCGTGCGCGTCGGCCTTGACCACCACCGGCAGCTCCTTCGCTTCGCCGGCCTGGATGCGGTCGAACATCTGCTGCAACGTGCCGCGCGCGCTGGCCTGGGCGCGGGCGTCGCGGCCCCGGCCCTGGCGGAATTCGGACACCTGGCGGGCGTGCATTTCGTCGGCGACCACGACGAAATCGTCGCCCGCCGCGGGCGCGCCGTTGAGGCCGACGATTTCGACCGGCGTCGAGGGGCCGGCTTCGGTGAGCGCGCGGCCGTTGGCGTCGGCCAGCGCGCGGACCCGTCCCCATTCCGACCCGGCGACGAACGCATCGCCGAGCCGGAGCGTGCCTTTCTGCACCAGCACGGTCGCGACCGAACCGCGGCCGCGTTCCATTTTGGCCTCGATCACCGCCCCTTGCGCGAAGCGCTCGGGATTGGCCTTGAGATCCAGGATTTCCGCCTGAAGGAGAACCGCCTCCACCAACTTGTCCAGGTTCAGGCCGGTCTTGGCCGAGACCTCGACCGCGAGCACGTCGCCGCCGAATTCCTCGGTGACGAGTTCATGCTGAAGCAGTTCGTTGCGGACGCGGCCCGCATCGGAGCCGTGCTTGTCGATCTTGTTGATGGCGACCACGACCGGCACCTTGGCGGCGCGGGCGTGATGGATCGCCTCGATCGTCTGCGGCATGACCCCGTCGTCGGCGGCGACCGTGAGCACGACGATATCGGTGATCTTGGCGCCGCGGGCGCGCATTTCGGTGAAGGCGGCGTGGCCGGGCGTGTCGATGAAGGTGATTTTGCGTCCGTCCGGGGTGGCGACCTGATAGGCGCCGATGTGCTGGGTGATCCCGCCGGCTTCGTGGGCGGCGACGTCGGTCTTGCGGATGGCGTCCAAGAGCGACGTCTTGCCGTGATCGACGTGGCCCATGACGGTGACCACCGGCGGGCGCGCTTGCAAATTCACGTCCTCGTCGGCCTCGCCGCCGAGGCCGACCTCGACGTCGGCGGCGCTGACGCGGACCGGGCGGTGACCGAATTCCCGCACCATCAGTTCGGCGGTGTCGCCGTCGATGGTCTGGGTGATGGTCGCCATCACCCCCATGTTCATCAGTTTCATGATCACGGCGGCGCCCCGCTCGGCCATGCGGTTGGCAAGCTCCTGGACGGTGATGGTCTCGGGGATGACGACTTCGCGGACGATCTTCAGCGGTTCGAGATTGGCGGCTTCGCGAAGTTTCTGCTTTTCGCGCTCGCGGGCGCGGCGGAAAGCGGCGAGGCTGCGCACGCGCTCCTCGCCGTCGCCCAAAGCTTGCGCGATCGTGATCTTGCCCGCGCGGCGGCGAGGGTCGGCGCGGGCGCGGGTCGGCGCGGCGCGGCGCGGGGCCGCCGCCACGCCCGGGCGGCGCGAGCGGGCTTCCTCGTCTTCGCCTTCCTCGGCGGTGATCGCCTGGAGCTTGGCGGCGGCGTGCGCGGCGGCGAGCTTGGCGAGTTCCTCGCGGCGGCGGGTTTCGGTGTCCTCGGCCTTGCGCTTCTCGGTCTCTTCGCCGCGGCGGCGGGCCTCTTCTTCGGGCGTGAATCGCGCGCTCGCGGCTTTCTGTTCGGCCTCGACCGCTTCCTGGGCGCGGCGGGCTTCGGCGGAGAGCGGCGCATGATCGCGCTCGGCGGCGTCCACCAGCGCCCGCGTGCGAGCCGCCTTTTCCTCGTGCGTCAGCGGTCCGTGCGACGCCGCGCGGCTCAAGGCTTCCGCCGCCAGCACTTCGGCCTTCACCTCTTGCATCCGCCCGCCGGCGTCGGAGGCGTAGGTGCGCTTCTTGCGCACCTCGACCTGCACCATCTTGGAGCGGCCGTGCGAGAAGCTCTGGCGCACCTGGCCGGATTCGACGGTTTTCTTCAGCTCGAGCTTCTTCGGCCGCGGCGCGGCCGTGTCGGTGCCGCCGGGGCTCAGGGATTTCTCGTTGGAGTCTCTGGTTTCGCTCATCGCCTGAATTCAATCCGTCCGTTTCATGCCGTCGAGTCCCTGCGCCGCTTCCGCGCCGCCGCGGAGTCCTTCGAGCCGGGCGGCGTCGCTCAGGAGCGCGTCGGCGTGCCCGCCGGCCACGACGAGCGCATGCACGGTGCGGGCGCGCCCGAACACCAGGCCGAGCTCGTCCGCCGTGAACGCGCGAATTACCCGGACATCGTCGGCGTCCGACGCCATCTTGTTCTTCCCGTCCGCGCCGGCATCGGCGGCCTCAAGCACCACGCCACCCCGGCCTTGTCCCCGGGCCAGCGCCTCGGCGACCTTGTCCGCGCCCGCCAGAGCCCGACCGGCGCGGCGGGCGAGCCCGATCCGCTCCAGGCAGCGCGCCGCGAGCAATCCATCGACCCGGCGGGCGAGATCGTCCGGCACCTGGACCGGCCGGCGCGCGGCGCGGCCGAACAGCCGCGCCAGCGCCGAAACGTCCTTCATCATAGCCGGTTCCGGGCGCAACCAAAATCCTCGTCCGGGGAGCCGCCCGGCCACGTCCGGCACCACTTCGCCCGCGGGCGAAACCACGAACCGGATCATCAATTCCTTGGGTCCGCTCTCCCCGCTCGCGAGACAGCGGCGCTCCGGCCCGGTTTCGGGAGCGGGCTCCTCGAAACCGTTGGCAGCGGACGGCGACATAGGAGTTGTCGGCGGTTGGGTCTGGGCGGCCATCGTCATCGGGCGGTCCGGTTGTTTCAATCCGTCTTCGGCGTTTCGCCGGCGGCGGCTTCGGCCGCGGGGAACCAATGGGCGCGCGCGGCCATGATCATCGCGTCGGCCTTTTCGGCGGAGAGCGTGCCGGCGGGCGCGATTTCCATCAGCTCGTCGCCGGCGAGATCGCCCAAGTCGTCGAGCGATTTGACTCCTTTCTCGCCGAGCGCGGCGAGCAGCACGGGCGTCATGCCCTCGACCGCGGCGACCTCGTCGGTGACGCCGAGTTCGCGGCGCTTCTTTTCAAGTTCCTCGTCGCGCTTGGTGATGTAGTCGCGGGCGCGCTGGCGCAATTCGGTCGCCACTTCCAGCTCGAAACCCTCGATCTCGGCCAGGTCCTCGACCGGCACGAAGGCGACGTCCTCGAGCGTCTGGAAGCCTTCGGCGACCAGCAGATGGGCAATGACTTCGTCGATGTCGAGAACCTCGATGAACAGCTTGGAGCGGGAGCGGATCTCTTCCTGGCGGCGTTCCGATTCCTCGGCCTCAGTCAGGATGTCGATGTCCCAGCCGGAAATCTGCGAGGCCAACCGGACGTTTTGTCCGCGCCGGCCGATGGCGAGACTCAATTGTTCGTCGGGCACCACCACCTCGATCCGGCGGCGTTCCTCGTCGAGCACGACCTTGGCGACCTCGGCCGGCGAGAGCGCGTTGACGATGAAGGTCGCCGGGTCCGCCGACCATTGGATAATGTCGATCTTTTCGCCTTGCAGCTCGCCAACCACCGCCTGCACGCGCGAGCCGCGCATGCCGATGCAAGGACCGACCGGATCGATGCCGGAATCGTGCGACAGCACCGCGATCTTGGCGCGCGAGCCGGGGTCGCGCGCAACCGCCTTGATCTCGATGACGCCGTCGTAGATTTCCGGCACTTCCTGTGCGAACAGCTTGGCCATGAACTGGGGATGGGTGCGGGAGAGGAAGATTTGCGGGCCGCGCGGTTCCTCGCGTACGTCCATGATGTAGGCGCGCACGCGGTCGCCGGTATTGAAGTGCTCGCGCGGAATGGTCTCGTCGCGCTTGAGCAAGGCCTCGGCCCGGCTCAGGTCCACGATCACGTTGCCGTATTCGACGCGCTTGACCAGGCCGTTGACGACTTCGCCGATGCGGTCCTTGTATTCCTCGAACTGGCGCTTGCGTTCGGCCTCGCGCACTTTCTGCACGATCACCTGCTTGGCGGTCTGGGCGGCGATGCGGCCGAATTCGATCGGCGGCAGCGGATCGATCAAAAATTCTCCGACCTGGGCGTCGGATTTTAGTTTCTTGGCCTGCGCCGGCGTGATCTGGGTGAATTCGTTCTCGATGGTCTCGACCACTTCGCTGTAGCGGGCGAGCGTGATCGCGCCGTTGGCGCGATCGATCGCGGCGCGGATATCGTGTTCGTGGCCGTATTTGGAGCGCCCGGCCTTCTGGATCGCCTGTTCCATCGCCAGGAACACTTCCTCGCGCTCGATGCCCTTGTCGCGGGCGACCGCGTCGGCGACCTGCAAAAGCTCGGGCCGCGCGTGGACCGTCCGTTCTTCAGGCTTTTCTTTCTTTCTTGCAGCCATCGTTCTATCCCCGTTTTCTGTCGCGGCTCGCGGGATGCGCTTCACGGTGAAGCGACTCCCTCAGCAGCGCGTCGTCGATAACCAGTTTTGCCCGCACGATTTCGTCAACCGCGATCGTCACCGGACCTTCCGGCGTTTCCAACCGAACCCCGCCTGCGTCCATACCGGCGAGCCGGCCTTGAAAACGCTTTCGTCCGCCGTCGCGCGGGCTTAACCCCGCGCGCTCCAAATGTTGCGTCCCTTCCGGGACGCGCGGACGGCGGGTCTCGATCTTCGCCATCCGTCCCTTGAAGCGATCGAAATCGGCGGCCTTGATGAGCGGACGATCCATCCCCGGCGAGCTGACTTCGAGGGTGTAGGATCCGGCGATCGGGTCCTCGACATCGAGCAACGCCGACAGCGCGCGACTGATCTCGGCGCATGCATCCACGTTCATCGGTTGGCCGTCGGCGCGCTCGGCCATCACCTGAACCAGCGGCGCATGCCGCCCCGAGACGAGAATTCGCACCATTGCGTAGCCCATCGCTTCGAGAGTCGGCACGATCAGGCCCTCGAGCCTGAGCGCGCCGAAGGGGGCCGCCTCGCCGCGGTCGGCTTCGGGCCGATTGGCCTCCATTTGGTTCGTTTCTGGCCGCTGCATCCAATAATCCGTCCGGACAACAAAAAAGGCGGACCTCTCGGTCCACCCCATCAAACCCACGCTCCCGGGCCCAACGAGTATTGTTTGTTATTGTTCTTCGGGGTTTATATATCCCCGGATGGCGGCCGTGGCAAGCCCTCGGCCTCTCTCGGAACCCTCTGAAAGACAAGGTAAACGCAGGCCCGGCCGCGCGCCCGCGCCTTCGCTTCGTAGCGGGTTTGGGGCTGATCTTGGGGCCGGGCGCGCCAATCTTGGGGCCCGCGCGCCGCCCAGGCAAAGGCCGGGTGGCCGAGACACCGGAGTAGCGTCCAGCGGGCATACCCCATGTCGTCGGTGGCAAAGCGGAATTCGCCGCCGTCTTTCAGGACCCGGGCGAATTCGTCGAGGCTGTCTTGCTGGATCAGCCGGCGGCGATGGTGGCGCGTCTTCGGCCAGGGATCGGAAAAAAGCGCGACGACGCGATCGAGCGACGCCTCGGGCAGGCGCCCGAGCAGGAGCCGGACGTCGTCGTCGAGGATGCGCACGTTACCGAGATTTTCGGCTTTCACGCGCGCGAGCAGCGCCGCGATGCCGTTGACGAAGACCTCGCAGCCGACGAAGCCGATATCGGGATCGGCCTTGGCCTGATGGGCGAGATGTTCGCCCGCGCCGAAGCCGATCTCGAGACGGACTTCGCGGGGCTTGAAGGGAAACAGCGCCGCCGGATCGAGCGGCCCCGGCAGCGCCAGGGGAACGCGCAACTCGGGCAACAGGGTTGCGGTCAAGCCCTGCCGGCCGGCGCGCAGCCGACGCCCGCGGCGCCGGCCATGGAGGCGCAGGCGCGCGGGCTTAACCCCGCGCGCATTAGATGACGCGCCCCTATCGGGGCGCGTTTCGTCAGGCGGCTCCGAAGGTGGAACGAAGCGCGGGGACAAGGTCGGTGCGCTCCCAGGAAAAGCCGCCGTCGGGCTCGGGCGCCCGGCCGAAATGGCCGTAGGCCGCGGTCCGGGCGTAGATTGGCCGGTTGAGGCCGAGGTGTTCGCGAATGCCGCGCGGCGAAAGATTGACCATGTCCTGGAGGACGCGGGCGAGCTTTTCCTCGTCGACCCGGGCCGCGCCGTGGGTGTCGATATAGACCGACAGGGGCTTGGAAACCCCGATCGCGTAGGCGAGCTGGATGGTGCAGCGTTCGGCGAGCTTGGCCGCGACCACGTTCTTGGCGAGATAGCGCGCGGCGTAGGCCGCCGAGCGGTCGACCTTGGTCGGGTCCTTGCCCGAGAACGCGCCGCCGCCGTGCGGGGCCGAGCCGCCGTAGGTATCGACGATGATCTTGCGGCCCGTAAGCCCGGTGTCGCCGTCGGGGCCGCCGACGACGAAGCGTCCGGTGGGGTTGATGTAGAATTCCGCCTCGGGCGGCATCCAGCCCCGGGGCAGCACGCGCTCGACATGAGGGCGGACGATGCGGCGGACCTCGTCCTGGCCGATCTTGTCGCTGTGCTGGGTCGAAACCACGACCGAGGTCGCCCGCACCGGCCGGTCCTTGACGTATTGGAGCGTGACCTGGCTCTTGGCGTCGGGACCGAGGTGCGGCTCGGACCCGGAATGGCGCGCGTCGGCGAGCGAGCGCAAAATCGCGTGCGCGTAATATAACGGCGCCGGCATCAGCGGCTCGGTTTCGGTGCAGGCGTAGCCGAACATGATGCCCTGGTCGCCCGCGCCTTCGTCCTTGTTGCCGGCGGCGTCGACTCCACGGGCGATGTCCTTGGACTGGCCGTGGAGGCAAACCTCGACTTCGGCGTACTTCCAGTGAAAACCTTCCTGCTCGTAGCCGATATCCTTGACGCAGGCGCGCGCAATGGCCTCGATCCGCGCCTTGTCCACATGGCCGTCCTTGTCCACCAGCGGCAGCGGTCCGCGCACTTCGCCCGCGAGCACGATGCGATTGGTGGTGCAGAGCGTCTCGCAGGCGACGCGCGCCTCGGGGTCGAACGTGAGGAAGGCGTCCACCACCGCGTCCGAGATGCGGTCGCAAACCTTGTCGGGATGGCCTTCGGCCACCGATTCGCTGGTGAAGAGATAGTCGGTCTTGGCCACGATTGGGTTCCTTCCCGGGCGGGGGCGGATTATGTGGCAGTCGCCGCCACCGCCGTCAAGGGAAGGCGCCGAAAAGAATGAGGAAAATCGGAGCCGCGCCCGGCGGCCGAGGCCGCCAAAATCGAAGACCGGGCGCGCCCCTCGCGGAGCCCTCGGGAGATGCCGCCGGGATTTTGGATATTGGCGCCTCCGCGCCCGGCGAACTCAATCCTCGCCCGCGCTCATCCGGGCGAGCGACTTGGTGAGTTCGAACAGGCGCTTGCGCGCCCGCGGGCTCCGAATGCGGTAATAGGCCCTGACCAACTCGAGGGTTTCGCGCTTGACCAAGGGATCGCGCGCGATCTCGTCTTGCTCGTGGTCGCGCAGGCCCGCCTTGAAGCGGCCGGCGTGGGTTTTAAGCTCACCCGGGATATCCTCGAAAAAATAGGCGATCGACATGTCGAGAATTTTGCTGAACTCGTAGAGCCGCGAGGCGCCGATGCGATTGGCACCGCGCTCGTATTTCTGGATTTGCTGAAAAGTGAGCCCGACCGCGGCGCCGAGCCGCTCCTGGCTCAGGCCCAAAAGCGTGCGGCGCAAGCGCACGCGGTGGCCGACGTGAATATCCACCGGATTGGCGACACCCGGGGGAAGTCGTTCCGCTTTCTCGATGGGACCGGAGCCGGATTTGCGGCCGCGGGGTCGTCCTGGCTTGCGTGCGATCATGATTTCGATACTAGCATCACAATCAATGGATGCTCCTAATGCAACCTTGATTTGCGGTCATAGATATTTCATATGACCCTATAGCATTATCCTCCTCTTTCGACCAAAGCGCGCGAAAGAAAGTACAACCACGAACATTACGAGCGCGAACGGCGTGCTCCAGGTCCCGGAAAACGAAAATAACGTCGGCGCGAGCGCGACCGGAAGCGGCCCGTCGACGACGCCCTCGCGCCCGAGCGCGAGCGTGGCGCGCACGCGCCCGAGCGAATCGACGATCGCGGAAATGCCGTTGTTGGCGACTCGCACCAGGGGCAGGCCCTCCTCGACCGCGCGCAGGCGCGCCTGGGCGAAATGCTGGTAGGGGCCGGGCGACATCCCGTACCAGGCGTCGTTGGTGAGATTGAGCAGCCAGCCGGGACGCTCGCCTTTCGGCACGACGCGGCCCTCGAAGATCGCCTCGTAGCAGATCAGCGGGCTCGCGGGCGGCGCGCCCGGAATCGGCAGCGCGACCGGGCCGGGGCCGGACGAGAAATCGACCTCGCCGTGAGTGATCTTGGCGATCCAGCCGGGAACCCACGCGCGCAGCGGCACGTATTCGCCGAAGGGAACCAGATGCGCCTTATCGTAGGTGGCCACGATCGCGCCCGAGGGGTTGAGCACGTGCAGGCTGTTCCAGACGCGAAAAGGATCGGCGCCGGGTTCGCTCGCGCGCGGCGCGCCCGTGATCAGCGCGCCGCCGGCGGGCACGGCGGTGGCGATGAAGGCGCGCAAATTCGCGTCCCGTTCGAGATAGAACGGCACCGCGGTTTCCGCCCAGATCACGTGGGTCGGCGAAGGAGGCGAGGGGGAAGGCGTGCGGCTCATTTCGACTTGCTTGACGACGTGGCCGGCGCGGGCATCGGGCGACCATTTCAGGTTCTGCGGAATCGCGGGCTGGACAAGGCGGAGCCGCACACCCGCGACGTCGCCCGCGGCCTCGGGCCCAAGCGCCGTCACGCGCGCGAGGCCGGCGGCGAACCAAACCGCCAATCCGCCCAGGACAACGCCGGCGACGACGATTCTGGCGTGGGCCGCGCGGCTTTCGCGCCAGCCGAGCGCGGCCGGAAGCGCCGCCAGCGCCACCGTCGCGAGCGAAAGGCCGTGCACGCCGGTCCAGGCGGCGGGCTGGATCATGACGCTTGAGAACGTCCAGACGGTGCCGATCAGGTTCCAAGGAAACCCGGTAAGCACCACCCCGCGCAGCCATTCGAGCGCGACGAACGCGAGCGCAAGCCACAGCACCCGCGAGATCGCGCCCGCCGCGCGGCCGGCGCCGAGGCGGGCGAGCGCGCAGGCCGCCGCGGGAAAGAGCCCGAGACCGGCGGCAAGACCGCCGATCGCGAACGGCACCATCCAGCCGAATCGCGCCGCGTCCACCAAGAGCGCGTTGGCAAGCCAGTAAAGCCCGGCGGCGAAGAAGCCGGCGCCGAACCACCACCCGGCGGCAAAGGCGGCGCGAATGCCGCCGGACCCGAGCGCGAGCCAGGCGAGCCCGGTGAAAGAAACAGCCAACACCGGCACGACATGGAAGGGCGGAAGCGCGAGGACGGCGAGCGCGCCCAGAACGAATGCGCCCGCGCGCCGCCGCCAACCCGTGAGTTCCTCGACCCGGCGGCGGAGCGCGATCACGCCTTGGCTGCCGGCGAGCCTGGCGCCATGACGGCGGCGCCTTTATCGGGCGCGGGCTCTCGCCCGCCGCCCGAGGGGGCGGCACCAATTATGGGCGCGGGCTCTCGCCCGCCGCCCGAGGGGGCGGCACCAATTATGGGCGCGGGCTCTCGCCCGCGACGCCGGACGCGGATTCGCTTGACGCGGCGCGGATCGGCGTCCAGGACCTCGAACTCCAACCCTGAGGAATGGCGCACCAGTTGGCCGCGGATCGGAACCTCGCCGGCCGCGGCGACAACCAGGCCACCGAGCGTATCGATCTCGGCCCGCTCGTCCGGGGTGAAGACGATGCCGGATTGGCTCTCGAACTCCTCGATCGGCACGCGGCCGTCGGTCTCGAACGCGCCGTCGGCGAGGCGGACCAGCATCGGCTGTTCGACGCGGTCGTGTTCGTCCTCGATCTCGCCGACGATCTCCTCGACCAGGTCCTCGATGGTCACGAGGCCGTCGGCGCCGCCGAATTCGTCCACCACCAGCGCCATGTGCACGCGCTTGACCCGCATTTCGAGCAACAGCTCGAGCACGTGCATCGAAGGCGCGACGAACAGGATCTTGCGCATGATCTTGTCGAGCGCGAATTCGGAATCGCGGCCGCGCCAGAACAGCACGTCCTTGATGTGGACCATGCCGAGCGTATCGTCGAGGGTTTCGCGATAGACCGGAAGGCGCGAATGCCCTTCGCGCGTCATCGCCGCGATGACCTCGGCGAGACTGGCGCCGATCTCGACCGCGACGATGCCGGCGCGCGGCACCATCACATCGGCGAGATCGTGCTGGCGCATGCCGAGCACGTTGACGAGCAACCGGCGCTCGGCTTCGCTGATCTCGGACGCGGCGGGGGCGGCGCGCGTTCCCTCGATCAGATCGCTGAGCGCGGAACGCGTGCCGCCGGCGGAAATGCCGTTGCCGTGCCGGATTTTCAGCGCGCGCAGCCAGGCGCGCAGCGCCAAACCGGCCGACTTCAGGGCCGGCGGCGGGAAAAAGTATTCCTTCATCGCGCGCTTCTCCGGCGCTTCTTGCGCGCGGTGCGCGCGGCCGGCGCGCGCTTGTCGTGCGAATGCACGCCTAACGGCGTGACGCGCGCAATCCCACCCACCGCGCGCGGCGCATACGGATCGGGAACATCGAAAGTGGCGAGCACTTTTCTCTCCAGCCGCTCCATCCGGCGGGCCGCGGGCGCGCGTCGGTGGTCGTGGCCGAGCAGGTGCAGCATCCCGTGCACGACCAGGTGGCGGAGATGATTGGCGAGCGGCTTGCCCTCCGTGCGGGCTTCCGCGCGCGCGGTCTCGAGCGCCACCACCACGTCGCCGAGCACCATCGGCTGGCCCGTGGCACGGGATATTCCCTGGCCGTCGCGCGCGGGATTGCGCGCGCCGAGCGCGGGACACGCGGCGAAGGCGAGCACGTTGGTCGGCTTGTCCTGGCCCCGCCAGACGCGATTGAGCGCGCGCATCCGGGCATCGTCGGCGAGCACCACCGCGGCTTCGGCGCCGGCCGGGGAAAGCCCGCGCGGGCGCGCGGCGGCGAACGCCGCCTGCGCCGCTCTCTCGGCGAGTCCGGAGGCGCCGGGCAACGCCCGGCTCCAGGCCGCCGCCTCGACGCGCACGCCGACTTCCAGCGCGGATTTCGGATAAGTTCGTTGCATCTATTTATTTATCGTCGGCCGGGGGGCCGACGTCCTGCGCGTCGCGGGCGGGCGCGCCGTTTGCATGCTCATAGCGCGCGGCGCTGCCCCGGCGTTTCTCGGCCCGATCGTAGGCGCGCACGATCCGCGACACCAGGGGATGGCGGACCACGTCCGCGTCCGTGAACTGAACGAAGGAGATCCCCTCGACGCCCGCGAGCGTCTCGGACGCGTGGCGGAGACCGGAACGCGTTCCCCTCGGCAGGTCGACCTGGCTCAAATCTCCGGTCACGACCATGCGCGAGCCTTGGCCGAGCCGGGTCAGGAACATCTTCATCTGCACCGCGGTCGTATTCTGCGCCTCGTCGAGAATGGCGAAGGCGTTGGTCAGCGTGCGCCCGCGCATGAAGGCGAGCGGCGCGACCTCGATCTCGCCGCTTTCGAGGCACTTGACCACTTGCGGCGCCGGCAGCATGTCGTAGAGCGCGTCGTAGAGCGGGCGGAGATAGGGGTCCACCTTCTCGCGCATCGAACCGGGCAGGAAGCCGAGCTGCTCGCCCGCCTCCACCGCCGGGCGCGACAGGATGATCCGGTCGACCTCGCCCCGGACCAGCCGTTCGACCGCCTTGGCGACCGCGAGATAGGTCTTGCCGGTGCCGGCGGGGCCCTCGCCGATGACGAGGTCGTTCTCGTCGATGGCGCGAAGATAAGCGGCCTGGGTCGGCGTGCGCGGGGTGACGTGGCGAGTGCGCGTGCGCACGGCGAGCGATTCGAAGTCGGCGGCGTCCGAAGGCGCGGCGACCATGCGCAGCGCCGCCTCGACCTCGGCCAAGTCCACGGCGAGGCCGCGTTCGAGCCGGCGGTAGAGCGCCGTGAGCGCGGCGCGGACGGCGCCGACGGCTTCGGCCGGACCGGCGACGACAAGGGTGTTGCCGCGGGGACGGATCGCCACCGGAAGGCGCTGCTCGATCAGGGTGAGGTGGCCGTGATGCGCGCCGAAGAGCGCCTGGGCGAGCGTGTTGTCGGCGAATTCGAGGACGG
>SHWG01000054.1 GCA_009693905.1 Rhodospirillales bacterium | reverse complement strand
TTGAGGGAACGTCCGAGCATGAAGCCAAGCCCGCTCGGCACCGTCTCCGGCACCGGAGGCGCGCTCGGCGGCGCGGTCACCAGAGGACGAGCTTGCGCCATTTCCACCTTGCTGCCCCAGAGACCCTCGCCCGGTTCGGCGCTCTTGTCTGCGGCGGGCTTGGCGGCGGGCGCCGCCGGAGAAGCGGGGCCTTTTGTCGTCGCGCCCAATTGCGGAGCTTGTTTTTGGGTTTTGCCGAACAAGCCGCCGGACGCTTTTGCGTCTTTGCTGGGCGGCGAATCCTTGAGCCGGGCGAATAGGGTCGGCGCTTCTTGCGGTGCGCCGGTGGCGGCGTAACGGCGCCGGCCGGCGGCGTGGAATCGGCGGGCGTCGGCGCGATGGACGGCGTCGCCGGCGCCACGACCGAGGCCCAAGGATCGCGCACGCCTGGCGTCGGGCGATCCGGCGGCGGGGGTTCCACCCGTGCCATGGCCGTTTCGGCCGGATCGCGCAAGCCCTCGGGCAGGCGCGGGCGTGTGGCTTCGCGCGGCTCGCGCCCGGCCATGGTGTCCGCCAGCCATTCGACAAAGCTGCGCGCGCCTCGCGATTTCCAACGCCTGCGCGGCATATTGCCCCGTTTGAGATAGGGGGACAACAAGGGCTCCGCCCGCGGGCCGTCGCGCCCGCGCGATTCCCGCTTGCAAGGGGCGGTTCCGGGATTGGATAGTCGTTCAGGGTTCGTGCGCGGCGCGGGCCGGCGACGAACGAGGCGGCGGCGATGGGGCGAGCGATTCGGTCGATGTTGTGGATAGCCTGCGCGGCGGCATTCGCGCTTGCACCCGGCCTCGCCGGCGGCTGAAAAGAAGGAACCGCGACATGGAACGCGTGCGGATGGGACATAGCGGCCTCGAGGTCACGCCGATCTGCCTCGGCACGATGATGTTCGGCGAGAGGACCGACGCCAAGGAGGCCGCGCGCATCGTCGCCCATGCCCGCGACGCCGGGGTCAATTTTATCGATACCGCCGACAGTTACGTGCAAGGGGAATCGGAGCGGATCGTCGGCAAGATCATCAAGCGCGCGCATTGGGTGTTGGCGACCAAGGCCGGCAATCCGATGGGTGTCACGCCGGACCGTCGCGGCATCTCGCGGCGCTGGTTATTGCAAGCGATCGACGAAAGTTTGGCGCGGCTCGGCACCGACCACGTCGATCTCTGGTATTTGCACCTCGATTACGAAACGACGCCGCTGGCGGAAACCATCGCCGCGGTCGCTGACGTCATCCGCGCGGGCAAGGTTCGTTACTGGGGGCTCTCCAATTTTCGCGCCTGGCGGATCGCCGAGGCGGTCGCGCTCGCCGAAGCGCTGGGCGCGCCGGCGCCGGTCGCGGTGCAGCCCTATTACAACGCCATGAACCGGATGCCGGAGGTTGAAATCCTGCCCGTCTGCCGCCACTTCGGCCTGGGCGTCGTGCCCTACAGCCCGCTCGCGCGCGGCGTGCTGACCGGAAAGTACGACCCGGCCAAGCCTCCGCCCGCGGAGTCCCGCGCCGGCCGGAAAGACGCGCGGATGATGCAGACCGAATTTCGCCGTGAGTCGCTGCTCGCCGCGCAAAAGATCAAGGCGCATGCCGAAAAGAAAGGCATGACCGCGGGCCAGTTCGCGCTGTTGTGGGTGCTCGCCAACCGCATCGTGACCTCGGTGCTGGCGGGCCCGCGCACGCTCGCGCAATGGAAGGAATACGCAGGCGCGCTCGATCACTTGGGCAAGCTCGGCCTTGCCGACGAAAAGCTGATCGATTCGCTGGTGCCCCCCGGCCAACCCTCGACGCCCGGCTACAGCGATCCCAAGTATCCGCCCGACGGTCGCAGCGTAGCGGCACAGAAGTGACACGAAGCCAATTAATAATTAGCGGCACAGAAGTGACGCGAAGCAAATACAAAACCTTGGGGTGCTTCGCACGACTTCCGTCGTGCTATCGCCCTCTAAGCCGCCCGGGCGAGGCCCGCGAGCCAAGCGTCCAGGTCGGCAAGCGCGCGGGTGGTGAACGAGCGCTTGCGCATGTCGCCCCGGAGCGGCCGGCCGCGCGCATCGGTGAGTTCGATCGGGGGAAAGAGTCCGAAATTCACGTTCATCGGCTGAAAAGTTTCGGCGTGCCCCCCGCCGGTAACGTGCGCCAGCAGCGCGCCGATTGCGGTGGTTGGCGGCGGCGGCGCGCTGGCGCGGCCGAGCCGTTCGGCGGCGGCGAAACGTCCGGCGATCAGGCCGATGGCCGCGCTCTCGACGTAACCTTCGCAGCCGGTGATCTGGCCGGCGAAGCGCAAACAGGGCCGCGCCTTCAGGCGCAAGCCGGCATCGAGCAGGCGCGGGCTGTTGAGGAACGTATTGCGGTGCACGCCGCCCAAGCGGGCGAATTCGGCGCGCTCGAGCCCGGGGATGGTGCGGAAGATGCGCGCCTGCTCGCCGTAGGCGAGCTTGGTCTGAAAACCGACCATGTTGTAGAGGGTGCCGAGCGCGTTGTCCTGGCGCAGCTGGACCACCGCATGAGCCCGTCGCCCACCGGCGTGGGGATTGGTCAGGCCGACCGGCTTCATCGGTCCGAAGGAGAGGGTTTCGCGCCCGCGCTCGGCCATCACCTCGATCGGGAGACATCCCTCGAAATAGGGCGTGTCCTTCTCCCAGTCGTGGAAGGCGACTTTTTCGGCGGCGAGCAGCGCGTCCACGAACGCTTCGTACTCGGGCCGAGTGAGCGGGCAGTTGACGTAATCCGCCCCTTCGCCCCGGTCCCAGCGCGATTGCATCCATGCTTTGTCGAAGTCGATGCTGTCCTTGTGGACGATGGGGGCAATGGCGTCGAAGAAGGCGAGCGCGTCCTCGCCGGTCAACGCGCGCACGGCGCAGGCGAGCGCGGGCGAGGTCAGCGGTCCGGTCGCGACGATGACCGAATCCCATTCCTCGGGCGGAAGCCCGGCGATTTCCTCGCGGCGGATCGTGACCAGCGGGTGATTGGCGAGGGCTTGCTCGACCGCGCGGCTGAAGCCCTCGCGGTCGACCGCGAGCGCCGAGCCGGCGGGCACTCGGGAGGCATCCGCGGCGCGGAGCACGAGCGAACCCATCCGGCGCATTTCCGCGTGCAGCAGGCCGACGGCGTTGGTCTCGGCGTCGTCGGAACGGAACGAGTTGGAGCAGACCAGTTCGGCGAGGTTCGCGGTCGTGTGCGCGGGCGTGCGCCGCTCGGGGCGCATTTCGTGGAGCACGACCGGAACGCCCGCGCTGGCGATTTGCCAGGCGGCCTCGCTGCCGGCCAAGCCGCCGCCGATCACGTGGATAGGGGGAAGGGCGGCGGGTGTGTTCATTAATCAACACAATGTCGGGTAGAAAGACTTATTGCAACGATCCGAACTGCGCAATCCGGCGTCGGTCCGGCCGCCCCGCACGCAGCGGTGGAATTGACCCCGCGCCCCCGGGGGGGGTAGATTAAAACAGTTCAAATTCAAAGGGGAAAACCATGAATCGCTCTGAGTTTCTGAAACTTGCGTTGGCGACGGCCGCCTTGCCGCTCGGTACGACGTTATTCGCGCGTCCGGCGCAAGCGCAATCCACGCCTGCGGCGGCGCCTCCCCTGATAGAAGCGGCGGGCCGTATTACCCGCCTCAAGGGCGCGGCCTCGGCGATGCAGGACGCGGTGCCGCGCCCGCTCAAAGAGGGTGACCTCGTTTATCGCGGCGACGTGATTTCGACCGGGCGCGAGGCGCGCCTCGATATGAAAATGCTCGACGACGCCGTCGTCAGCCTCGGCGAAAAGACCGTGTTCGTGGTCATCGACTACGTCGCGGGCGGGGCCACGCCGAGCATCGCCGCGCGCCTAGTCGAAGGCGCGTTCACGGCCATCTCCGGAGGCATCGCCAAGTCCCCGGGCGGATCCATGCGGATCGAGACCGAAGTCGCCACCGCCGGCATCCGCGGCACCACGGTTTGGGGTGGCAAGCTCGCCGACAAGGTCGAATTCGCGCTTCTCAGCGAAGGCCGAGTCGAGATCGTGAACCGCGCGGGTCGCGTCGAGTTGACGCGCAACGGCGACGGCACCACGGTTGGGAGCTCGACCACCGCGCCGACCGTGCCCTTCGTGTGGGGCGCGCCCAAGCTCGCCCGCGCCAGGGCCACCGTGGCGTTCTAATCGCGCGAAGGCTTTTCGTCCCCTGGCTCACTCCCGACTCCCGCGAAAGCGGGGGAGCGGGAGAAGAGCCGGGGGGCGTCTCTTTCCTTTTTCTTCCTCTATCAAATTCATGACTCCCGGTTTGCGCCGGGTTAGACCGCGGTCGTGAGTTGGCCGGATGGAAGGGCGCGTTAGCGAATCGGGCTCCCCCGCCGCCACGGCTTCTAGTCTTGGGCGATGGATATTATGCCCAAGGGAAGGCTTTTCGGCCTGGACGCCTTCCGACCCGATCACGATTTGAGGTTGTTCCGGCGGAAGACGCCGAAAGTGTCTTTTCTCAGCGATTGAAACTGGTTGGGTCCGTGTTTCTGGCCAGCCGCGGACCCGGCGAATGCGGCAAAAGTGCAACCGCATGTTTGAATTAACGATCTCGCTAACTAAATATTATTGTTTGATGGTTCAGAATTTGTTAATGACCGCCGCTATTCCTAATCCCTCCCGTGCGCGTAAGCCCACGTGTTCGTCATGAAAAGCTCGTTTGCCGCGCTAGCCGTCTTAGTCCTTTTTGCCGAAACCCCCTTTGCCGCCGAGACAAAGGATAAAGATCGGCAACTGGGACTATCTGTCGATCACCAACACGACGGATGAGCGCTCCAGCTTCGTGGCGGCGGTGCGGAGCGAGAACGGAATTCTCGCCTTCAAGTGCGATGCGCCCGGCCCGAATTCGGTGTACGCCGGATTTTACGCGAAGCAGGATCAATTGTTGTACGACAGGCCGACGGCGCACACGTTCGATCCAAAACGCGCCGTCACGTTTGCCAATGTGCTTAAGAGCGCCGAAACTTTCGTGATGCACGCCCGGACGCCGAGCGAGGTCATCAAGGTTGAATTCGACGTAGTGGGAGCGGAAGAGGCAATTGTGCGCTTGATGCGCGATTGCAAGAACTGACTTCGCCCCGGTGACGGCGCCTGCGCGCTGCGGCGGCGAATCCCGCCGTGCATATATGTTGCGCCCCTGCCGGGGCGCTGCGGGTTTCGCTTCCCCGATCCTGTAAGGTTTCTCCCGGTCGTCCGCTACGCCCTTTTCTTCTCCCGCCCGCGCTTCAAGAGCGGCGCGAGGTAGCGCCCGGTGTAGCTCGCTTTGGCGGCGGCGATGTCCTCGGGCGTCCCCGAGGCGACAACGCGCCCGCCGCCCGCGCCACCCTCGGGGCCCAAATCGACGACCCAGTCGGCGGTCTTGATGACCTCCAGATTGTGCTCGATCACGATCACCGTATTGCCCTGCTCGACCAGCGCCTGCAGCACCTCGAGCAGTTTCCGCACGTCCTCGAAGTGCAATCCCGTGGTCGGCTCGTCCAGGATATAGACGGTGCGCCCGGTGGCGCGGCGGGAAAGCTCCTTGGCCAACTTGACCCGCTGCGCCTCGCCGCCCGAAAGCGTCGTCGCCTGCTGGCCGAGATGGATGTAACCGAGACCGACCCGCTGCAACGTCACAAGTTTGTCGCGCACGGCCGGGACGGCTTTGAAGAACCCGGCCGCCTCGTCCACGGTCATGTCGAGCACGTCGGCGATGGACTTGTCGCGGAAATGGATTTCGAGGGTTTCGCGGTTGTAGCGTTTTCCCTTGCAGACGTCGCATTGGACGTAAACGTCGGGCAGGAAGTGCATCTCGATCTTGATCACGCCGTCGCCCTGGCACGCCTCGCAGCGCCCGCCCTTGACGTTGAAGGAAAAGCGCCCGGCGGGGTAGCCCCGCGCGCGGGCTTCGGGCAATTCCGTGAACCAGTCGCGGATCGGCGTGAACGCGCCGGTGTAGGTGGCGGGGTTCGAGCGCGGCGTGCGCCCGATCGGCGATTGGTCGATATCGACCACCTTGTCGATCAACTCGACGCCCTCGATCCGCCCGTGCGCGCCGGGGTGGACCCTGGCCCCCATGAGCTTGCGCGCGAGCGCGTGATAGAGAGTCTCGATCACGAGCGTGGACTTGCCGCCGCCGGAAACGCCGGTGACGCAGGTGAAAAGCCCGAGCGGGAACTCGGCGGTGATGTCGGCGAGGTTGTTGGCCCGCGCGCCGACGACGCGCAAGATTTTCCCGGGGTGGCGCGAGCGCCTAAGCAACGGCAGCGGAACCTGGCGGGCGCGGATCAGGTACTGGCCGGTCAGGCTCGCGGGCGCGCGCACGATCGCCTCGGGCGGACCGGCGGCGACGATTTCGCCGCCATGCACGCCCGCGCCGGGGCCCATGTCGATGACATGGTCGGCGGCGCGGATGGCGTCCTCGTCGTGCTCGACCACGATCACGGTGTTGCCGAGATCGCGCAGGCGCTTCAAGGTGGCGAGCAGGCGGGCGTTGTCGCGGGGGTGGAGCCCGATCGAGGGCTCGTCCAAAACGTAGAGCACGCCGGTGAGCCCCGAGCCGATTTGGGACGCGAGCCGGATGCGCTGGCTTTCGCCGCCCGAGAGCGTGCCCGAAGCGCGCCCGAGGGTGAGGTACTCGAGCCCGACGTCGACCAGAAAACCGAGCCGATCGTTGATCTCGCGCAATATGCGCCGCGCGATCTCGCGCTGCTTGGGCGTGAGTTTTTCCTCGAGCGCGCCGAACCACCGTTTGGCCTCGACGATCGAAAATCCGGAAACCTCGGAGACGTTCAGACCCGCGATCTTCACCGCCAGCGCCTCGGGCTTGAGGCGCGCGCCCTTGCAGGTGTCGCAGGTCGAGACGGTCTGGTAGCGCGACAGCTCGTCGCGGACCCAGTTCGAATCGGTCTCGCGCCAGCGCCGCTCCATGTTCGGGATCACGCCCTCGAACGGCTTGGTGATCTCGTAGGCCTTGGTCCCGTCGTGGTAGCGCATGGTGACGGGGTCCTCGCCCGAGCCGAACAGGACCGCGCGCCGGATCGCGTCGGGCAGCTTGCGAAAGGGAGCGTCGAGGGCGAACTTGTAGTGCTTGGCGAGGCCTTCCAGGGTTTGCTCGTAGTAGCGCGAAGACGAGCCCGCCCAGGGCGCGATCGCGTCCTCGGAAAGCGCGAGCTTCTCGTCGGGCACCACCAGCTCGGGATCGAAGAACATCTCGGTTCCGAGCCCGTCGCAGGCCGGGCAGGCGCCGAAGGGATTGTTGAAGGAGAACAGGCGCGGCTCGATCTCGGCGATGGTGAAACCCGAAACCGGGCAAGCAAATTTGGCGGAAAAGACCGTGCGCGCGCCCGTATCCGCGTCCTCGGCGAAGGCGATGCCGTCGGCGAGCTTGAGCGCGGTTTCGAACGAATCGGCGAGCCGGCTCGCCAGCCCCTCGCGCGCCACGACCCGGTCGACCACCACCTCGATATCGTGCTTGCGCTTTTTGTCGAGTTGCGGCGCATCGTCGATTTCGTAGGGCTTGCCGTCGATCTTGACGCGCTGGAAACCGCGCTTGGCGAGTTCCTGCAATTCACGGCGGTATTCGCCCTTGCGCCCGCGCACGATCGGGGCGAGCAGAAAGAGCCGCGTCCCTTCCTTCATCGCCATGACCTTGTCGACCATCTGGCTCACGGTCTGGCTTTCGATCGGGAGTCCGGTGGCGGGCGAGTGCGGCACTCCGGCGCGGGCGAAGAGCAGGCGCATGTAGTCGTGGATTTCGGTCACCGTCCCGACCGTCGAGCGCGGGTTGCGCGAAGTCGTCTTCTGCTCGATCGAGATGGCCGGCGAAAGCCCCTCGATCGAATCCATGTCCGGCTTCTGCATCAGCTCCAGGAACTGCCGGGCGTAGGCCGAGAGCGATTCGACGTAGCGGCGCTGGCCCTCGGCGTAGATGGTGTCGAAGGCGAGCGAGGATTTGCCCGAGCCGGAAAGGCCGGTGATGACGGTGAGGCTCCCGCGTGGGATCTCGACGTCGATATTCTTGAGGTTGTGTTCGCGTGCGCCGCGAACGACGATTTTGTCCATGGGGGACGGTTCCGCGGGGGTGTGGATCTGTCCGGAACCTTTCAGAGATAGAGGCTTGGCTCCGGTCCGTCAAAGGGTGCGCGGGCTTAACCCCGCGCGCTCAAAAAGATGCGCCCCTATCGGGGCGCCCGCCGCGCCTGAGTTATTCAGGTTATCCACATGAGGCGCGGCGGAGGATATGGCACGGCGGGAGCGGGGAGGGTAAAGTCGCTCCGGTTTTAGGGAAGGAACAGTCAATTATGGCAGGCTCGGTCAACAAGGTAATTCTGGTCGGCAATCTCGGGCGCGACCCCGAGGTGCGCTTCTCCCAAAGTGGCGCCAAGATCGTGAACATGTCGGTCGCCACGTCCGAATCGTGGAAGGACAAGCAGACCGGAGAGCGCCAGGAACGCACCGAATGGCACCGGGTCGTGATCTTCAACGATCGGATCGGCGACGTGGCCGAGAAGTACCTGAAGAAGGGGTCCAAGGTCTATCTCGAAGGCCAGCTTCGCACCCGCAAGTGGACCGACAAATCGGGCCAGGAAAAATACTCGACCGAAGTGGTCATCGAACGGTTCCGCGGCGAACTCACGCTGCTCGATTCCAAGGGCGGCGGCCGCGGCGGCGAAGGCGCCGAAGCTCCTCCCGACGACGCGCCGGAAGCGGGCGCGGGCGGACCTCCGGCGGGTGGCGGCAAGGGCGGCAAGAAGGCCGGCCGTGGCGACCTCGACGACGAAATCCCGTTCTGATCTAGGGAAGGTCTGCATAGGTCAATTTCGTCATTCCCGCGCAAGCGGGAATCCAGCTTTTTCAGAAGCGTGGCCCCCCGCTTTCGCGGGGGTGACGGGCTGGGGGTTTTTTGCAGAGGTTCCTTATGTCTGAATCCTCCGCCGCGTTCGATCCAGAGGTCCGCCGCCACGCGCGGGCCAATGCGCTGGTGCTGGCGGTCTGCCAGGCGCTGGCGCAGGGCGGCGCGGTGCTGGTGATCGTCGTTTCGGCGCTGGTCGGCCATGAGTTGGCCGAGAACAAGGCGCTGGCGACGGTGCCGTTCGCCCTTCAGTTCGTGATGACCATGCTTTCGACCGTTCCCGCCTCGCTGCTCATGGGGCGGATCGGCCGGCGGGCGGGATTCACGATCGGACAGACGATCGGCATTATCGGCGCGTGCACGGCTGCCACCGCCATTTACGCCGGCGATTTCGTCCTTTTCGCCACGGGCAGCGCGATCCTCGGCATCCACAACGCGTTCTGGCAATATTACCGCTTCGCCGCCGCCGACACGGCCGACGAGGATTTTCGCCCCAAGGCCATATCCTACGTCATGACGGGCGGCCTAGTGGCGGCCTTTCTCGGCCCCGAGATCGCCAAGCTGAGCCGGGACGGGATCGCCGAGGCGGCGTTCGCGGGCAGCTATCTCGCGCTCGCCGGGATGTGCCTCGTCAACATCGCGCTCTTGCGCATGGTCCGGATTCCCCGGCCGACGACGGCGCTGTTCGCCGGAAGGCCGCTCGGAACCATCGTCCGAAACCCGGTCTTCCTCGTTGCCGCCGCCGCGGCGATGATCGGTTATGCGTCCATGAGCCTGGTGATGACGGCGACGCCGCTGGCCATGCACGCGGAGCATTTCGGCTTTGCCGACACCGCGTTCGTGATTCAGTGGCACGTGGTCGGCATGTACGCGCCGAGCTTCGTAACCGGGCACCTGATTCGCCGGTACAGCGCGCCGAGAGTGATCCTCGTCGGTACCGGTCTGATGATCGCCGCGGTGGCGGTGAACCTCTCCGGCCAGACGCTCGTTCATTACTGGCTTGGGCTGGGGCTGATCGGGATGGGCTGGAATTTCATGTTCGTGGGCGGAACCACCCTGCTCACGGAATGTTACCGGCCCGAGGAGCGCGCCCGAGTCCAGGCGCTGAACGATTTTCTCGTGTTCGGGACGGTTGCGGCATCGAGTTTCACCTCGGGCGCGTTGCAACACGGACACGGTTGGGCGGTGGTCAACTTCGGCATCGTGATGCCGATTCTGATCGTTTTCGCGGCCGCGGCTTGGCTTCTTATCCACAGGCGGCGGCTGGCCCAAAAAACCGCTTGAATCCAACACGTTCCAAGCGGCCAGGCGAGGCCTGGGCGGGCTGTTCGGAACCCCTGCGCCGTGCTAGATTTTTGCCCTTGCGCGAGGGGTGATTTCAGACTCGTCCGGCTCCCAGTAAGTATTTGAATTTAAAGGTCAATTTTCCTTGAATCTGCCGCCCGATCCAACCCTGCCCGCAGCCCCGGCCCCGGGCCAGGGCATTACCCCCGTCGCGATCGAAGAGGAGATGCGCCGCTCCTATCTCGATTACGCCATGAGCGTGATCGTCGCGCGCGCGCTCCCGGACGTGCGCGACGGGCTGAAACCGGTGCACCGGCGCATCCTGTACTCGATGCAGGAGAGCGGCTACGACCACAACAAGCCGTTCCGCAAGTCGGCCCGCATCGTCGGCGACGTGATGGGCAAGTACCACCCGCACGGGGACAGCGCCATCTATGACGCGATGGTGCGCATGGCGCAGGATTTCTCCATGCGCCTGCCGCTGATCGACGGCCAGGGCAACTTCGGCTCGATGGACGGCGACGGCGCCGCGGCCATGCGCTACACCGAGGCCCGGCTCGCGCTCTCCGCGCACGCGCTGCTCGAGGACATCGAGCGCGAAACAGTCGATTTCCAGCCCAACTACGACGAATCGACCCGGGAGCCGGTCGTGCTGCCGGCCGGCTACCCCAACCTGCTGGTCAACGGCGCCGGCGGCATCGCGGTCGGCATGGCGACCAACATCCCGCCCCATAATTTGGGCGAGATCATCGACGCCTGCTGCGCCTGCATGGATAACCCCGAGGTCACGGTCGACGATCTGATCCGCGACCAC
The DNA here is from genome assembly GCA_009693905.1 of Rhodospirillales bacterium. Taxonomy (GTDB): domain Bacteria; phylum Pseudomonadota; class Alphaproteobacteria; order Rhodospirillales; family 2-12-FULL-67-15; genus 2-12-FULL-67-15. The sequence continues at coordinate 2,203 of SHWG01000054.1, read as the reverse complement.
GTGCCGGGACCGGACTTTCCGACCGGCGGCACCGTGCTCGGCAGGGGCGGCATCCTCTCGGCCTATCGCACCGGCCGGGGCAGCATCATCATGCGGGGCAAGACGTCGATCGAGGATATCCGCAAGGATCGCCCCGCGATCATCGTTCACGAAGTACCCTACCAGGTAAACAAGGCGCGCATGATCGAGATCATGGCCGAAGCCGTGCGCGACAAGCGCATCGAAGGCATCGCCGATCTGCGCGACGAATCCGACCGCGACGGCGTGCGCGTGGTGATCGAGTTGAAACGCGACGCCGAGCCCAAGGTGGTGCTGAACCAGCTGTATCGCTATACGCCGCTCGAATCGAGCTTCGGCATCATCATGCTCGCTCTCGACGGCGGCCGGCCGCGGCTGATGAATCTCAAGGAGATTATCGAGGCCTTTATCGCCTTTCGCGAGGAAGTGGTGCGCCGGCGCACGGTGTTCGAGCTCGGCCGGGCGCGGGACAAGGCCCATATTCTCGCCGGGCTCGCGGTCGCGGTCGCCAACATCGACGAGGTGATCAAGCTCATCCGCGCCGCCAAGGACCCCCAGATCGCCAAGGAAAAACTGATGGCGCGCGCGTGGCCGGCGACCGAGGTCGCGGCGATGATCGCGCTCCTCGACGAGCCCGGGCACAGGGTCGAGGACGGCAAGTACACGCTCTCGGAAACCCAGGCCAAGGCGATCCTCGATCTCCGGCTGCATCGCCTGACCGGGCTCGAGCGCGACAAGATCGGCGCCGACCTCAAGGAGCTCGGCATCCAGATCGAACGCTACCTCGCGATCCTTGCCTCGCGCTCGGAACTCTATGCCCTGCTGCGCCAGGAGCTGCTGGCGATGAAGGCGAAATTCGCCAATCCCCGCCGCACCGTCTTCGAGGAGGGCGAGGCGGACGCCGAGACCGAAGAGAGCTTGATCCAGCGCGAGGAGATGGTCGCCACCGTCACCAACACCGGCTACATCAAGCGGGTGCCGCTCTCCACCTACCGGGCGCAGCGGCGCGGCGGCAAGGGCCGCACCGGCATGGCGACCAAGGAGGAGGATTTCGTCAGCCAGGTCTTCGTCGCCAGCACCCACACGCCGTTGCTGTTCTTCTCGTCGACCGGAATCGCCTACAAGCTCAAGGTCTACAAACTGCCGATCGGCACACCGACCTCGCGCGGCAAGGCGTTGGTGAACCTGCTGCCGCTCAAGGAAGGCGAAACCATCACCACGATCATGCCGCTGCCCGAGGACGAGACGACCTGGGACAGCCTTTTCGTCATGTTCGCGACCCGCTCGGGCGACGTGCGCCGCAACCGGCTTTCCGACTTCGCCACCGTCTGGGCGAGCGGCAAGATCGCCATGAAGCTCGCGCCTGGCGACGCGCTGGTGCGGGTGAGCACCTGCACCGACGCCGAGGATATCTTCCTCTGCACCCGCGTCGGCAAGTGCATCCGCTTTTCCGTCGGCGACATCCGCGTTTTTGCGGGACGCACGTCCACGGGCGTGCGCGGCATCAAACTCGCCGACGACGATCACGTTATTTCCATGTCCTTGCTGCGCCATGTCGAGTTCGGGACCGAGGAGCGCGATGCGTACTTGCGGCTGGCCGTGCAGCGCCGGCGCGCGGAAGGGGTGGAGGAGGCGGCGGGCGAGAACGGCGATGGCGCCCCCGCCCCGGTCAAGCTCGGCGAAGCCCGCGCCGCCGAGTTGGCGACGGTCGAGGAATTCATCCTCTCCGTCACCGAGAACGGCTTCGGCAAGCGTTCCTCGGCCTACGAATACCGGCTCGCCAATCGCGGCGGCCAGGGCATCGCCAATATCGACGTTTCCGCGCGCAACGGCGCGGTGGTGGCGTCTTTTCCGGTCAAGGACGGGGATCAGATCATGATGGTCACCGACGGCGGACAACTTATCCGGATTCCGGTCGGCGACATCCGCATCGCCGGGCGTTCGACTCAAGGCGTGACCTTGTTCAAAACCGCCGAAGGCGAGCGCGTCGTTTCCGTCACCCGGTTGAGCGAACCGGAAGAAACCGGGAAAAACGACAACGGCGGGGATTTACCCGCCGCCGCGAGCGAATCCTCGCGGCAACATTTAGAGGGCGGCGGGGAGTCCATTGTTCGCCCGCCTATCGGCAGGACCGCCGACGAGCCGGAAGCCAAGGGCTGAACGCCGATGTTCGATCGTTTGGCAA
>SHWG01000053.1 GCA_009693905.1 Rhodospirillales bacterium | reverse complement strand
CCGCCCCATGCTCCGCCGCCTGTACGACTGGACCATGCGCTTGTCGGCCCATCCCCACGCTCTCGGCTGGATGGCGGCGGTGTCGTTCGTCGAAAGCTCGTTCTTTCCGATCCCGCCCGACGTGCTGCTGATCGCGATGGTGCTCGCCGCCCCGACCAACGCCTGGCGCATCGCCACGGTCTGCACGCTCGCGTCCATCGCCGGCGGCTGGCTCGGCTACGCCATCGGCTATCTCGCCTTTGAAACCTTCGGCGCGCCGATCATCGCCTTCTACCGGATGGAAACCCAGTTCGCCGCGTTCCGCGACACCTTCAACGAATACGGGGCGTGGATCGTGATCGTCAAGGGGCTGACGCCGATTCCCTACAAGCTCATCACCATCACCGCGGGCGTGACCGGCCTCGACTTCGTCACCTTCACGCTGTCCTCGATCGTCTCGCGCGCGCTCCGCTTTTTTCTGGTCGCGGCGCTGCTGTGGAAGTTCGGGCCCGTCATCCGCGTCTTCATAGAACAACGGCTGATGCTCTTGACCACCCTTTTGGCGGCGCTGCTGGTGGGCGGATTCCTGGCCGTTAAGTATCTGTTCTGAGGCCGCGGGGCCGGGCATGATGGGGGAATGGAATCCCTGGTCCACGCCCTCGCCCACCCGCGCAACGCCGCCGGACTTCTGTTGGCGGCGAGCGTGCTCGCGCTCGCCGCGGCCTACGCCGCGCAATATATCGGCGGGCTCGATCCCTGCCCGCTGTGTCTTTATCAGCGCGTCCCCTACGTCGTCGGCGGCGTGCTGGCGGCAGCGGCGTTTGCCACGCGCGCGCCAGGTCCCTTGGCGCTCCTGTTGGCGCTCGCCGCGGCGGCTTTTTTCGTCAATACCTGGATCGCTTTCTATCACGTCGGCGTCGAAAATAATTTGTGGACAAGCGCCGTCTGCGCCGGCGACGCCCCCGCCATTACCTCGATCGAGGATTTGCGCAAGGCGCTGGCCGCCCCGCCGCCGAAGCCCTGCGACGCCGTGGAGTGGAGCCTGTTCGGGGTCAGCATGGCCGGCTACAACGTGATCGTGTCCTCAGGGTTAGCCGGGCTTGCGTTCGTCGCGGCGGCGCGGGCGCGATGGGGCAATCCGCGGCCGTGACCCGCAAGACCAAGACCCGGCGCAAGCCTCGGCCGCGGGTTAAGCGCGCGGGGATTCGTCCGCGCGCGCGCTTGCCCGGCGATTTGCCGCTGGCCGCCCTGGTCCGGCGCATGATCCGAGTCGATCACGCCGGCGAATTCGGCGCGGTCCGCATCTACGAAGGCCAGATCAGCGTTCTCGGCGCGGCCCCGGCCGGCGCGGTCATCCGCCGCATGGCGGCGCAAGAGCGCGAACACCTGAAATCGTTCGAGCGTCTCATGCTTGAGCGCCGCGCGCGGCCGAGCGCGCTGCTGCCGCTGTGGCGGATCGCCGGGTTCGCGCTTGGCGCCGGCACCGCGCTCTTGGGACCCGAGGCGGCGATGGCGTGCACGGTCGCGGTCGAGGAAGTGATCGACCGCCATTACGCGCGCCAGGTGGAGGAACTCGGGGCGGACGAGCCCGAACTCGCGCGCGCCTTCGCCCGTTTCCGCGCCGAGGAATGCGCCCACCGCGATACCGCGCTCGGCCACGGCGCGGAACAGGCGCCCGCCTACGCCCCGCTCACCGCCGCGATCCGGGCCGGCGCCCGCGCCGCGATCTGGCTCTCGGAGCGGATTTAATTCTGGCGGATTTAGACCGGGCCATTTTTGATTTGGCGGCTTTCTTTTCGGCCGACGGAGGCGGCACGACCGCGCCCGGCGGCGGCAGGAACGGCGCCAATAGCTTGACCGTCTCCAGCCAAGTGTAACGGGAGTTGTAAATCGGCATCGCGGCATCGACCATTTCCTGGCCCAGCCGGCGATTGGCGAGGATCGACTCGACCTTTTCCGCCGTGTTCCCGTGGGGATACGACGAAAACACGATGTTTTTCATGTCCGTGAAATCCCGTTCCAGATGGGGGTTCTTTTCCGCGACCGCCAGGCAGCCGTAAGGAATCGCATAGGTCAGACGGAGATGCACGTTATCTCGCCAATTGATCGATTCGCACAGGGACATTCTGGCATCGCGCGTGATCTCGATGATCTCGCGGAATGTTTTTTCCCGATGAAAGACGGCACGGGAGAATCGGCGTTGAAAGTCCGGCGGATACTGGCCGAAGAACTGCACGGGCACATCGACGAATGCCGACAGGAATCCATGCCGGCGGATCGTGCGGGCGCGCCGGTCGATCAAATACAACATCAGCGCGACTTGAGTCGTGCCGAACCGGGCCGGGTCGGCTCCGGCCGCTTCCATTGCCGCGCGAAACGCCCGCTCGACGCCCGCGCTCTCCTCGACGACCTGTTCGGCGGCGCGAAGAAGCCCTTCGCCACACGCCTCCGGCACGCCCAAGCTCATGCATCGGGCGGAAAAATCCGCTTTGGATTCGAGCGGTTCCAATCCGCCGTGAAAGATCACATCGTGGGTGCGTTTCCCAAACGGCTTCGGCTTCGGGTCGGGCGCCGGTCCACCCCAGGGCAAATGAATCATCCGACCCCGCGCAATTCCCAAATTCTCCAACCAAGAAAGATCGCTCTGCTCAAGGGTCGCCAGGGCCATGCCGTCGGGCCAGGGCAGATATTTCCCGATGGCGTTAATATGATGGAACGCCTGATCGATCAGGATATTGACAACCGGCACTCCGCGATATTTTTCCCACGCCCGATAAAAAATAATCTTCTCCTGAAAAGAATCCTTTCCCCGAATGGTCGTCGCGTTCACTTCATACGCGGGAATCAGATTCATGTTCAAAATGAACGGCGTCCGCTTCGCGCGGAAAAGATCGTTGACATCCTTAATAAGCCAAGTGGGAAACGCCCGGCACGGCCAGCCGTTCGCCGTCAACGTCGCCGCGATATCTTCCGCCATGACGAATGAATACCCATCCACCGGGTCGAGGCCCGCGGACAAGCTGTAGACATCCCGAAAGGCAAAAAAAGGCCGGGCGCGGCCGTCGCGCCTCCGTCGGCCATGTCAGCGCCCCATCTTCTGCAATTCGAGCGCGAGTTGGACGAGCTCGCTCCCGGCGCGGCCCAAATCCTCGACCACCGTGAGATGATTGCGGCCGGGAATTTCGAGAACCCGCACTTGCGCCCCCTGGTCGCGCCAGCGCTCGGCGAAGTCGCGACTTTGGCGCTTGAATTCGTCGCTTTCGTTCCCGCCCCAGGCGAGCGCGAGCGGGGCACGGCAGACCGGGCGCATGTAATAGGGGCTCAACGCCTTCGCCGTCTCAAGGGTGAGGCGGAGATCGACATTCATCGAGGTGTGGACGAGCGGCTCGAGGTCGAAGACGCCGCTGATGGCGAGCGCGCTCTGGATCGGGCAGCGCGGCAGGTCGGAGCCCAGGTCCTGCCAATGGGTCGCGAGCAGCATCGCGACCAGGTGCCCGCCGGCGGAATGGCCGACGATCTGGATGCGATAGGGGTCGCCGCCGAAGGTCCGGGCGTTGCGCCAGAGCCAGATCACGGCGCGGCGCATCTCGTCGGCGATCGCGCCGATGGTCACGCTCGGGCAGAGGGAATAATTGACCACCGCCACCGCCGCGCCCGCGTCGGTCAAGGCCGCAACCTTGTCGCTGAAGTCGTTCTTGTCGAGCGAGCGCCAATAGCCGCCGTGGATCAGCATCACCACCGGCGCGGCGAGCCGCTGGGGATTGAAGATATCCATTTTTTCCATCGGCCCGTCGCCGTAAGCGACATCGAGGCGGGCGAACGCGCGCTTGCGCGCCGCCGCGCCCTGGGCCGCCCAGCGGGCGAAGATCAGGGGATGGTCGGGGATCGCGGCGCGCGCGTTGTACTCGGCCTCGATCTGTTCCGCGGTGTAGTCGCGATAGACGGTCATGAAGAGGTCTTGGCTATCCATGTCGGAGCAATGCGACCGCCCATGATGGGCGTTCCGTTTTTCGCTGACAAGCGATAGCTGGCGGAAACTTTTCCATTCCCGAGGAACAATTCGCCGGGACCCGATCATGCTCTAGCGGCTTCGCTCGCGGGGTGCCCTTTTTTTGCGTGCGGGTTTTTTCTTCGCCGGCCGCCGGCGACGATTTGAGGCGGCGTCCGGACCGAACAACGGCTCAAAAAACGGCGCCAGCGCCCTGACCGTCACGCTCCACCTGTAACGGGACTCATAGACGGGTCGAGAGGCATCCACCATCGCCTGCCCCCGGGCCGGATCGGCGAGAACTTCCCGGACCTTGTCCGCGACGTCCCGGTACGGATGTTCGGTCAGAATGATGTTCCGCATGTCCGCGAAGTCGCGCGCCAGCCGCATGGTGTTTTCGGCGGCGACCAGCCCCCCGTTGGCCATCGCGTAGGTTACGCGAAGATGAACATTGTCCCACCAATTGAGATTTTCGCACAAAGATATTTTCGTGTCGCGAACGGCTTCCATGACCTCGCTGAATTTCTTTTTCCCATGAAATGTGGCGCGCGCAAATTTTCTTTTGAAACTTTCGGAATAATTCCCGAAGAAATGGACCGGCAGCGCGGTGAACGCGGTCAAGAATCGTTCCCGGCGGATGGCGCGCGAACGAACGTCCACCGCGACCACCAGATAGGACAGATGGTTTATACTGAGCTTCTCCAGATTAATGTCCGCGCCGGCACAGGCGGTCGCAACCGCCTCGGTCGGCGCGGTTCCCTGCTCGACCACCGCGTCGGCCGCCCGGAGGATAACCTGTACGACGATTTTCTTTATCCCCGCTGCCGTTTCATGGCGCAGAAACTCTTCCTCGGTCGGAGGATCGACCAGGCTGCCGTGGAAAACGATATCATGGGTTCGCTGCGTAAACGGTTTTGGCGACGGCGCACACGGTGGTCCGCCCCAGGGCAGATGAATGATCCTGTCGCCCGGAATGCCGATCTTTTTCAATAAAGGAAAGCTGCTTTACCCGAGCACGGCGTACCCGATGCGATCGGGACCATTGGTATGCGCCCAAATTGCGCCGATAAGATGGGCCGGATGATCTATGAGCATACATATCATCGGGATCGACAGATTGTGTGCCATGACCCCATACAGACTTTGTTTTTTGCCCGGCCCGACAGGCACTTCAATTACCGGAATATAATTCAAGGTAAGACAAAATGGCGGCCTCGGCTCGGAAAGTCCGCGGCTTATCACCGCGGCGGGCATGGGCGGAATCATTTCGCAGGGCCAGCCGTTCGCGGTCAGGGCGGCGGCGATATCCTGAGTCAACTCGGAAATATAGGAACCCTCGGGGGTCGCGCTGTATTGGTCCAGGTTGCCGAAGACGATGCCGGGGACTTTCTTCACGGTTGAACCTGAAGTCATCGACGCGCCTCCGCAAATCCCGCCCTAGAGGCGTGGACCTTGAAAACGCCGGTCGTGTGGCCCCCCGTCATGGGTTTCCCTTCTTCCGGGTCTTGGTTCCGGCGTGGGCGCCCCGGGTGGGGCGCATCTCTTGCTGCTCTTGCTGCGCGCGGGGAGCAGCCCGCGCAACCTTGCTCCCGGCCAGCCCCGAGACGACGCCCCTGAGCGTGCGCACCTCTTGCTCGGTCAAGCCCGCGCGCTGGAACAGCACGCGCAGGTTCCGGACCATGATCGGGCGCTTCGGCTTGACGCGCAAGAAACCGCAGGCATCGAGCTCCGATTCCAAGTGCGCGAAGAATCCGACCAGCTCCTCCTTGGTCGCCGGCCGGGTGCGGGGATTGAGGCGCGGGCGCGAAGGCGGCGCGTCCGTTCCGGCCACAAACCATTCGTAGACCACGGCGAACACCGCTTGGGCGAGGTTGAGCGAACCAAACGCCGGGTTCACCGGCACGGTCAGAATGGCGTCGGCGAGCGCGACGTCGTCGTTAGCGAGTCCCTTCGATTCAGGGCCGAAGATCACGCCCATGCGTTTCATCCCGGTGGCGGCAAAGGCGCGCATTTCCGCCACCGCGCGCCTCGGCGTCACGACTCTCAGCGCCATGCCGCGCTCGCGCACGGTGGCGGCGAAAACCAGGCGAAGATCGGCGATCGCGGCCTCGGTGGTCGGAAAAACCCGCGCCCCGTTCACCACCTCGTCCGCGCCGGAAGCGGTGGCGATCGCGCGTGCGTGCGGCCAGCGCTGCCGGGGCCGGACCAGGCGCAAATCGTCGAGCCCGCAGTTGAGCATGGCGCGGGCGACCATGCCGACGTTTTCCGCCATTTGCGGCTCGACGAGAATAATCGCCGGGCCGGCGGCGGCCATGCCGACAGATGATCGGGTCATGGCTTGGACGCGGCTTGAGCCTCGACCCCATCGCGCATGAGCATATAGACGATGCTATCGAAAAGCGCGTTGTAGGACGCGTCGATGATGTTGGTCGAGACCCCGACCGTATTCCAGGGCTCGCCCCTGCCGCCGGCGGACTCGATCATGACCCGGGTCATGGCCCGGGTGCCATCGCCGGAATTGAGGATGCGAACCTTGTAGTCCACCAGCTTCAGGTCGGCCAGCGTCGGATAGATCGGCACCAGCACGCGGCGCAGCGCCGTATCGAGCGCGTTGACCGGGCCGTTGCCCTCGGCCACCGCCATGTGCTCGCGGCCGGCGGCGTCGAGCTTGACGGTCGCCTCCGACAACATGACCAGGGCGCCTTCGGCGCTCCAGCGCCGCTCGTCGATGACGCGAAACGAATTGAGGCGGAAATAATCCGGGACACGGCCGAGCGCGCGCCGCGCGAGCAGCTCGAAGCTCGCCTCGGCGCCGTCGTAGGCGTAGCCGTCGAACTCGCGCGCCTTCACGTCTTCGAGCAGCTTCGCCACCTTGGGGTCCGCCGCCTCGATCTCGAGCCCGATCTCGCGGAACCGGGCGAGGATGTTGGCGCGGCCGGCCTGGTCGGAGACGACGATGTGGCGGCGGTTGCCGACCAGTTCGGGGCGGACGTGCTCGTAGGAACGCGGATCCTTCTCCACCGCCGCAACGTGAAGGCCGCCTTTGTGGGCGAACGCCGATTCGCCGACGTACGGCGCGCCGCGGACAGGCGCGCGGTTGAGGCGTTCGTCGAGTACGCGCGAGACATGGGTGAGCCGGCCAAGCGTCTCCATCGTCACCCCGGTCTGAAAGCCCATCTTCAGCATCAGGGTCGGGATGATCGAGGTCAGATTGGCGTTGCCGCAGCGTTCGCCCAGGCCATTGAGCGAGCCCTGGACCTGGCGCGCGCCGGCGCGCACCGCGGCCAGGCTGTTAGCGACGGCGTTGCCGGTGTCGTCGTGGCAATGGATGCCGAGGTTGGCGCCGGGAATGTCGCGGGCGACCTCGCCGACCACCCGCTCGATCTCGTCGGGCAGCGTGCCGCCGTTGGTGTCGCACAGCACCACCCAGCGCGCGCCGGCGGCAAACGCGGCGCGGGCGCAATTCAACGCGTAGGTTTTGTTTTCGCGATAGCCGTCGAAGAAATGCTCGGCGTCGAAGACCGCCTCGCGGCCATCGGCGACGACGCGCGCCACGCTTTCGCCAATCATGGCGACGTTTTCGTCGGGACCGATGCCGAGCGCGACGTCGACCTGGAAGTCCCACGCCTTGCCGACCAGGCAGACGGCGCGCGTGCCCGCCGCGAGCAGCGCCGAGAGGCCGGGGTCGTTGGCCGCCGATCGCCCGCTGCGGCGCGTCATGCCGAAGGCGGTGAGGGTGGCGTGCTTGAGCTTGGGCGCCGCGCCGAAAAACGCGTCGTCGGTCGGATTGGCGCCGGGCCAGCCGCCCTCGACGTAGTCGACGCCGAGCGCGTCGAGTTCGCGCGCGATCGCCCCTTTGTCGGCAGGGGTAAAATCGACCCCTTGGGTTTGAGCGCCATCGCGCAACGTGGAATCGTATATATAGACGCGGCGGTCGCTCATCCGGACTAACCCCGAAACAATCCCTAGGGAAGGCGGAAGAATGCCGAATTTGCCCCCCTCACTCAAGCGCGCAGGTCCCCGTTCCCCGCAGGCGCGGGGACAAGCTTGGCGAATATACGCGGCGCGGGATACTGTCTCGCAAATCGTGGCCAGAACCCCGGATGAACCCTTCCGCAATGCCCGCCGCAGACTCCCCCGTCACGCCGTCCGCCTCCGATTCTGCCGGCGGCCAAGCCCCTGAGCCGGACAGCCCCCAGACCGCGGCGCTCAAGCGCCGCGCGCACGGCAGCAACGTTAACGAGCAGACCCTGCTCGCGACCGACTACCTCAACCACTTCAACGAGGTGGCCATGCTTCTGGAAATGCTTCCCGACATGCCGGAGATGATCGAGGATGTGAAGGCCTGGCGGCCGAAACCGTACCAGGACCATTTTCGCACCAGCACCATCGCCGACAAGGAACTCGCCATCGAGGCCTACGATCACGCGCCGAAGCGCTACCGCGAACCGTTCGACACGACCGTCGATCAGATCAACCGCCTCATCGCCATCAGCATCGAGCGACTCGGGGCGGATGTCGGCCGCGGCGAGCAGGATCTGCTGCGCGCCAACGTCAAATCGCTGTCGCAGATCATCCAGCGCCTGATGGACGTCGCCGGCGGCATCATCCACGGCAGCGAAAAAACCATGGCCCAGGGCGAGATCGACGCCATGATCGGCCACTAGGCGGGGCGCGCGGGCTTAACCCCGCGCGCGTTAGTCAACGCTCAGCCCTTACGCCCGCCGCCAGGTGGTGCCCGCCGCGCCGTCTTCCAGCACCACGCCTTTTTCCAAAAGTTCTTTCCGGATCGCATCGGCGCGGGCGAAGTCGCGGGCGCGGCGCGCGGCGACTCGTTGTTCGATCAGGGCGGCGATGTCGGCGTCGGTCGGGCCCGACGCGGCCTCGGCCGGCCGCCAATGCCGCCACGCCGCCGCGTCGTTGGCCAAAAGACCGAGCAGGCCCGCGCCGGCTTTCAAGCCGCGCCCCGCCAACCCGTCGCCGCCCAACGCGGCATCCGCCAGCTTGTGCATTTCGGCGATCGCCTGGGGCGTGTTGAGATCGTCCTCGAGCGCGGCGACGACGGCGGCGGGGACGTCCCCGGCGGCGGCGTCGCCGGCGGCCAGATACCAGCGGTCCAGCGTGCGCTTGGCCTGCGCGATCCCGGCGCGCGTAAAGTCGAGCGGCTGGCGATACTGGGTCGCGAGCAGTGTCAGCCGGAGCGCCTCGCCCGGAAATTCCGTCAAGAGATCGTGGACGGTGAGGATGTTGCCGAGGCTTTTCGACATCTTCTCCCCTTCCACCATCAGGTAGCCGTTGTGCATCCAGACCCGGGCGAAGGTGCCGGGGCCGTTGGCGGCGGTGCTTTGCGCGAGTTCGTTCTCATGGTGGGGAAAGATCAGATCGACGCCGCCGCCGTGGATGTCGAAGCTCGGGCCGAGATGGACCTGGCTCATGGCCGAGCACTCGATGTGCCAGCCGGGCCGGCCGCGCCCCCAGGGGCTCGCCCAGCCCGGCGTATCGGCGTCGGAGGGTTTCCACAACACGAAGTCGGCCGGGTCCTTCTTGTAAGGGGCGACCTCGACCCGGGCGCCGGCGATCATTTCGGCGCGGTCGCGGCCCGAAAGCCGCCCGTAGTCCGGGCACGTCGGTACGCCGAACAGCACGTGTCCTTCGGCTGCGTAGGCGTGGCCCTTGGCGATCAGGGCCTCGATCATCGCGATCATCTGGGCGACGTGCTCGGTCGCGCGCGGCTCGAGCGAGGGCGGAAGCGTGTTCAACGCCGCCATGTCCTCGTGAAACGCCTTGGCCGTGCGCTCGGTGATCGCGCGGATCGTTAAGCCGGATTCCTTCGCCGCCGCGTTGATCTTGTCGTCGACGTCGGTGATGTTGCGCGCGTAAACGACGCGATCCTCGCCATACGCGCGCCTAAGCAAACGAAACAACACGTCGAACACGATCACCGGCCGGGCGTTGCCGATATGGGCGTAGTCGTAGACCGTCGGGCCGCACACATACATACGCACCCGCGCGGGATCGAGCGGCCGAAAAGGCTCCTTGCTCCGCGAAAGGGTATTGTAAAGGACCAGGGTCACGGCACGTCGAGGCGTTTTTCGGCCCGGGCGCGGCCGATGAGCGGCAGCAGAACCTTCATCTCCGGTCCATGCTCACGGCCCGTGAGCGCGAGCCGGAGCGGACGGAAGAGCTGGGCTCCCTTCAGCCCCGTCGCTTCGCCGACCGACCGGCTCCAGGCGCCCCAGGTGCCGTCGTCCCAGGGCTCGGGCGGCAGCGCCCCGGCCGCGGCGCGCAAAAATTCCCGCGCCGGGTCCGAAGGTGGCGGGACGTCGCCGAAGCAGGCGTCATGCCAAACCTTCGCATCGGAAAACCGCTCCAGATTGGACCGGATCGCGTGCCAGAAGCGTTCGTCGGCTGACGTAAGCCCGAGCGCCTTCAGGCGCGGCGCGGCTTCGGCGAACGGCATCGCGTGCAAAAGCTGGGCGTTGAGGCGGAAAAGCTCGTTCGGATCGAAGCGCGGGCTCGCCCGCCCGAACCGGCCAAGCTCGAAGCCCGCCACGAGATCGGCGAGGCGCAAGACCGGTCCGATCGCGTCGGCGGTGCCGAGGCGGGCGAGCAAGCTGTTCACCGCCATCGGCTCGATCCCTGAATCCTTGAGCGATTCGAGGCCGAGTGAGCCCAGGCGTTTCGACAGGTTCTCGCCCTTTGCGTCCATCAGAAGCGGCAGATGCGCGAACGCGGGGATATCGGCGCCGAGCGCCTGGAACATCCGGATCTGGACCGCGGTGTTGACCACGTGGTCTTCGCCGCGGATGACGTGGCTGATTTTCAGCGCAACGTCGTCCACCACCGAGGGCAGCATGTAGAGGAACGCGCCGTCGCCGCGCACCACCACCGGATCGGAAAGATTCTTGGCCTCGAACCGCTGCGGCCCGCGCACCAAGTCGGTCCAGGCGATCTCGCCCTCGTCGAGCTTGAAGCGCCAATGCGGCCGCCGGCCCTCGGCGATCAGCTTGTCGCGCTCGGCCGCGCCGAGCCCGAGCGCGGCGCGGTCGTAGATCGGCGGCCGGCCGGCGCGGAGCGATTTCCTGCGCTTGAATTCCAGTTCCTCCGCGGTCTCGAAGCAGGCATAGGCGCGGCCCGATTCCTTCAAGCGTTCGAGCTGGGCGCGGTAATCGTCCATCCGCTCCGACTGGCGAACGCGCGTGTCGCAGGCGAGGCCGAGCCAGGTAAGATCGCGCTCGATCGCGGCCGCGAAGCGGGCCTCCGAGCGTTCGGCGTCGGTGTCGTCGAGGCGAAGCACGAAGGTCCCCAGGGCGGCCTTGGCGAACAGCCAGTTGACCAGCGCGACGCGGGCGTTGCCCACATGCAGAAGCCCGGTCGGGCTCGGCGCGAAACGGACGCGGACTTCGCCCATCAGAGGTGACCCGTGAAGCCGTTGGTGATCGGATAACGCCGGTCGCGGCCGAACGCGCGCGAGGTGATCTTGACCCCAGGCGGCGCCTGGCGGCGTTTGTATTCGGCGCGATCGAGCATCCGCCAGACGCGGCGCACGGTCTCCGCGTCGAAGCCCGCCGCCACCGTCTCGCGCACGCCCTGTTCGCGCTCGATCAGAGACTCGAGAATCCCGTCGAGGATCTCGTAGGGCGGCAGCGTATCCTGATCGGTCTGGTTCGGTTTCAGTTCCGCCGTCGGGGCCTTGGTCAATACCCGCTCAGGCGTCGGCGCCCCCTCGGGCCCCTTGGCACCGGGCGGGCGGTGCGCGTTGCGCCAGCGGGCGAGCCGGTAGACCGTCGTTTTGTAAACGTCCTTGAGCACCGCGAAGCCGCCGCACATGTCGCCGTAGAGCGTGGCGTAGCCGACCGACATTTCCGATTTGTTGCCGGTCGAAAGGACCATGTAATTGAATTTGTTGGAAAGGGCCATCAGGGTAAGGCCGCGGGCGCGCGCCTGGATGTTCTCCTCGGTCGCGTCGGGCGGATGCTGGACGAAAGTTTCGCGCAACATCGCCTCGAACGCGTTCATCGCCGGCACGATCGGAATCGTGTCGAGGCGGCAGCCGAGCCGGCGCGCGACCTCGGTCGCATCCTCGACGCTTTCTTGCGACGTGTAGGGCGACGGCATCATCACCCCATGCACCCGGTCGGCCCCGAGCGCGTCGACCGCGAGCGCGGCGGCGAGCGCGCTGTCGATGCCGCCCGAAAGCCCGATCAGGACGCCAGGAAAAATGTTCTTGTTGACGTAATCGCCAAGCCCGGTGACGAGCGCGCCGTAAATGTCGGCGATCGGGTCGGGCGCCGCGAGCGAACCCTCGCGGCTATTATTTGACAGTGGCGCGATCTCGCCCGCCGCGCACGTCCATGCGCCGTCCTTCCTACGCCAGCGAGCGACGAGCAGATGCTCGCGCCACGACGGCGCGCGCGCGAGGATTTCGCCGCCCGGTCCGAGCACGAACGAGGCGCCGTCGAACACCAGCTCGTCCTGGCCGCCGATCAAATTGACGTAGGCGAGCGCAAGGCCGGTTTCCGCCACCCGCGCGCGGGCGTGGGCGAGCCGGATTCCCGGCTTGTCGGTCTCGAACGGCGAGCCGTTGACGACGATCAGCATGTCCGCGCCCTTGGCGCGAAGCTCTCCGGCGACGGCGGGAAACCACATGTCCTCGCACACCATCAGGCCCAGCACCGCCCCCCGAAACGGGACCGGCGCGGGCACCGCGCCGGCCGTAAACAATCGCTTCTCGTCGAACACGCCGTAGTTGGGGATCTCGCGCTTGCGGGCGACGTGGGCGATCCGCCCGCCTTCGAGCAGCAGCGCGGCGTTGTAGAGCGCGCCCTCGATTCGCCACGGCGCGCCGAGGACGATCGCCGGTCCGCCGTCGCCGGTCTCGAGCGCGAGACGCGCGACCGCGCGTTCGATCGTCTCGATGAAAGAGCGCTTGAGGACCAGGTCCTCGGGCGGATAGCCGGCGATGACGAGTTCGCCGAAGACGACGAGATCGGCGCCCTGCTCGCGCGCTTGGGCGCGAGCCGCGCGTATCGCGGCTGCGTTGCCCGCGACGTCCCCGACGGTCGGATTGGTCTGGGCGAGCGCGATGGAGAGCGATTCGGTCATGACCGTCAGGGTGGCCGAAAAAAGGCGTAAATCCCAGGAAAACCCTATGCTTCGCGTCCGAAGGCTGTCAACGCGGGCGGCGCGGGTTATTACCGCCGTCGGTGGCAAAAACGGGGGGAGAAGGCTATCGTCGGAAGTCATGGCCAAGCTCAGAACGCCCCCC
>SHWG01000052.1 GCA_009693905.1 Rhodospirillales bacterium | reverse complement strand
CCGGTGCGCTTCCTGTGCGCTTCCGGCGCACTTCCCGCGCCGAGGGCGGCGTCCGGGCGGCGGCCTTCGCCTTCCGGCGCGACCGGTTCCATCCGGCCGCGACATGCTCTAGCGTCCGCCCCATGCAAACGCCGCTCTCGCCGCTCGAGGCCTTGCGCTGGCAACTGGAAGCCGGGGTCGACGAAGCCGTGTCCGCGTTGCCGGTCAACCGCTTCGCGGCGGCCGAGCCGGAATCCTCGCTTCCGCCGGAATCCCCGCGCGCGGTTCCCGTTGCCCCGCCGCCCGTGGCCGCGCCGCCGCCCTCGGCGCCGCCCTCGGCGGGTCCGTCCGTGGGATTGCACGCAGACGACCAGGCGGTCGGACGCGCGGTCGCGCTTGCCGCCGCCGCGACGACGGTCGAGGAGTTGCGCTCGGCGCTCCTCGCGTTCGACGGTTGTCCCTTGAAGCGCACCGCGACCCATCTCGTCTTCACCGACGGCAATCCCCGGGCGTCCATCCTGTTCATCGGCGAGGCCCCGGGGGCGGAGGAGGACCGCCAGGGCGTTCCCTTCGTCGGTCCGAGCGGCCGGCTCCTGGATCGGATGCTCGCCTCGATCGGGCTCGACCGGACGCAGGTGTGCATCTCCAACACCGTGTTCTGGCGCCCGCCCGGCAACCGCACGCCGACCACGGTCGAGATGGCGGTGTGCATGCCGTTCCTCGAACGCCTGATCGAACTGGTGGCCCCGCGCGTGCTGGTGACGCTGGGCGGGCCGGCGGCCAAGTCGGTGCTCGGCGAAAGCGCGGGGGTGAGCCGCTTGCGCGGGCGCTGGTTCGCCTATTCCTCGCCCCGGCTCTCGCACCCGATTCCGGCGACCGCCATGTTCCATCCCGCCTATCTCCTGCGCACCCCGGCGCAGAAGCGGGACGCCTGGCGCGATCTCCTCATGCTCCAGAAAAAGCTCGACGCGCCGTGACGGACGCGGGCCGTTCCCTTATAAGTCTCGCGTCGTGCGAACAGGGGGAGCCGTGACCCGACCTTACCGTTCAGCGCTTCTTGCAGTCCTCGCGCTTTGCGCGGGCGCGCTGGTTGCGCCTGGGGCGCGCGCGGGCGAATCCCCGCGCGCATTAAATGATGCGCCTCTACCGGGGCGCGCCGATACGGCGGCGACCCCGGTTTTGCCCGACGACGCCGGCGTCCTGTTCGAGATGGCGCCGCCGGAAGACTTGGCGCCGATCTTGCCCAAGATTCTTTCGCCTGGATCGGTCGAACTCTACACCCGCGTTTTCGAGGCGCAGGAAGAAGGCAAATGGGCCGAGGCCGACCGGCTGATCGGCAAGATCGAGGACAAGCTTTTGCTCGGTCACGTGCTCGCCCAGCGCTATCTCCATTCCGGCCGGCGCGCGTCCTACCCCGAGTTGAAGGGCTGGCTCGACCGTTACGCCGACCATCCGGGCGCCGAGCGGATTTACAAGCTCGCCCGGGCGCGCCACCCGGGCGGCGCGCCGCCGCCGGTCCCGGTGGGAGAGCGGCCTTCGCCCCTCCCGCAAGGCGCGCTTGCGGCCGAACGGCGCGAATCTTCGCCCGCGGCGCGCAAAGGCGCCGACGCGCTCCATGCCCAGGTCCACGCGCACGTGCGCAAGGGCGCGCCCCAGGCCGCGGCCAAGCTGCTCGAAGGCGCCGAGGCGGGGCGACTGCTCGGCCCGCTCGCCTTCGACGCCGCCCGCGTGCGCGTCGCGCAAGGATTCTACAACCTCGGCCGGGACGAGGAAGCGTTGACCTATGCGGTCCCGGCGATGCGCTCGCTCCGCCATCTCCCGGAAGCGGGGTGGCTCGCCGGGCTCGCCGCGTGGCGACTCGATCGCCTCGACGACGCGAGGCGATATTTCGAGGACGCGGCCAAGGCCGCGAACGATCCCTGGTTGGCGTCGGCGGCGGCGTTCTGGGCGGCGCGCGCGAATCTCGTTGGGCGCAGACCCGAGCGGGTCGCGCCGTGGCTCGAGGCGGCGGCCCAGCATCCGCGCACCTTCTACGGGCTGCTCGCCGAGCATCTGCTCGGCCGGCCGATGCAGTTCCTTTGGGCGGAGCCGGATTTGGAGCGCGCCGAGATCGAACGTCTCGCCCAGATTCCGGCCGGGCGGCGCGCCGTCGCCCTGGTTCAGATCGGCGAGGACCGGCGCGCCGATCTCGAGTTGCGCCGGCTCAGCGCCGTCGCCGACGCGAAGCTCGCGCGCGGCATTCTCGCGCTCGCGGCGCGCGCCGACATGCCGGCGCTGGCGCTCCGCCTCGACCGCCAGCTGTTCCCCAACGGCGACAGCTGGATGAGCGCCGCCTATCCGCTGCCGAGCTGGGAGCCGGAGAACGGCTTCCGGGTCGATCCGGCGCTGGTCTACGCCCTCATCCACCAGGAATCGGGGTTCAATCCCAACGCCAAAAGCGGGGCCGGCGCGAGCGGGCTGATGCAGCTCATGCCGCGCACCGCGAGCATGGTCGCGAGGGACAAGGCCTATCACCGCGGCACCAAAACCAAGAAGCTGTTTTCGCCCGAAGTCAATCTGACGCTCGGCCAGAAGTACCTGGAAAGCCTGATCCGGGATCCGGCGATCGCGGGCGATCTCTTCTTCATCGCCGCGGCGTGGAACGGCGGCCCGGGAACCCTCTCCAAGTGGTGGCGCAAGTCCGATCATCGCGGCGATCCGCTGCTGTTCATCGAAAGCATTCCGTCGCGGGAAACCCGCATTTTCATCGAGCGGGTGATGGCGAACCTGTGGATCTACCGCCACCGCTTGGGCCAGGAATCGCCCTCCCTCGCCCAGATCGCCGGCGGCGACTGGCCGACCTATGTCGCCCAGGCGGGCAAGCTGAAGTTGGCCGCTCATGTCCAAAATTGAAGGCGAGCGGCAATTCGTCGCGGTCAACATCGCGGTGTTGACGGTTTCCGACACGCGCACTTTCGACGACGACAAATCCGGCCAAATCCTGGTCGAGCGCATCATGTCCGCCGGGCACAAGGTGGCCAGGCGCGAGATCGTCAAGGACGAAATCCACCTGATCGTGGCCCGGTTGCGCCAATGGATCGCGTCGCCGGACGTGGACGTGATCGTCGCCACCGGCGGCACCGGCGTCACCGGCCGCGACGTGACGCCCGAGGCCTTCCGCGAGGTGATCGAAAAGGAAATACCCGGCTTCGGCGAATTATTTCGTTGGCTCAGCTACCAAAAAATCAAAACCTCGACCGTGCAATCGCGCGCGCTCGCCGGCGTCGCCGAGGGCAAGTACCTGTTCGCGCTGCCGGGCTCGCCCGGCGCCTGCCGCGACGCCTGGGACGATATCCTGAAGGAGCAGCTCGACGCGCGCCACCGGCCGTGCAACTTCGTCGAACTGATGCCGCGCCTCAAGGAGCACTTGCGGAAATGAACCGCGCATACGCCGCGCCGTCGTCCACGTCGGCCAGCGTTTCCAGCGGCGGCGCGATCTTGGTTCCGTCGAGGTTGGCCCGCGTGTCGGCGAGCGCGTGCGGGCTGGACCAGCGGACGCGCGCGAATGCCCGGGCCGCGAGTTTGCCGCCGTGGTTGCGTCGGCTGAATCCGACCAGCCAATAGCCGCCGTCGGCGGCCGGGCCGAACACGGCGTCGTGGGCGCCCAAGCGGCGAAACGCTTCGGCGATGTGGGCGGGACGAATCCCGGGAACGTCGCCGCCTACGAGAACGGCGGGCCCGGTTGGCGGGTGGGCAAGGGCGCGGGCCATCCGCGCCCCGAGATCGCCCGGGCCTTGGGCAAGCGTCGTCGCACCGCGGGGCGGGCGCGGGCGGAACGGAATCGACACGGCGCGGTCGGGGGTTAGCGCGATCCAGGTGCGCCAGCGCCGGTCGCGCCCGAGGCGGAGGAACATCGCTTGCAAGGCGAGCCGATGGAACATCCAAGCGGTCAAGGGTCCGATGTCGCGGGCCAGGCGCGACTTGACCGCGCCGAAGCGGGGCGCACGGGCGAACAGGATCAGGTGGCGCGCGGGCCTAGCCATAGATCCTCGCGATCCGCTCGGGCGCGACGCCGAGGAAGTAGAGCGCGAGGCAGACGAGATTGCGGAGCGGACGGACGAGGTAGCCGTCGCGGCGATAGCGCTCCGCCGAGGTGACGAGTTCGGCGTCGAGAGGGCTGAGTCTTCGCCGCCCGAGCGTGCGGACCAGGGCCACGTCCTCCATGATCGGGAACGGGGGAAAGCCGCCGGCCTGGTCGTAGAGGGCGCGGGCGATCAGCAACCCCTGATCGCCGTAGGGGAGGGCGAGCGCGTTCGCGCGCCAATTAGCGAGGCGCTCCACGATTCGCGCCGCACGCGTCGGATCGTCGAGACGGAAGCGGAAGTACCCGGCGCGGGTCCGGTTGGCGGGATCGGCGACGAAGCGGGCGACGGCGGCGGCGAAACCGGCACCGGGAATCGTGTCGGCGTGCAGGAACAGGAGCCAGTCGCCCCGCGCGGCGGCGGCGCCGGCGTGCAACTGGATTCCGCGTCCGCGCGGAGCGGCGATGACCCGGGCGCCGGCGCGGGCGGCGAGCGCGGCAGTCCCGTCGGGCGCGATAGCGCCCGCATTTTGATATTGGCGGCCTTCGCCGCCGGGGGAATCCGCGGCGACGACGACGATCTCGCCGGCGATGGCCGAAGCCTGCACGGCCGCGAGGGTGCGCTGGAGATGGGCGGCCGCGTTCCAGGCGGGTATCACGATGCTGAGCATGACGGAACAATGACAGTTGACGCGAATGTTCTTGAAATGTTCCATCAACTTGGAGTAGGGTGCGAAACATGGACGAGGCTCTCCCCGATATCCCCCGCAAGGGCCGCGGCGCGGTCGGCAATCCGACCGGGCGCTACGAGCCCGAGACCCGCCACGCGATCCACGACGGCTGGGATATCCCCGACGATTTGCCCCCGCTGCGCACGACGGTCACCGAGGAAACGCCGCGCACGGCGATCGCCTACAACAATTCGCCCGACATTCCCTTCGACCGTTCGATTAATCCCTATCGGGGCTGCGAGCACGGCTGCGTCTATTGCTACGCCCGGCCGTCCCACGCCCGCTTCGGGCTTTCGCCCGGGCTCGACTTCGAAACCCGGCTGTTCGCCAAACGCGGCCTCGCCGAAGTTCTCACGCGCGATCTCGCCAAGCCCGGCTATGTCCCCCGCGCGATCACGCTCGGCGGCAACACCGATCCCTACCAGCCGATCGAGCGCGAACGGCGCGATACCCGCCAGGTCCTCGAAGTGCTGGAGCGGTGCGATCATCCGGTCGTCGTCATCACCAAATCCGCGCTGGTGTTGCGCGATCTCGATATTCTTTCCCGGATGGCGGCGAAGAACCTCTGCCAGGTGGCGGTGTCCGTCACCACGCTCGATCGGGAATTGGCGCGGCGGATGGAGCCCCGCGCCGCGACGCCGCCCCGGCGGATCGAGACCCTGCGCGCGCTCGGCCGGGCGGGCGTGCCGACAACGGTCATGGCCGCGCCGATGATTCCGTTTCTCAACGATTGGGAACTAGAGCGTATCTTGGAAGCGTCGGCGGGGGCGGGGGTGCGCGATGCCGGCTATGTCCTGCTCAGGCTGCCCTTGGAGCTGAAGGACCTGTTCGGCGAATGGCTGGAGGCGCACGCGCCGGGCAAGGCCAAGCATGTTCTCAATCAGTTGCGCACATGTCGGAACGGGCAGCTCTATGTCTCGGAGTTCGGCGAACGGATGCGCGGCAGCGGCACCTACGCCGACTTGCTCGCCGACCGTTTCCGGCTCGCCTGCCAGCGCTTTGGCCTGAATAAGCGCGTCACGCCGGTAGGCGTGCATTCGCACGACGACGCGCTCGACTGCACGCGCTTCCGCCCGCCGGTTCCGCCGGGCGGGCAGTTCTCCTTGTTTTGAGCGAGCGCGCCATGCCCGACTTTTCGTTCGAAGACGCGGCGCGCGCGGAAGGGCACGCCGTCGTCGCCGGCATCGACGAGGCCGGGCGCGGCCCGTGGGCGGGCCCGGTGGTGGCGGCGGCGGTGGTTCTGGACCGCGCGCGCCTGCCCGCCGAATTGCGCGATGGCCTCGACGATTCCAAGAAGCTCTCGCCCCGGCGGCGGCGGGAATTGTTCGCGGCGTTGCCCGATTATGCCCAGATCGGGATCGGCCGGGCCGAAGTCGGCGAGATCGACCGGCTCAATATCCTGCGCGCGACGTTTCTCGCCATGACCCGCGCGCTCGCGGCGCTTTCCGTCCGGCCCGATCTCGCGCTGGTGGACGGCCCGCACGCGCCCGAGCTTCCCTGCACGGCGCGCTCGGTCGTCGGCGGCGACGCGCGCTCGCTCTCGATCGCGGCGGCCTCGATCGTCGCCAAGGTCAGCCGCGACGGGGAAATGGCGGCGCTCGCCCGCGCCCATCCCGGCTACGGCTGGGAGCGGAACGCGGGCTACGGCACGCCTGAGCATCGCGGCGCGCTCGCGCGTCTCGGGCCGACGCCCCTGCACCGGGTGAGCTTTCGTCCTATCGCCGCGATGATGGCCAAAACCAAATGTTGAGTCCGCGCTCGGAAGAGAGACGAGATGTGGGTAGCCCGTTAACCATAACTCGTTGATTCAGCCGTATTTCTTGACCCCGAAGGGGCGGCCCCCTCATCCTCGCCGCCATGACCGCGGGGGCTCCCATAAAATCCAACCGGATTATCGTCGGCGATTGCGTCGCGGCCATGAATGCGCTGCCCGAGGGGTGCGTCGACATGGTGTTCGCCGATCCGCCCTACAATCTTCAGTTAGGCGGCGATCTGCTCCGCCCCAACAACAGCCGAGTGGAAGGAGTGGACGAGGCGTGGGACGTCTTCGACGACTTCGCCGCCTACGACCGTTTTACCCAAGGATGGCTGGCCGCGGCGCGGCGGGTGCTGAAGCCCGACGGGACGCTGTGGGTGATCGGCTCCTATCACAACATTTTCCGGGTCGGGGCCATCGTTCAGAATCTCGGCTTCTGGATTCTCAACGACGTCATTTGGCGCAAGACCAATCCGATGCCCAATTTCCGCGGCCGGCGCTTCACCAACGCGCACGAGACGTTGATCTGGTGCGCGCGGGAAAAGGATTCCCGCTACCGCTTCAACTACGAGGCGATGAAAAACCTCAACGACGATCTGCAGATGCGCTCGGACTGGACGCTGCCGCTGTGCACCGGCGCCGAGAGGCTCAAGGTCGCCGGGCGCAAGGCGCATCCGACCCAGAAACCCGAGGCGCTGCTGCACCGGGCCATCCTCGCCTCGACCGGGGTCGGCGACGTCGTCCTCGATCCCTTCTTCGGTTCCGGCACCACCGGCGCGGTCGCGAAGAAACTCGGCCGGAACTACCTCGGCATCGAGCGCGAGGGAAGTTACGCGGCGATGGCGGAGCAGCGGCTGCGCGACGTGCGCGAGGTCGCGGATCCGGCCCTGGTCAGCACGCCGTCGAAACGGGCCGAGCCCCGCATTCCCTTCGGCTGGCTGGTCGAGCGCGGCATGCTCGGCGTTGGCGCGGTCCTCTGGAGCCCGGAGCGGCGCCATGCCGCGCGCATCCGCGCCGACGGCACCCTCGCGACCGCCGATTTTCGCGGTTCGATCCACCAGGCGGCGGCGCACGTCCAGCGGTTGCCCGCGTGCAATGGCTGGCAATACTGGTGCCTGGACGTGCGGGGAAAGCTCGTTCCCATCGACACGCTCCGCCAGAAGCTGCGCGCCGAGTTGAACTGACGGCGGAAATCGCGCCGCTTCAGCCCGGCGCGGAATCTTTTTTTTCTGTTTCGGGTGTCGCCGAAGCCGCTTTGGGCGCGGGGTCTTTATTTTCCGTTTCGGGTGTCGCCGAATCCGGTTTCGGCGCGGCGTCCTTGGGCTTGGCCCCGCGGCGCTCCCACCCGTCGGGCGCGGGCTTCGTCTTGCGCCGCCGGTCGGGACCGAAATAGGCCTTGGTCCGGACGAACGGCTGCTGGTGTTCGACCACGGTCTTGAGGTGCTGAAAGATCAATTTAACGGTGAAGGGCTTGGCCAGGAACTGGTCGGCGCCGGCGTCGCGGGAGGCGACGACGTGATGGACCTCGGTGTAGGCCGAGGTGACGACCACCGGGATAAAGCGCGAGGCCGCATTGGCGTGGCGCCGGAGTTGGCGGATCGCCGCGTTGCCGTCGAAATCCGGGCCCATTCGATGAAGGCGAGATCGAACGGCTTGGAGGTCAGCATCGCGAGCGTATCCTCCGGCGTGCCCGACTCCGTCACCATGCGGATATTGAGTTCGCGCAGGATGCTCCGCATGATCCGGCGCATGTGCGCGTTCTTGTCCGCGATCAGGACGGCCAGCGCCGAAAGATTGTAGCTCGGAGCAGCCACGGATACCCTCTTCCAATCTCAACCTTGGCGAGAAAACGCCGGTTCGGAGAAACGTTCAAATTATAACATGTCACCTTATGCCATTCGAAACAATCAGTACGGGATTAAGAACCGATATTAGCGAGTCGGAACCGGTTTGGGCCCCGAATAGTCGTAGAAGCCGCGGCCGGTCTTTTTCCCGAGCCAGCCGGCCTCGACGTATTTCACCAACAGCGGACACGGGCGGTACTTGGAGTCGGAAAGTCCTTCGTGCAGGACCTGCATGACCGCGAGACAGACATCGAGACCGATGAAATCGGCGAGTTCGAACGGCCCCATCGGATGATGGGTGCCGAGCTTCATGGCGGTGTCGATCGCCTCGACCGAGCCGACGCCTTCATAGAGGGTATAGACCGCCTCGTTCAGCATCGGCAGCAGGATGCGGTTGACGATGAAGGCGGGAAAGTCCTCGGCGTTGACCGGGGTCTTGCCGAGCTTGACCGTGAGTTCGCGGATGAGGCGGTAGGTTTCCTCGTCGGTGGCGATGCCCCGGATCAGCTCGACCAGCTCCATGCGCGGAACCGGGTTCATAAAGTGCATCCCGACGAATTTGCCGGGACGGTCGCTCACCGCGCCCATACGGGTGATGGAGAGCGAGGACGTGTTGGTCGCGATATAGGCATCGGGGCCGAGCACCGGACATAGTTTCTTGATGATTTCCTTCTTGATCTTTTCGTCTTCGGATGCCGCCTCGATCACCAGATCGCAATCCTTCAGATCCGGATAAGAGGTGGAGGTCGAAAGGCGCTTGAGCGCCGCGTCGGCCTTGGCCTGGTCTAGGCGCTTCTTCTCCACGTCGCGCTGGAGATAGCGGTGGATCGATTTCATTCCCTTGTCGAGGGCCTCGGTGGTGAGGTCGAGCATCCGGACGTCGAACCCGGCGACGGCGCAGACCAGCGCGATGCCGTGCCCCATCTGTCCCGCGCCGATGACGCCGATCTTTCGTATTTCCTTGGCCATGATGTCCTCGTCAGGGTTGCGCCGGGGGAGTCGCAACGCCCCCGGCGCGGTTTATTTTCCGAGCGCGGCCGTCAATTCCGGCAGCGCCTTGAACAAATCCTCGACCAAGCCGTAGTCGGCGACCTGGAAGATGGGAGCTTCCTCGTCCTTGTTGATGGCGACGATCACCTTGCTGTCTTTCATTCCGGCCAGGTGCTGGATCGCGCCGGAGATGCCGACCGCGATGTAAAGATCGGGCGCGACCACCTTGCCGGTTTGGCCGACCTGGTAATCGTTGGGAACGAAGCCGGCGTCCACCGCCGCGCGCGAAGCGCCGACCGCTCCGCCGAGCCGGTCGGCGAGCGCCTCCAGAAGCCGGAAATTCTCGCCGCTCTGCATGCCCCGCCCGCCGGAAACGACGATCCGGGCGCTGGTGAGTTCGGGCCGCTCCGAGCGAGTCAGCTCCTGCCCGGCAAAGGACGAAAGCCCCGGGTCGGTCCCGGCCGGCACGACCTCGATCGCCGCCGTTCCGCCCGAGGGGGGCGCGGCCTCGAACGCGGTCGAGCGTATGGTGACGACCTTGATCGCGTCCAGCACGCGCACCGTCACGAGCGCGTTGCCGGCATAGATTGGGCGAACGAACGTATCGGGCCCCTCGATGGCGACGATGTCGGACACTTGCCCGACGTCGAGCATCGCCGCGACCCGGGGCATCAGGTTCTTGCCGAAAGTGGTGGCCGGTGCGAGCACGTGGGAATGATTCCGAGCGAGTCCCGCCACCAGCGGCGCCAGCGCCTCGGCGAGCGCATGGGCGTAAACCGGCGCGTCGGCGAGCAGAACCCGGCCGACCCCCGCCGTCCTGGCCGCGGCCTCGGCGGCGGCGCGGCATTGGCTGCCGGCCACCAAAACGGTCACGTCGCCCAATTTGCGTCCCGCGGTCACCGCGTGGCGGGTGGCGGGTTTGAGATCGGCGTTGTCGTGCTCGGCGACGAGGAGAACGGTCATCTAGATAACTTTTGCTTCGTTGCGCAGCCGGGAAACCAGATCGGCGACATTGGCGACGCGCACGCCCGCGCTTCGCTTGGGCGGCTCCGCGACCTTGAGGATTTCCAGGCGCGGCGCGATGTCCACGCCCAAATCCCCGGAGGTCAGGTTCTCGATCGGCTTCTTCTTCGCCTTCATGATGTTGGGAAGCGAGGCGTAGCGCGGCGTGTTGAGACGCAAATCCGTCGTCACCACCGCCGGCAATTTCAAAAAGAGGGTTTCGAGGCCGCCGTCCACCTCGCGCGTCACGCGAAGCTTGTTTCCCTCGAACACGAGCTTGGAGGCGAACGTGCCCTGCCCCCAGCCGAGCAGCGCGGCCAGCATCTGGCCGGTCTGGTTGCAGTCGTTGTCGATCGCTTGCTTGCCGAGCATGATCAGTCCGGGCGCCTCGCGCGCCGCGATCGCCTTCAGGATCTTGGCGACGGCGAGCGGTTCGGTTTCGGCCGGAGCCTCGACCACGATGCCGCGGTCGGCGCCCATGGCGAGCGCGGTCCGCACCGTTTCTGAGCACGCCGCCGGCCCGACCGAGACGGCGACGATTTCGCCGGCGTTGCCGGCTTCCTTGAGGCGCACCGCTTCCTCGACCGCGATCTCGCAAAAGGGATTCATCGCCATCTTGACGTTGGCGGTTTCGACCCCGGTCTGGTCCGCCTTGACGCGCACCTTGACGTTGGCGTCGATCACCCGCTTGACGGCGACGAGAATCTTCATGCGTACCTGGGAGTCTAGGATGGGGTAGTGCCGATGGGCGTTTCAACCCTAGGGGCTATTTACTTCGCAGGCGCAAAATTAGGGGTCCCGCCCGGGGCGGTCAAGAACGGCCTGGGCTTAACGACGCGGTTTTGGCGCTTTTGCGCCCGCACAACGGCGGTGCGAAAGGAAGGGGGGATAGGCTCTAACGGTTGGCGCCGGGGGTCCAGAGCACGTCGCCCGCACCCTGGCCGTTGAGATGGCGGGCGAGCACGAAGAGATGGTCCGAGAGCCGGTTGATGTAGCGCAACGCCGGCCCGCCGACCGGTTCGGTCCGTTTCAGCGCGACCATCAGCCGCTCGGCGCGGCGAACCACGGTGCTGGCGAAGTGCACGTGCGCGGCCGCCGCGTTCCCGCCCGGCAAAATGAAGGACTTGAGCGGTTGAAGATCGGCGTTCATCCGGTCGATCTCGCGCTCGAGCCGTTCGACCTGGGGATCGGTGACGCGCAACGCGCCTTCGGCCTTCCGTCCGCTCGAAGGGGTGCAGAGATCGGCGCCTAGGTCGAACAGATCGTTCTGGATGCGGGCGAGGCAAGCGTCCGGCTCGCCGGTGGTGTGCAGGCGGGCGAGCCCGATCGCCGCGTTGGCTTCGTTCACCGCTCCGATCGCCGCGATGCGCGGAGAATCCTTGGCCACGCGCTCGCCGTCGCCGAGCGAAGTCTCGCCTTTGTCGCCGCCACGGGTATAGATGCGATCGAGGGTGACCATTACGTCGCTCCGAACAACATAAAGAGACCGAGCAGCGCGATTGCGACCGCCTGCGCTACCACCCGCCAGCGCATCAAGATGTTGCCGAAGCGAGAATTGAATCGTCCGCCGGCGGCGAAGCCGACAACGCCGACGAGCAGGATCAGCAGCGTCGCGCCGAGCGCGAACATGAGCAGGACGGGAAGAAAGCCGTTCATGCCCCGATGTTAAACGCTTCGGCCGCAAGCGTCATCGTCAATTCCGCCGCGACAACAGGCCCCGGGCGACGACGTGGGCCTGGATTTCGGCCGCGCCCTCGAAAATGCTGAGGATGCGGGCGTCGCACAGCACCCGGCTGATCTGGTATTCGAGCGCGTAGCCGTTGCCGCCGTGGATCTGGAGCGCGTTGTCGGCGTTCGACCAGGCAACGCGGGCGGCGAGCAGCTTGGCCATGCCGGCCTCGATGTCGCAGCGGCGGTCCCGGTCCTTCTCGCCGGCCGCGAACCAGGCGAGTTGGCGCGCGATCATGGTCTCGACCGCCATCCAGGCGAGCTTGCCCGATACGCGGGGGAATGCGTAGATCGGTTTGCCGAATTGGTTGCGCGTGCGGGCATAGTCGAGGCCGAGTTCGAGCGCGTTCGCGGCGACGCCGACGGCGCGGGCCGCGGTCTGGATGCGCGCCGATTCGAAGGTCGCCATCAACTGCTTGAAGCCCTGGCCCTCGACGCCGCCGAGCAACCCCTCGGCCGGAACCCAAAATCCGTCGAAGGCGATTTCGTATTCCTTCATGCCGCGATAGCCGAGCACGCGGATTTCGCTTCCGTTCATGCCTTGGGCGGGGAAGGGATTGCCGTTCGTGCCGCGCGGCTTCTCGGCCAGGAACATCGAAAGCCCGCCGTAACCCGGATCGGCGGCGTTGGTGCGCACCAGGAGCGTCATCAGGTCGGAGCGCGCGGCATGGGTGATCCAGGTCTTGGCGCCGGTGACGCGCCAGCCCGCGCCGTCGCGGGTCGCGCGGGTGCGTAACGAGGCGAGGTCGGAGCCGGTGTTGGGCTCGGTGAAGACCGCCGTCGGCAGGATCGCGCCCGAGGCGATGCCCGGCAGATATTTTTGCTTCTGTTCGGGCGTGCCGCCGAGCCGGATCAGCTCGGCCGCGATCTCCGAGCGGGTTCCGAGCGAGCCGACGCCGATATAGCCGCGCGACAGTTCCTCGGTGACGACGCACATGGCGGTCTTGCCCAGGCCCAACCCGCCCCACTCTTCGGGCACGGTCAGGCCGAAAACGCCGAGCGCGGCCATCTCGGCGATCAGCGCGTCGGGGATCAGCTCGTCGGCGAGATGCCAGCCGTGGGCGAAGGGCGCCACCCGGTCGGCGGCGAAGCGGCGGAACTGCTCGCGCATCAGGCCGAGGGTTTCGTCATCGAGCCCCAGCGCGCCGAAGCGCGGTCCGTCCGCGATCAAGTCCGCGATCCGTATCCGTGTCGCGGCGGTGTTGCCGGAACGGATCAGCGCGTTCACCGCCGGGGTGAAAAACGCGCTTTCTTCGCGCTCGCCCAGGCCCATATCCTGGGGCCTTGCGGTCTCGCCCTGACTCAACGGGATGCCGCCGATCATCTGCGACAAATATTCGCCGAACGCGGCGGCGAGAATCAATTGCTCCAATTCGCCGAATTTGTCGGCGGAATCGAGCCTTCGCGCCCAGGCCAGCATCTGGCGCAACGCCTCGACGTAGGTCGCGAGCCAAGCCAGCCCGTGCAGGGCGAACTGGTCTTTATCCAAAGCGCCGGAGTCGAGCGTGCCGCCGGCCGAAACGCGCCCGCCAAGCGCGGCCTTGGCGGCGGCGAGCAGGGCCTCGGCGGCGGGCAGCGCCTCGGCGCAAAGCCCAAGCAGCTGACGGTGATTGGCGAGGGGCTCGGGCGCGGACGGAGCGTCCATCTCAGCAACGAGCGCGGAGCGGTTTGGTGGCGCGGGCGAGCCAGGCGCGCTCGGGGAGCGAAAGCAGCGGCGCAAGCAGCCTCCGCACCCGCGCATGATACCCATCGAGCCAGGCGATCTCGTCGCGGGTGAGAAGCCCGGGCGCGATCAGGGCGCGATCGATCGGGGCGAGCGTGAGGGTCTCGAAACCGAGGAGCCTCCGCTCCGCGCCCGGCGGAGGTTTCGCGCGC
>SHWG01000051.1 GCA_009693905.1 Rhodospirillales bacterium | reverse complement strand
GGAGGGATTCGAACCCTCGGTACAGCGTTACCACCGTACGGCGGTTTAGCAAACCGCTGGCTTAAACCACTCACCCACCCTTCCGGCGGAGGTATCGGGATAACCCTTACATAGCGGGTGGGGCCGCTCCGATCAACGCCCCCTTCGACTTCATTTCAGCATCGCGCCCAAGACGCCGCGCACGATTTGACGCCCGACCTGGGAACCGATCGAGCGGGCGACGCTTTTCACGAACGCTTCGCCGAGACCTTCGCGTCCGCGGCCCCCGCGCGCGCGGGAAGCCCCGGCACCACCGAGGACGCCTTCGAGAATTCCGCCACCCGCGCGTTCCGGCCGCGCCGGTTCCGCGCGCGAAGGCGGAGACTCCGTATCCGGTGCCGAAGACCCCCACGGGCCGGGGCCAGCGTCGGTGGTCGCGGCGGGCGCGGATTCCGGTCCGCGACGCTCGGTGAGAATTTCATACGCCGACTCCCGATCGAGCGGCGTTTCGTAGCGGCCAGACAGCGGGCTTTTCTCGATCTCGCTTTTCCTTTCCGCCGCCGACAGGGGTGCAAGCCGCGAGGCCGGCGGACGGATGCGCACGCGTGCCGCCGGCGTCGGCACGCCGCGCCCGGCAAGCGTCGAGACCAGGGCCTCGCCCACTTCGAGTTCCGTGATCGCGCGCTGGGCAAGCTGGGGTGAAGGTTCGGCCGCCCGACAGAGCCCCGAGAGATCGCCCTTCACGTCGGCGAGAAACACCGGCACGCCGGCGGCGGAAAATCCCTCGGCGAACGCGCGCAGCGTCACCGTCTTGCCGGTGCCGGTCGCGCCCGCGATCAGGCCGTGGCGATTGGCGAAGGCGAGCGCGAGTTCGGTCGCCGCGATTCCCTTTCCGGCGCCCAGCCGGATCGAATTTCCCGTCGCGCGGCTCATTTCTTCTTGGGCGCCTTTACCGCGGCGGACGCGGGTTACTCGGCGGAAATATTATAAGAGACGATCGCCCCGGTCATGGTTTTCAACCAGTCCACCGTCGTCGGGAAAATACAGTTCGGGTGTCCGGCGGCGGCGAACACGGTCTCGAAGCGCTTAAGGCTGCGATCGAGCACGCACGGGATCGGGCGCGGAAATCCGACCGGCGCGACGCCGCCGATGGCGAATCCGGTGGCAAAGCGGACTTCGCCGGCTTCCGCCATGCGCACCGGACCTTTGAGGGCAAGCGCGCGCGGCAGGTTGTCGGGCACGCAGACGCGATCACCGGCGACGAGCACGACCACGAACCGATTTTCGACCAGGAAGACGAGGCTCTTGACGATAGCGCCGAGTTCGCAGCCGGCGGCGCGGGCGGCGGCCTTGGCGGTGCGCGCCGAATCCTTGAGGGCCAGCACGTCGGTCGGATGCTTGGCGGCGGCGAGCGCGGCGACGACGCGCTTGACGCCCTCGTGCTCGAGCAAATCGCTCATGACGGCACCTGCATTCCCTTGGCGACCGCCGGGCGCCGGCCGATCGTTCCGAACCAGCGCTCGACGTTCGGAAACTCGTCCAGGTCCACTTGATGAAATTCGTGGCGCGCCACCCACGGGAACGTGGCGACGTCGGCGATGCTGTAATTTTCGCCGGCGAGATAGGGCGCTTCCCCGAGTCTTCGATTCATGACGCCGTACAGCCGCTTGGTTTCGTCGTGGTAGCGCTTCTTGCCGTAGGGAACGTCCTCCTTGGCGAACTTGAGAAAGTGATGCGCCTGGCCGAACATCGGCCCGACGCCCCCCATCTGCCACATCAGCCATTGGATCGTGATCGCGCGCCCGCGCGCGTCCGCGGGCAGCAGCGGGCTTTTCGTTTTTTCCGCGAGATAGATCAGGATCGCGCCGGATTCGAACAGCGCCATCGGTTTCCCGTCCGGCCCGTCCTGGTCGACGATCGCCGGAATCCGGTTGTTGGGCGCGATCTTCAGGAACCAGGGCTGGAACTGTTCGTCCTTGCCGATGTCGATCGGATGAGCCTTGTAAGCCAGCCCGAGTTCCTCGAGCATGACCGAGGCCTTGCGGCCGTTCGGCGTGGTCCAGGTGTAGAGGTCGATCATGCGGTCGCTCTCCGTCTCGGTTCAAGCGGCGGCTACAGGATAGGAACCCCTACGCCCGGCGCAAGAGGGACTTCCCTTCGTCACCGGCCGACGGCGGCGCGGAAAAGACGGCCGGCGTTGGCCCAGTTGATGGCCAGCATGAAGGCATCGACGTAGGCGGCGGCCTTGGCCCCGTAATCCATGTGATAGGAATGCTCGTACATGTCGAGGGCCAGGATCGGCCTGCCGTCCGCCAGAACATGAGTGTGATCGGCGGCCCACTGGTTGAGAAGCCGTCCGGCGCGGGGCGAATAGGTCAAAAGAACCCATCCCGATCCCCCGCCCAGGGCCTTGCCCATCGCCGCGAATTCCACCCTCCAGCGATCGACCCCGCCGAAATCGCGGGCAAGCACCGAGGCAAGCTCCGGGTCGGGCGCGCCGCCTTTGCCGAGACCGTCGAAGAACAGCTCGTGCAGCACCATGGAATTGGCGGCAATCAGTTCCTCGCGCTTCAGGCCGTTGACGACGAAGACCGGGGCGGTCGCGTAGTCCAACTCGGCCAATTGCTTGCGGATCGCGCCCAGCCGCTTAACCGCGCCGCCGTAGTTGTTCTCGTAATGGCTGACGATCAATCGCTCGGACATCCCCGCGATCCCCTTGGGGTCGCACGAAAGAGGCTTCATTTCGCAGGTCATGGAATTTTCCTTTTCATCGATTGTTACCCGGATAGTTTCTTTTTCAGTATCGCGTTGACCGCGGCCGGGTTGGCCTTGCCCCCCGTGGCCTTCATCACCTGGCCGGTGAACCAGCCGAGCAACGCCACCTTGCCGGCGCGGACCTCGGCGGCTTTGTCGGGATTGGCGGCGATGACCTGGTTCACCGCCGCCTCGATCGCGCCCGTGTCGGTGATCTGTTGCAAGCCCTTTGCGGCGACGATGTCGGCCGGATCGCGGCCGGTTTCGCCCATGATCTCGAACACGTCCTTGGCGATGCGACCCGAGATAGTTCCGTCGGCGATCAAGTCCACGAGCTTGCCGAGATGGTCCGCGGAAACGGGGCTTCGCGTAACGGGGAGTCCCTTGGCGTTCAAGAGCCCGAAAAGCGTGGAGATGACCCAGTTGGCAACCTGCTTGGCGTCGCGCCCGCCGCGGCCGACGCCTTCGCCTCCGCGTGCGGCGCGCTCGAAATAATCCGCGGTCTCGCGCTCGACCACCAGTACGCCCGCGTCGTAGGGCGACAGGCCATAATCGCGCATGAAGCGATCTTTCTTTTCGTCGGGCAATTCGGGCAAGGTCGCGGCGATGACGTCCACGTACTCAGGGGAGAGCCGGAGCGGCAGCAGGTCGGGGTCGGGAAAATAACGGTAATCGTGGGCGAATTCCTTCGCCCGCATCGGCCGCGTCTCGCCCTTGTGCGAATCGTAAAGCCGGGTTTCCTGGACGACTTTTCCGCCCTCTTCGTAAGCGCGCACCTGGCGCCGGGCCTCGTGCTCGATCGCCTGCATGACGAAGCGGACCGAGTTCACGTTCTTGATCTCGGCACGGGTACGCAACGGCTCGCCGGGTTTGCGCACCGAAACGTTGACGTCGCAGCGCATGGAGCCTTCCTCCATGTTGCCGTCGCAGGTGCCGAGATAGCGCAGGATCGAGCGCAATTTACGCAGGTAAATCCCGGCCTCCTCGGGGGTGCGCAAATCCGGCCTGGAGACGATTTCCATCAGCGCCACGCCCGAACGATTGAGGTCGATGAACGTGCGCTTGGGGTCCTGATCGTGGAGCGACTTGCCCGCGTCCTGCTCGACGTGCAGGCGCTCGATCCCGATCGGGCGGGTCGAGCCGTCGGGCATGTCCAGGATCACGGTGCCCTCGCCCACCAGCGGATATTTGTATTGGGATATTTGGTATCCGGCCGGCAAGTCGGCGTAGAAATAATTCTTCCGCTCGAACACCGACGTGAGATTGATCTTGGCCTTGAGGCCTAGTCCGGTGCGCACAGCTTGTTCGACGCAGTATTCGTTCAGCACCGGCAGCATGCCCGGAAACCCCGCGTCCACCAACGAGACCTGGGTGTTGGGTTCGGCGCCGAAGACCGCCGACGCGCCGGAAAAAAGCTTCGATGCGGAAATCACCTGAGCGTGGACCTCAAGCCCGATCACCGCCTCCCACTCGCCGCTCTCGCCCTGGATGCGCCAAGCGCCCATCACCGATCCCCCTTCCCCGCTTTCGCGGGGACAAGCCGCGAGGGCCGGGTGTCGAATCCGGCGGCGCGTTCGATCGCGGCGCCGGCACGAAGCACCGTTTCTTCGTCGAACGCGCGACCGATGATCTGCAATCCGAGCGGCAGGCCGCCCGCGCTCAAGCCCGCCGGCACCGACATCGCCGGCAGCCCGGCGAGGCTCGCCGGCACCGTGAAGACGTCGTTCAGGTACATGGCGATGGGATCTTCCGTCTTCTCGCCGATCGCGAAGGCGGGCGAAGGCGCGGTCGGGGCGAGGATCGCGTCCACGGTCGCGAACGCGTCGCGGAAGTCCCTGGCGATCAGGGCGCGCACTTTCTGCGCCTTCAGATAATAGGCGTCGTAATAGCCGGCGGACAGCACGTAGGTTCCGATCAGGATGCGCCGGCGCACCTCGGGCCCGAACCCCGCGGCGCGGGTGTTCATGTACATATCGTCCAGCGTCTCGCCCGGGACGCGGAGCCCGAAGCGGACTCCGTCGTAGCGGGCGAGATTGGAAGACGCCTCGGCCGGAGCGACAATATAATAAGTCGGGAGCGCGTACCGGGTGTGCGGCAGCGAAACCTCAACCACCTCCGCGCCCTGCTCGCGCAGCCATTGTTCCCCCTTGCGCCAGAGGGCGTCAATTTCGGAGGACATCCCCTCGATGCGGTATTCCTTGGGGATGCCGACGCGCAACCCCTTGACCGGAGCAATCGCGGCCCTCGCGAAATCGGGGCACGGGATCGGCGCCGAGGTCGAATCCCTGGGGTCGTGCCCGGCCATGGCGCCGAGCATCAGCGCTGCATCCTTCACGTTGCGGGTCATCGGTCCCGCCTGGTCGAGCGAGGACGCGAAGGCGACGATGCCGAAGCGCGAGCAGCGGCCGTAGGTCGGCTTCAAGCCGACGATGCCGCAGAAAGACGCGGGCTGGCGGATCGAGCCGCCGGTGTCGGTGCCGGTCGCGCCGAGCGCGAGCCCGGCGGCGATCGCCGCCGCCGAGCCGCCCGACGAGCCGCCCGGCACCAGTTCCTTGTTGCCCGCCCGGCCGAGGGGCGGGCCCCAGGGATTTTTCACCGGGCCGAAAGCCGACGTGATGTTGGACGAACCCATCGCGAATTCGTCGAGATTGGTCTTGCCGATCATGGCCGCGCCGGCGCGTTTCAGATTGCGGGTCACGGTGGACTCGTAGGCCGGAACGAATCCTTTCAAGATTCGCGACCCGGCGGTGGTTTGCACGCCCTCGGTGCAAAACAGGTCCTTGATCGCGAGCGGGATGCCATCGAGCACTCCGAGCGATCGGCCGTCTTGGCGGCGCTTGTCCGATTCGGCCGCGGCCGCGAGCGCGGCGTCCGGCGTCTCGACGATGAAAGCGTTCAACGCGCGCGCACCAGCCACTGCGGCGATGTGCGCGCGCGCCAGCTCGACGGCGGAAAAGTCGCGCTTGGCGAGCCCGGCGGCGGCCTCGGCGATGCCGAGATCGGTGAGCGCGCTCATTCCACCACCTTGGGCACGGCGTAGAATCCGTCCACCGGCTCGGGCGCGCCTTTCAGCACCGCGGCGGGGTCGCCGCCGTCATCGACCGCGTCGGGGCGCATCGGCAACGTCATCGCCACCACCGATGTCATCGGCTCGACGCCTTCGGTATCGACCTCGTTCAACTGCTCGATCCAATGGAGGATGCCGGAAATTTCCTTGGCCATCGGTTCCAGGCCCTCGTCGGGCACGCGGACGCGGGCGAGAAGCGCGATGGCGCGGACTTGGTCGCGGGTCAGCGCCATGGGATCAGCGCTCGCGCTTGGCAAGCGCCTCCCAGGGTTTCGGCCCCCAGGAGGAAAGCGTGAGTTCGGTCGCCAGGACGAGCGCGGTCGCGACGTCGCCCGCGCGCCGGGGCGCGGGCTTGGCTTTGACGAGCCACTCCGCCGGCCAAGCGGTTTCGAGAGCCACCTCGCCCTTGTCCCGGTCGTAGAAAAGGATGGTGGAGAAGGCTTGGTCGGGATTGGGCGAGATGCTGGGGACGTCGAGGGCGATCTGGTAGATCGCTTTCGGCCCGCCCTGGTGAGGGATCTCGCTCATGAACATCGGCGCCTCGAAGGCCAGGCGCGTGGCCCCTCGGTCGCACGCGAACGACGCGCTGTAATCGGCGAACCGGCCGGGCCCCATGTCGACCGCGGTCCGGCCTTCGAAGCGGATCGTATAGCGGCAGTTGTGGCCCCCGGCCGCCACCGTGCCCGCGACATCCCGGGCGAGAGTGCCATCGAGAATCGGCGCGAGCGAATCCACCGCGACGAAGCCGAGTTTTTCCTCGCCCTTTTGCACCGCCAGCCACGCGCCGGACCTGCCGAAGACCGTCACTTCCTCGCCCTTCTTCAGTTCGCCGACCTTCTTTGCCGCCGGCGCGGGCGGAGCGTCCTTCTCCTTCCCTTTTGCCGCCGCCTTGCTCTTGGTCCCGCCCAAGCCCACCCCGGCCCCGGGGGTCTCCAGAATCGGCATGTCCTTGGTCGCCAGGTAACTTCCCGAAACCGGCTCCAGCGGCAGCCCCTTGAACCGTTCGGCCGCCTGCGCCCAAGCGCGAGAGCCCGCAAGCGCAAGAACGAGCACGAGCACAAGCACGAGCAAAAGCGCGCTTGTGCTTCGCCCGACTCGGATATTCTTATTGTTCTTTATCGAACCCATGCCGCCCACGCCGTTGGCGTCGATCCAATATATAATACGTAGGCCGCCCCGAGGCGAGCGCGTTAGCGTCTCCGGCCCCTCCTCTAACCCCTTGGAAGCGTATCGCCGCCCCATGCCCGTCGCCGCCCTCGAAGCCCTGGCTCCCCTGCTCGCCCGCGATTCGCGGCTGCTCGGCCTCGATGTCGGCAAGAAGACCGTCGGGCTCGCGCTCTCGGACGTGCGGCGCACGGTCGCAAGCCCGATGGAGACGGTCCGGCGCAAGCACATGGCCGCCGATCTCGCGCGGATCAAGGCTCTCGCCCTCGAGCACGGCGTCGGCGGTTTCGTGGTCGGACTGCCGGTCGGGATGGACGGGCGCGAGAGCCCCCGCTGCCAGTCGGTCCGCCAATTCGCCGCCGGCCTGCTCAAGGAGTGCGATCTTCCGCTCGCGTTCTTCGACGAGCGGTTCTCGACCGCCGCCGTCGAGCGTCTCCTGATCGACGAGGCGGACATGAGCCGCGCCCGACGCAAGCAGGTGATCGACAAGATCGCAGCCGCCTACATTCTGCAAGGCGCGCTCGAACTTATGGCGGGCGCGCGATAAAAACGCGCTCGATTTCATGGCGTACGCCCGATAAATTTCATGGCGGGCGCGCATCTGCCCCGACGTTTCTTCACGCCGACGACGTGCCGGGCTTGAAAATCACGACCAATGCCTTGGCCTCGCCGCCGAGGCAGCGGCCGCGATGGGGCAGCGCGGAATCGATATACAGACTGTCGCCGGGTTCGAGCAGGAACTTACGTTTGCCGGCCAAGAACTCGACCCGGCCGCTCAAGATGAAGATGAACTCCTCGCCTTCGTGCTCGAAGAACACTTCCCTGCTGATGTGGGAAGGGAACGTGAACAAGAATGGCTCCATGTGTTTACGGAGCTTCTTATGGGCTAGGCTCTCATAGTCGTAACCGAACGAAGTTCCGCCGCGAATGACCGATTGGCGCTCGCCGGCGCGGACGCATGATACGCCGGAGTCGAGATCCGCGCCCGCGTCGAAGGCGTCGCCTTTCTGAAAAAAAAGCGCGATATCCGCGCCGAGCGCCCCCGAAATGCGGGCGAGGGAGCCGATCGGCGGTACCTTGAGGCCGTTCTCGATCTTCGAGAGATAGCTTTTCGTGAAGCCGGTCTGTTCGGCCAAGCGATCAAGGGTCATCGCATGCGCCTTGCGTAACAGACGCAACCGCGCGCCGATCTGCTTAGGAACCGGCGACAACGCGGCGCGATCCGGATATTTCGATCGCCGGGAACGCTTTCTTGTTGGCACGCCAAGCTTCCTGATATTCGATAATCCGCGCCGTTTCCGCCGCCACCGTCGCTCCGCATGCGCGCTCGATCAAGTGCAATGTGGCGTCGATCGCCAGCGAGACGCCACCGGCCGTGACGATCGACCCGCAATCGACCAGCCGGGCTTCGACCACGTCAACGTCAGGATACTTCGCGCGCATGACTTCGATCGGAGACCGCTCCGCGCCGATCACGTTGCGTTTGGTGGTTGCGGGGCGACCGGCGAGAAGGCCGGTGGCGGCCAAAATCAATCCACCCGTGCAGACCGAGGCGACCGTGGCCGCCGGCGCCATGCGTTGGATGAAGGCGATGGTGTCTTGGCTCTCGGCCTGGGCCGGCCAGCCCGGACCGCCAAGAACCATCAGGATGTCGGCGGGCGGACAATCGGCGTACCCATGGTGGGCGATCACCGTGAGGCCGTTGGCCATGCGCACCGGACCAGCGCGGGGCGCGACCAAGACCATGGAGATCGCGGGCTCGACCCGGCGCGCCATCGACAGCACGCCGAACGTGGCGCCGACATCGATCGGCTCGACGTCTTCGTAGGCGAGCAGCGCGAACCGGACTGGTTTTCCCATGACGACTCTCAGACATTCCGCGGCCGCAGGCTGACCGTTCCCTCCGATTGTTGCCAAATGGGAAACACCCTGTCAAATCCATGCCGATTCCAGCAAGCGCGCAATCTCCGCTTCGAGGACGCTCGCCCAACAACGGAAAACCGGCAATATCCCTGTGGATAGTCTGGTTTTACCGCACCACCTGCCGACTGTTGGCGACGCGTAACCGAGCGTGGAAGGGTGTATGGAGATGTTGCCTCTCTATCTTGACGAAAAGTTTCCCCAGAGGATACCTTCGTCGATCCGAATGACGACCCTGGCAATCACCGAGCCGGCCGGGTGCGAAGCAGGAAAGGAAAAACCATGGCGGTCAGGACAGCGGTCAGAAAAGAAGTGTCGGGCGCGAAGCGCAAACCCAAGATGGAGCCGACAGTCGGCGGATCGGTCTACGTCAAACCCAAAGACATGGAATGGAAGCCGAGCCCGTTCAAGGGGATCCAGATCAAGGTCCTCTATGAAGACAAAGCGCGAGGCGAGCTCACCTGCCTGCTCAAATGGCAACCGGGCGCGAGCCTGCCGTTTCACAAGCACCCGGAAATCGAACAAAGCTGGGTGTTGGAGGGGTCCTTTTACGACCATGACGGTATTGCCCGCGCGGGCGAATACGTCTGGCGCTATCCCGGCTCGTTCCACGAAACCAAGTCGGACGAAGGCACGATAATCCTGGCGATCTATCGCAAGCCCAACTTGTTCTTCACCAAGGACGGGAAGCAGATTTCCGGTTACAAAACCTGAAGCGCATAAACAATTAAACCCAAGGGAGAGTCCGATGAACGTAGGACCGCGTGTAAAGAACCAAGGTGGAGTGAAGATCGGCGTCGATAAACCGGCTAAGAGTGCGTCGCGGCGTCGTTTTCTCGCCGTGGCCGCGGCGGCGCCCGCCGCCCTGGCATTTCCCGCGATCGCGCGGGCCCAAGCGCCGATCACGCTGCGCTTCCAAAGCACCTGGCCGCCTAAATTTATCTATCACGAGTTCGCGGTTGATTGGACCAAGAAGGTTTTCGAGCTGACGGGCGGCAGGCTGAAGATCGACATGTTGTCCGCGGGCGCGGTGGTGCCAGGCCTGCAGGTGGTCGAAGCCACCGACAAGGGCGTGCTCGACGGCGGCCACGGCATCCCAGGATTCTGGTTCGGAAAGAACACCGCGTTCGGGCTCTATGGTGCGGGCCCGGATTTCAGCATGGACCCCAATCAGTTGCTCGGGTGGTGCGAGTACGGCGGCGGCAAGGAGCTGTTCGCCGAGATCCAGGCGGCGGCCAAGCTGGACATCGTGAGTTTCCTGTTCGGCCCGGTGCCGTGCGAACCGATGGGCTGGTTCAAGAAGGAAATTAAGACCGTCGCCGATCTCAAGGGCTTGAAGTTCCGCACCGCCGGCCTAGCGGTGGACATGTTCAAGGAACTTGGCATGAGCACCGTGCAGCTAGCGCCGGCGGACATCGTTCCGTCGATCGATCGCGGCGTTCTGGACGGCGCCGAGTTCGCCAGCGCCACCGACGATCGCATCATGGGCTTCCCGGACGTCGCCAAGTTCTACCTGCAGCAGAGCTACCACATGGCGAACAATTTCTGCGAAGTGATGTTCAACAAGAAGCGGTACGACGCCCTGCCCGCCGACATCAAAGGGATCCTTCCCTTGGCGTCGCACGCCGCCAGCGCCGACATGCACTGGAAATCCATGCACCGCATGTCCACGGATCTGATCGAGCTGCAGACGGTGCAGAAGGTCAAGGTCTCGCGTACGCCGAAAGTGATCCTCGACGCCCAACTCAAGGCCTGGGACCGGGTCATCGAGCGGCGTTCGGCGGAGAACCCGCTGTTCGCCAAGGTGATCGAGTCGCAGAAGGCCTGGGCGAAGCGCGTGATGTACTGGCACAATACGGTGCAGGTTGATCAACGCGCTGCCTACGCGCACTACTTCCCCAAGGGGCCGATCGACACCTGAAGGGGAGTCTTGCCGGTGGCGAGCTTTGGGTTATCCGTCACCCGCACGTAGAATGGCCCAACTGACCCCGCACCGACCAACCATCCGGAGCGGGCCGGGTGGCTTTGCCGGGTGGCTTTTTCCTTTATGCAGAAAACCCTCCTCTTCGTCGACAGGATCAGCACCTGGGTTGGGCACGCGTTCTCATTCTTGATCGTCGGGCTAACGCTGCTCATCACCTGGGAAGTGTTTTCGCGCTATGCGCTGGACAACCCGCACGACTGGGCTTTCGACATCATGAACATGCTGTATGGGACGTTCTTCATGATGGCCGGCGCCTATACGCTGGCGAAGAACGGGCACGTGCGCGGTGATGTGCTGTATAGCTTCTTTCGCCCGCGCACGCAGGCAACGTTGGATCTGCTGCTGTTTGTTGTGTTCTTTATCCCGGGCGTGTTTGCGCTCACCTATGCCGGGTACTACTACGCGGCCGATTCCTGGGCCATCAACGAGCATTCGGGCACTACCGCCGACGGCCCGCCGATTTATCCGTTCAAGACCGTGATCCCAGTTGCTGGCGCCTTCTTGCTGGTGCAGGGCATCGTCGAGATCATCCGCTGCGTCATCTGCATTCGTCAGGGGGCCTGGTCTTCGCGCGAGGAAGACGTCGAGGAGGTTGATGTCGACAAGCTGAAGGAGATGGTGCACGTAACGGAAGTGGACCTCCAGGTCCTCGACGCCTCGGCCGCGAAGGGAACGGCGAAGTGACCATACGCAAGGAGCTGCGGTTCGGTTTCTCGCTGATGGCTGTCATCCTCGCCACGGTGCTGTTCTTTACGCCCTGGGGAAACCTGACCGACGCGCACCTGAGTCGCGAGGACTTGGGCGTCCTCGGTCTGCTGATGTTGGCGCTGGTGGTGGTCGCGATCATGCTCGGGTTCCCCACCGCTTTCACTCTGATGGGCATGGGCGTGTTCTTCGCCTGGGTTGCCTACCGCGCTGTCAACCCGGACCTCGCCAACCGGCAGGTGCTGGATCTCATGGTGCAACGCGCCTACGCGGTGATGTCGAACGACGTGCTGATCGCGATCCCCCTGTTCGTATTCATGGGATATCTCGTCGAACGCGCCGCCCTGATCGACAAATTGTTCAAGAGCCTGCACCTGGCACTCGCGCGCGTACCGGGCTCGCTGGCGGTGGCGACCATCGTCACCTGCGCGATCTTCGCTACTGCCACCGGGATTGTGGGCGCCGTGGTGACGCTGATGGGGTTGCTCGCCTTTCCGGCGATGTTGCGCGCGGGTTACAACATTCAGGTTTCCGCCGGCGCGATCACCGCGGGCGGTTGTCTCGGCATCCTGATCCCGCCCTCGGTCCTTCTGATTCTCTACGGCGCGACCGCCGGCGTATCCGTGGTGCAGCTCTACGCGGGCGCGTTCTTCCCCGGCTTCATGCTTGCGGCCCTTTACGTCGGCTACGTGATCGTACTCGCCATGCTAAGGCCGAAGCTGATGCCCCCGCTGGCCGAACGCGAGCGGCACGTGGAGCTTCCGGCCTTCGCAAAGACGCTGTCGGCGGGCGGCAAGAATTCGCTGGCGGGCCTGTCGCGCGCGCTCGGCGGCCGTTCGGGCGTAGCCAGGCGCACGGTCTGGATCCAGTTATTTGGCGCCCTTCTGCCCGCGCTGCTGATAGCGGCCACCCTGACGCTGACTTATCGGATGGCGACCGCACCAGGGGAGGGAACCGATGCTTTGGGCCTCGTCGAGGCCGTCGGCGGAATCTCGGTGGACTTCGAGGAGAAAGCCAAGCCGGCAGACACGACCGATGCGCCCCCATCCGCCGTCGAGCGCTTGCCGATCCCGACATGGTACTGGGTCGTGTTCGGCGTCTGCGTCGCCGGCGTGGCGCTGATCTACGGGCTGCTCAGCTGGGAGCGCCTTGAGATTTTCAAGATGCTGCTGAGTTCGTTTTTTCCGCTGGCGATCCTGATCCTCGCGGTGCTTGGATCGATCGTGTTCGGGCTCGCCACGCCGGCCGAGGCGGCGGCGGTCGGCGCTTTCGGCGGCTTCCTGCTGGCCGGCGCCTATCGCTACATCGCCAATCTGCGCCAGACGCCCGACGGAGCGGCCTGGGCGACCGCGAAGAACCTGGGATCGATCGTCAAGGAATCATCTTTCCTCGCCGCCAAGACGAGCGCCATGGTGTGCTGGCTGTTCGTGGGTTCCTCGATTTTCGCCGCGGCCTTCGCGCTGCTGGGCGGCCAAGGCCTGGTGGAAAAATGGGTGTTGTCGCTGGGTCTCTCGCCGCTCCAGTTCATGCTGCTGGCCCAGTTCATCATCTTCATTCTCGGCTGGCCGCTGGAGTGGACCGAGATCATCGTCATCTTCATGCCGATCTTCATTCCGCTGCTGCCGAAATTCGGCATCGACCCGCTGTTCTTCGGGCTGCTCGTGGCGCTCAACCTGCAAACGGCGTTCCTGTCGCCGCCGGTGGCGATGGCCGCCTTCTACCTGAAAGGCGTGGCGCCCAAACACGTAACGCTGAATCAGATTTTTGCCGGCATGATGCCGTTCATGGGCATCCAGCTCGTTGCGCTCGCGTTGCTCTATATTTGGCCGCAGATTGGCCTGTGGTTGCCGAGCGTTCTGTACAACCGCTGATCGCTAATCTTCGTAATCGAACAGCTTGAGCATCTCGCCCGCCTAGCGGCGGAAGGCGGCCGAGGCGGATTCGTCGAAGCGTTCGCGCCAAAGCCCGGACGCGCCTTCCCCCACGAGCCCTGTCGCGGCCTCGACGCAAGGCGCCAGCCGGCTTTCCCGCCAATCGGCGCCGAGAAACCGGCAAAGACGGGAGAGGGTGGGCGTCGGCCGATCCAGCATGTGCTCGCACTTTAACTTCCAAGAACCGCTCGGGATGCTCGCGGCCGAACGCGCGCGCGCTCGCCACCGCGTGGGTCCAGGACCGGGCGAAGGTTTCGGCAACCCCGGCGAAGGCCGGATGGCGCTGGGCGAACGCATCGCCCTCCGTTTTTAAATTGTGATCCCAGGCCGCGACCGCTTCGTCGCGGCCGTCGCGGACGACGTGAACGAAGAGAGCCCCCGGAACCAGCCGTTCGAGTTCGGGCATCGCCAGCACATGCTCGGGCGTGCGCTCGACCAGGCACTTGACGGCCTTGTCTTCGGCGTAGCGGGCGAGCGCGAGCCCGAACGCGGTGCGCGCGAGGTGCATGCCGTCGGTCGCGTCCAGTCCCGGCGCGCTGAAGGGCAGTCCCGCCTGTTCGGCCCCGGCCCTGGCTTCGGCGAGGCGGCGGCGGTAATGGCCGACCGCCTGACCCATCAGGGGCAAAAGCGACTCGGC
>SHWG01000050.1 GCA_009693905.1 Rhodospirillales bacterium | reverse complement strand
CCAGCGCCAGCGCCACCAACGTCACCAGCACCGCCAACAATACGGCAAACGTCGTCGCCATCACGGTCCCCGCTGTCGGCGTCGCGCAAGTCAACGACGTCACCATCGCCGGCACCATCGAGGCCGGCGATAATTATTCCATCGTCGTCAACGGCACGACCTTTTCGTACAACTTGACGGCAACCGATACCATCAACACCGCCCGCGACGCCCTGATCTCCTTGATCAACGCCGACGCGGCCTTGCCCGTCACCGCCTCGGCCAACGGCCTGGGCGTCGTCCGGTTGACCGCCGACGCCACCAACTTCGCCATCGACACGTCTTATGCCCTGGTTTTCAACAGCTCGGGCCTGCTGTCGGCGATCAACGTGGCCGAGGTCGAGATCCTCGGTTATGCGAACGGCGCCGCCGACATGGACGACGCCGCCGCCAACAGCCCGCAGATCACCCTCGATTTCGGCACCGTCGGCGAAGCCAACGGCATGACCCAGTTCGGCGCCGCCTTCACCCCGGTGTTCATCACCCAGAACGGTTCGCAATTCGGCACCTTCGCCGGCGTCACCATCAGCGAAAACGGCCTGGTCACGG
Source organism: Rhodospirillales bacterium (assembly GCA_009693905.1). Lineage (GTDB taxonomy): Bacteria > Pseudomonadota > Alphaproteobacteria > Rhodospirillales > 2-12-FULL-67-15 > 2-12-FULL-67-15. Next base: position 14,107 of record SHWG01000050.1, on the reverse strand, counting down.
CGCTGTTCGACAACGGCGAGACCCGACCCGTCTACCAGATCCCGCTCGCCACCTTCACCAACGTCAACGGCCTGGAAACCCGCACCGGCAACGCCTGGAACCAGACCCAGTTCTCGGGCGACTACACGCTTCGCGTCGCCGGCGGCGGCGCGGCGGGAACCATCGTCCAGTCCACTCTCGAACAGTCGACGGTGGACATCGGCGAGGAGTTCACCAACATGATCGTGGTCCAGCGCGCCTACGCCTCGGCCGCCAAGATCATCTCGACCGCGGACGCGATGCTCGAGCAGCTGCTGCAAGTCAAACGCTGATCCTACGCCTTAAGGCTCCGGCTCCAAGCCCAACGGACCGAGCCCGCGACCCGCCCGGGGTTCCCCCACCCCGGGCGGTTTTCTTTTTCGGGACGGAACTCGTCCCGCCATTCCGGATTTGGTTTATTTTTCCCTAATACGCCCCCCCGGCCGGGAGCCCGGTTTTTGGGTCGGGGCGATTCTTAGCCGTTTTTTAAGGCCTGACCCCTATGGTCGGAGTCGACGATTCGATCAACGATCCTCTTGCACGAGTCCGCTATGAACGAGTTGACACCCCGAACCGCAAACGATCTCCGGCCCTGGCCGGACGCCGATCCTCGATCCAGGCGGGTTCCAGCCATCACGCTTGCGGATCTTCCGCCGCCGGGCACGACCCGTTGGGTCGTCAACCGCAAGGCCGCGGTTGTCGCCGGCGTGAAGGCCGGCCTGCTGTCCCTCGACGAGGCGCTCGAGCGCTATGGCATCTCGCTCGACGAATTCATGTGCTGGAAGCGGTTGCTCGACGATTTCGGCGTCAAGGGACTCCGCGTCACCCGCATCAAGGATTACCGGGCCACCGCCACCACCGAAGATACCCGCTCCGACACCGGCTCGGTCGCGCCCTGCGCGGCCTAACGGCACGCCTGCGCTCCTCACGGACCTAGAGCCCAATCCCTCGCGCCCTGGAACCGGCGGCTTGTCTCTCTTCTCAGAGGCCGCCGTACTCGAAGCCGTGACCGAGGAAAACAACACCATTGTCGGGCGCGATCCCAAAATGATGAGTGTTCTCAAGATCGCCGATCAGATCGCGCCCAGCGATGCCAGCATCCTGATCACCGGTCCCTCGGGCACCGGCAAGGAAATGTTGGCGCGCTATCTGCACGACAAATCAAAGCGCAAAAATCATCGCTTCGTCGCCGTCAACTGCGCCGCTATTCCCGAAACCCTGCTCGAATCGGAACTGTTCGGTTACGAGAAAGGCGCCTTTACCGGAGCGGTCGCGCGCCGCATTGGAAAATTCGAGGAAGCCAAAGGCGGTACCCTGTTGCTCGATGAAATCAGCGAGATGGACATCCGCATCCAATCCAAGCTCCTGCGGGCGATTCAGGAGCGGGAAGTCGACCGCTTGGGCGGCAATCAACCGATTAAAATCGACGTCCGCATTCTTGCCACTTCCAATCGTATCCTCGAGGACGAAATCGCCCAGGGCCGCTTCCGCGAGGACCTTTTCTTCCGGCTCAATGTCGTCAACCTGCACATTCCGGCGCTGGCCGAGCGGCCCGAGGATATTCCCGTCCTGGCCGAACACTTCGTACGCAAGCACTCCGAAGCCAACGGCATCAAGGCGCCGTCGATTGCGGCCGAGGCAATGGCGAAGCTTCGGCACCATTCCTGGCCGGGTAACGTGCGGGAGCTCGAAAATTCTCTCCATCGGGCGGTTCTGCTCTCGACCGGCCCGGAGATCGGGAGCGAGGCGATCGTCCTCGGCGGCTCTCGGCCGGCGGCGGCAACCGCGGCGGGATCGGGCGCCGGCGACTGGCGCTTCGCCGTGATTCCCTTCAACGCCCAGACGACGATCGAGCAATTGCGCGTCTGACCCGGCGGGGAAGCCGCGACGATCCAGACGGCGGCGGCGATAGCACGCGCTTCGTTGTCGACGTAACCCTCAGCCGGCTCGGGCGGATTCAGATCGACGGTCTGGTCCGGCGCAAGGAAAAGCGGCTCGATCTGGTGGTCCGGACGGCGGAACCTCTGCCGACGGTCATGCGCGAGGACATCCGGCGCTTGTTCACCGCCGCCGCCGGCGCGACGGGGATCGTCGGACTGGTGACGTTCGACGGACGGGCGGGCGGATTCGTGGAGGTTCAGGCCGAATATCTTTTACGCGGCAGCGGCGCCATCATCGCTTGATTGTTCTTGACGTCACGATCCCCCTGCGCGCCGGCGGCGATGCATGACGAGGCCGATCTCGTCGAGTACGTTCTGCTCCCGGCGCGCGGTTTCGAGGGCGACGCGGCGATCTCGGACTTCCTGCGCAACCTGAAACTTCTTGAGCTCGCGGTAGGATTCGTTCAACTCTTCCCGCGCGGCGGCGATCTGGCTTTCCACGCTGGCGATAGACTGGGCCAGCCGGGCGCGCCGCTCGATGACTTGGCGGGCGTAGTTGCCATAGAGAAAACCCGCCGTTTCCGGCTCCTTCGCCGCCGCTTTCTGCTCCTCGACAACCTCTTCTTCCAGACGGCGAGTCTGATCCTCAAGCTCGGCCAGCATTTTCAGCAGCTCGCCCAACTTGCGGCGTTTTTCGTCCACCACCCATTGGTGGAGCCGGATCAGTCCTTTGAGATTCTTGGCCACGGTTCGTCAATCTCCCTTATTGCGGCGGCGGCATGTCAAGCACCTGCGCCAGCAGCCTGTAGCACTCCGTGAGTTCGGTGCGGTCTTGCTTGCCCTGGCGCAGAAAATTCTCGATCGCGGGATAATAGCGGATCGCCTCGTCCACCGCGGGATCGGAGCCGCGCCGATAGGCGCCGAGCCTGATCAATTCCGCCATGTCCTCGTAGGACGCGATCAGCCGGCGGGTGCGATCGACGATGGCATTCTCGGCCTCGGTATTGCAGTTCGGCATGGTGCGCGAGATGCTGCGCAACACGTTGATCGCCGGATAGCGGCCGCGCTCCGCGATCGGCCGATCGAGTACGACGTGACCATCCAGGATGCCGCGCACGGAATCGGCCACGGGCTCGTTGTGGTCGTCGCCTTCGACCAGCACCGTGAACAAGGCGGTGATGTTGCCTTGGCCTTCCCGGCCCGGCCCTGCGCGCTCGAGCAGCTTGGGCAATTCGGCAAAGACCGAGGGCGTGTAGCCGCGGCTCGTTGGCGGCTCGCCGGCGGTGAGCCCGATTTCGCGCTGGGCCATGGCGAATCGCGTAATGCTGTCCATCAGGCACAGCACGCTGCGTCCTTGATCGCGGAAATATTCAGCCACCGCGAGCGTGACGTATGCCGCCTGGCGGCGAATGAGCGGCCCTTCGTCGGAAGTCGAAACGACCACGACGCTGCGCTTCAAACCCTCCTCGCCGAGATCGTCTTCAATGAATTCGCGCGCTTCGCGGCTGCGCTCGCCGATCAAACCGATGACGTTCACTTCCGCGTTCGTGTTCCGCGCCATCATCGAAAGCAGCGTGGATTTGCCGATGCCGGAGCCAGCGAAGATGCCCATGCGTTGTCCGCCGCAGCAGGTCAGGAACACGTTCATCGCCCGCACCCCAAGATCCACCTTTACGCCGATCCGCTGGCGGGCATGGGCCGGCGGCGGTCGGTTGTGGACCCGGTAGCGGTGTTCACCCGCCGACAGAGGCCCCTTGCCGTCGGCCGCTTCGCCAAATCCGTTGACCAGGCGTCCGAGCCAGCTGGCGTCGGGATAGATCGCCGGATCGACGTCGCTCACCTCGACCCGGCAGCCGAGCCCGACGCCCTCGATCGGACCGAACGGCAGCGCGAGCGCGCGGGCATCGCGGAACCCGACCACCTCGCAGGCGACGGTATTGTCCCGCCGGCCGATGATTCGGCAGCGGTCGCCGACTGAAAGCGCCCCTTGCAGGCCCTCGATTTCGATCATCAGGCCGACGATGTGACTGACGCGGCCGTACACGGTCGCGGACGGCAGCCGTTCTAATTCGTTAATGATGTTGCGAGCGAGACTCAATTTGGATTCCTTGGGCGCCGCTTCAGGATTTTCGCCTTGTTTTTGAGGAACTCCGAATGGCGGCTCGATCAATATGAAAGGAAGAAGGTTAATCAGCCGTAAAACAAAACTTAAAGAAATAAGAACATAATGAGAACACTACTGATTGAGGACTTGATCGATTTTTAAACAACCTTTATGGTTAACCAACATTAACGATTGCGATTCGGGAGGCGGCAATGCGGGTTCTGCTCGTCGAGGATGATGCGGCAATCTCCAAGAGCATCGAGCTTATCCTCAAGTCTGCGGGAATGGTGGTCGATGCCACCCAGCTTGGCGAGGATGGGCTCGAAATCGGCAAGCTCTACGATTACGACATCATCGTTCTTGATCTCGGTCTCCCCGATATCGACGGCATGGAAGTCCTGCGTCGACTTCGCGATTCGCGAATCAAAACGCCGGTTCTGATCCTCTCGGGCATGACCCAATCGGAACTGAAGGTGAAAGGGCTTGGCACCGGGGCCGACGACTATCTCACCAAACCGTTCGACAAGAACGAGTTGCTCGCCCGTATTCACGCCATCGTCCGCCGCGCCGCCGGCCATTCCAACTCAGCGATCCGGACCGGGCGCCTGAACGTCAATCTCGATTCCCGCACCGTGGACGTGGACGGCCAGCCCGTGCATTTGACCGGCAAGGAATACGGGATTCTGGAATTGCTGTCGCTGCGCAAGGGAACGACCTTGACCAAGGAGATGCTCCTCAATCATCTCTACGGCGGGATGGACGAGCCCGAGCTCAAGATCATCGACGTTTTTATCTGCAAGTTGCGCAAGAAACTGGTCCACGCGACCGGCAACGAGAATTACATCGAGACGGTCTGGGGCCGGGGCTACGTTCTGCGCGACCCCGACGAAACCGCCGCGGCGCCGGCCAAGGCGCGCGCTTCTTGAAAGCGCGCGCGGGCGCGTTCAGCTAGCGCCGCACAAGTTCGATCGAACGATAGGGTGGAGTTACGACGCTTGGATCTTGCTCGAACTTGACGAGCTGGACGTCGAGAATCGAAAGACTCTCGGACGTTTCGGTCAGAAATTCGCTGAGAAGGTCATCCATGGCCGAGTTTTCCTATCACTGAGGCCCCTAGCGCCCCAATGCCAAATCGGGCTTGCGACGATGATTTATCAGCATCCGCGGGGCGATGCCCATAAAATCGTGTTCGCGGCCCCAGCTTACAAGAGGATTTGCTGCTTCCCTAGTGGGGTTTATCCCTAAACCCGAGGGATAAGCGCCGCAAGCCGGACCGTGCCCTCGCCGACGACCATCTCCACTTTCCCCCCCATGGAACCGGCCAGAATGCCGGCCCACAACGCATGGACCTCGCGCGGGGAAATTGTGTCGGGCGCACGGGCGCCTTCGAGCGCGGCGGCGATTTCGGGCTTCACGGCCGCACCGGCCCCCGTCGCCGTCAGGCTAACCCCGATCCCCTCGCCCACCTCGGCCGCCTCGATACGAACCGTGCCGCCGCGGGCCAGAGCCCCGGCCCCGACCATCACCAAGGCAAGGACCAAACAGGCTCCGTCGGGGGCAAGCCGCGCCCCCGCCGCTGCGCCGGAGGGAGGCACGAGACGGACGTGGCCTCCGACCAGCAACCCCTCGGAGAGAGCAACGACGTCGGCGAGCGTCTGCGCCGGTGCGTTCACGCCGAAAGCGACGCGAAAAAACGCGATGCGTGCATTTGCTTGGCGCGCGCTTTGCCCGATCAGCGCCAGCGCCTCGGCATCGGCGGAACCTTCGGCGACGAGATCGGCGCCATTCGCGATCGCGCCCGTGAGCCCGGCAAGATCGTGGCAAAGGCGGGAACAGACCAACTGAGCCAAGCGAAGATCGAAACGAGCCGCCATGAGCTTTCAGCGCTTATCGCCAAACAACGCCGCCGCGATGGCGAGCACTTCGGGGCTGCCGTCGGCGCTGCCGGCCAGTTTTGCCGTGCGGGTCTTGATTTCGTCGCGGATTTCGGCGGCGACGGATTCCGGCGGAACGTTGGCGTGGCGGGCGAGCACCGCCACGATCGCCTGGAGCGCGAGAATATGGGCCGCGAAACTTTCGGTTTCCTGGGCGCGTTCGGTCGCGGAGCGGGCAAAATTCGCCAACTGCTCGGCGATGCTTTTCAGGCCCCCCCTCGACCTCCTGGATTTGGCGGAAGAACCCTTGCGCCTCGAGTTTGCCCAATACCGCCGGCGCGGGTTTGCCCGGCGTCGCGTTCCCGGGTGTCGCGTTCTTGGTATCGTCCACAGAGTCTCCCTCCCGGGGGTCCGAGCGACCGACCGTTCCAGCCAAGAATAACCCCCCGGGATGCCTCTTGTCATGAACGATGGGGGGCTACTCGTATTCCACGAGGCGCCCGGTTGGCGAACCGGGCTTCCCCGTATACAATGCCGGTCATCGGCGGGATCAAATACACATCCCGCGACAGGGTCCGGGGGATTGTCATGAAGGATTGGGCTCTAGGTCTCGCCGGGGCGGTCGTTTACATAATAGCCATATTATTTGTCTTGTACATAATAGCCATTACATAATAGCCATATTATTTGTCTTGGCGGCCTTATCTGGTTGCGCTAAGTTATTGGAACTTAGAACCACTCAAGATCAAATTTCGACAATAAAAGCCGCCCAACCGGAACCAATTAAGTTGAACGACGTACTGTCATGAAGTCTGTATTGCAAGGTCTCGCCGCGGCGGTCGTTATCGCCGTTCTTGCCGCTCTCACCGTCACCGGAGAGAGCAGCGCGAACAAGTTCACGACCACCAATACCCGCCTATAAAAATACCTCCCTCTCAGGCGGCCCCGGCGAGCAGGCATAACCACAGTCCGCCCACCAGGTGAATGGCGAGCGTCAGCCTGATGGCGCGGGCGAGCGCCGTGCGCGGTCCGTTCAAACCCGCCGCCGCCACCGCCGCGACGGCAAACAGCACGGCGGGGACGACGAGCCCCCACGCCGGCAGGCGATCCATCCATACGCCGATTCCCAGCGCAAACAGGGCCGCCGCCTGAACGGCGAGATAGAGGGCCTTGATCCCGCCGCTTTCAAGGCGCGCCACCAGCGTGCGCTTGCCGGCCCGCCGGTCGGCGTCGGCGTCGGGAACTTCGTTGGCGATCAGAACCGCAGCGATCCAGCACCCGAGCGGCACCGACAGGAACAACGCCTGCGTCGAAAGCGCGCCCGCCTGGAGCCAGGCGCCGCCCACGACCGGCACGACGCCAAACCCGATGGCGACGGCGATTTCGCCGAGCCCCCGGCCCGCGAGATGTACCGGCGGCATGGAATAGAGAATCCCGAGCGCGATTCCGATCGCGCCGAACAGAAGGACACTCGCGCCTTTGAGAACGAAAAGAACGGCTCCGAGCAGACCGCCGACGCCGAGGAGAGCGAAGGCGAGGGTCGCCATCTCACCCGCGTTCATCACGCCGTTCTGGATGAATCGCGAGCCGCCGGTGAACGGGTGGATTCGCCCGGCATTGGCCTGGTCCGCGCCGCTCTTGGCGTCGAAGGCGTCGTTGAAGACGTTGATTGCGGCGTGCACACAGACGACGGAGGCGAGCGCGAACGTGCTCCCGTCGAGACTGCCGGCGCCCTTGGCGCCGGCCGCGGTCCCGATCACGACCGGCAGGACCGAAGCGGTGAAGAACATCGGCCGGGTCGCAAGGAAAAGCCGTTTCGCGATGCGGCCGGCGGAATCCCCGCCGAGAGCGACGACGGTCGGTTCCATCCGCCGAGGTGCGCGCGCCTCAGTGGTGGCCGCCGCCCTTCAACTCCGCGACCCAAAGGGGGTGGTGTTCGCGCGCCCAATTCTCGTCCACATGGCCGGTGGTGACCGCGTCCAGCGCGCCCTCCATCCCGATGGTGCCGAGATAGATATGCCCGAGGATCAGCGCGATCATGATCAGGGCCACGATTCCGTGCCCGAGCAGGGCGAGTTGCGTTTCCTGCAAGCCCGATAACTGCGTCGGCAGGCTGAAGCCGAACAGGTTCAAAAACTTGAAGAATGGCGCGAAGGGATGAAATTCGAACGGGAACAGCAGGCAAACGCCCGAAAACGCGAGCAAGCCGCCGCCGATAATGGTCGCCCAGAACACGATCTTCTGGCCGGCGTTGAACTTGTAAGCGGGCGGGTGCGCGCCTTTGCTGAACATGCCGCCCCCCATCGCCAGCCATTGCAGGTCCGCCTTGGTCGGCATGTTGTGCCGGACCCACAGCACGAAGATCAGGACCAGCCCGGCGATGAAGGCGAACGCGATATAGTTGTGCGCGACCTTGCCCCAATAGGTCAGCGCCGCGAACGCGCCTTGGCCGATGATCGGCATCAACACGAACTTGCCGTAAAGGATATTGAGGCCGGTCAACGCGAGGATGATGAACGAGGTCGCCGTCAGCCAATGGGCGATCCGGTCGAGAGGATTGAACCGCTCGATGGTGCGGCCCGAAAGCCCCGCCTCGACCTTGATCCGGCCCCGGACCAGATAAAAGACCCCGGCGAGGACGATGACCGCGAGCATGCCCCACCCGCCCCAAACCGAGAGTGGGCCGTTGCGGAAGGCGCGCAGGTTGTCGCCTTCGGACTGGACCAGGACGCCGGCTTTCTTGTCGGGAATGGAGACGTAACCCTCGACGCCCTTGCGGATCACCCGCCAGTTCTCGGCACTTCCCCCGGTGCCGCGCACGGTATCCGATGGCGCTTCCTTCGCCTGGGCGAAGGCCTGGTTTCCGAGGGAAGGCGACCCGGTCAACCCGGCCGCCGTCGCGTACACCAGCACCGCCGCAAATCCCAACACGCCCAACGCCCTGCCAATCCGGTTGCGGATCATCGTTCCATTCCCCTCTTTCGGAGTTACGGTTTTTTTCGAGGCTATTTTCTGACCGGTTCGTCGCCGACGCGAACATCGAGGCCGCGCGTCGGCACCGTGGCGGTAAGGCCCAAATTGGTGCCCGCCTGGCTGGTGGCGCGTTCGCGCAAAATCGCGACCTGCGTCTCGCTCAAGGTATCGTCCTTCTGGCCGAGGTACTGGCCCTTCTTGTACACCGTCACCCGGCCTTGCTCTTCGCCGCGGCAGGCGGAAAGCGCAACCGCGGCCATCAGGGCCGCGACGAGAGCCATCGATTTTCTGGTCATGGAATCCTCCCCAATTCTCGTTCGTTATTCCCCACAAAGCATTCCCCCCATTCGGGGAAGGGGATCGTCAAAAAGAGACAGCCAAGAAAGAAAGGCGGCACCGCGCTTGGTTCGCGATGCCGCCCTGTCTCGTCTCGTCAACTCTCTCCGAGCCCTTAGGTGCCGGCCTTCTGGCGGTAGGCCGTGCCCCAACCCCACGCGCCGGAGCCGAAGCCGCGCGACACCACGCGCTCGCGGTAGATGTTGGAGACCATGTCGCCATCGCCGGCGAGCAGGGCCTTGGTCGCGCACATCTCGGCGCAGAGCGGCAGCTTGCCTTCGGCCAAGCGGTTGCGGCCGTACTTGCCGAACTCCGCGGCCGAGTGGTCCTTCTCCGGACCGCCGTTGCAGAAGGTGCATTTGTCCATCTTGCCGCGGGTGCCGAAGTTGCCGGCCTGCGGGTACTGCGGCGCCCCGAAGGGACACGCGAAGAAGCAGTAGCCGCAGCCAATGCACAGGTCCTTGGAGTGCAGGACCACGCCCTGTTCGGTCTGGTAGATGCAATCGACCGGACAGACCGCGATGCACGGTGCATCCGAGCAATGCATGCAGGCGACCGAGATCGAGCGCTCGCCCGGCTGGCCGTCGTTCAACGTCACGACGCGGCGCCGGTTGATGCCCCACGGTACTTCGTTTTCGTTTTTGCACGCCGTGACGCAGCCGTTGCATTCGATGCAGCGCTCGGCGTCAATCAGGAACCTCATTCTAGCCATGGCTGTTTCTCCCTAACCTTGCGCTGCCTGTTACGCTTTCTCGATTCGACAAAGCGTGGTCTTGGTTTCCTGCATGGCGGTTATCGTGTCGTAGCCGTAGGTACCGCACATGTTGGCCGCCTCGCCGAGCACGATCGGATCCGCGCCCGACGGGTATTTGTCGCGCAGGCTCTTGCCCATCCATTGGCCGCCGAAGTGGAACGGCATCCAGGCGACGCCCGTGCCGACCCGCTCGGTGACCATGGCTTTCATCTTGCCCTTGGCGCCGTTCGGGCTGTGCACCCAGACCAGGGCCCCGTCCTTGATGCCGGCGTTGTTGGCATCCTTGGGGTTGATCTCGATGTACATGTCTTGCTGCAGCTCGGCCAACCACTTGTTGGACCGCGACTCGTCGCCGCCGCCTTCATACTCCACGATCCGTCCCGAAGTGAGAACGGTCGGGAACTGCTTGGAATAGTCGTCCTTCTGGATCGACTGATAGAGAGTCGGCAGGCGGAACATCTTCTTATCGGCATAGGTCGGATACTTGGCGACCAATTCGCGATCCGGCGCATAGAGCGGCTCGCGATGTATCGGTACCGGGTCGGGGAAGTTCCACACCAGCGCGCGGGCCTTGCCGTTGCCGAAGGGCGCGACGCCGTGTTTGATCGCGACCCGCTGGATGCCGCCCGAGGTGTCGGTGGCGAAGCTGACGCCGTCGGGAGTCGCGCCGCCGATCTTCTCGATGTTGGCGCGTTCCGCATCGGTCAGGTCCTTGTCCCAGCCGAGCTTCTTGAGCATCCCGTAGGTCACCGCCGGATGGCCGTCCTTGATCTCGGCGCCGACCGGGTACGAGCCCACGGCGAGCGTGCTGACCCCGTTGTGGTCCGGGAACAGGGCGCGGAAGTTGAGCCCGCCCTCGGCCACCGGCTTCGAGGTATCGTAGAGGTTCGGCGTGCCGGTGTGCTTCATCGCCGCGGTGCCCCAGCACGGCCACGGCAGACCATAATATTCGCCGTCGGCCGGGCCGCCGTTGGCGCGCAACGTCACCCTGTCGAAGGTGTGCTGGTTGGCCATGTGCATCTTGAGGCGTTCCGGCGACTGGCCGGTGTAGCCGATGGTCCACATCCCCTTGTTGAACTCGCGGGTGATGTCCTCGGGCAGCGGGTCGGTGCCAACGAGCTTGATGTTCTTGAACATCTCCTTGTCGAAGCCGAACTTCCGGGCGAAGAGATACATGATCTCCTGGTCGGGCTTGGTTTCGAAGATCGGCTTCGCCACCCGCTCGCGCCACTGGAGCGAGCGGTTGGAGGCGGTCACCGAACCGGAGGTCTCGAACTGCGTGCACGCCGGCAGCAGATAGATCCCATCCTTGCGGTCGGGAATGACGGCGGAGAATGTCGGCACCGGGTCGACGATGACCAGCATGTCGAGCTTTTCCATCGCCTTTTTCATATCCGTCAGGCGGGTCTGCGAGTTGGGGGCGTGACCCCAGAAGACCATGGCCCGGATGTTGTCCGGCTGATCCATGTTCTTCTTGTCCTCGAGCACGCCGTCGAACCAGCGCGAAACCGTGATGCCCGGACGCTCCATCAGCTCCTTGGAAGCGAAGCGCTTGACCATGTCGTCATAGTTGACGTCCCAGACCCGGGACCAGTGCTTCCACGCGCCCTCGATGACGCCGTAATAGCCGGGGAGCGAGTCGCACACCACGCCGAAGTCGGTCGCGCCTTGGACGTTGTCGTGGCCGCGGAAGATGTTGCAGCCGCCGCCCGAGGTGCCGACGTTGCCGAGCGCGAGTTGCAGGATCGTATAAGCCCGGATGTTACCGGTGGTGCCGTGGTGGTGCTGGGTGCCGCCCATGCACCAGACGAGTGTGCCGGGCTTGTTGGTGGCCAACGTGCGGGCGACGCGCTTGACCTGTTCGCCCGGCACGCCGCTGACGCGTTCGACCTCGGCCGGAGTCCACTTCTTCACTTCCTCGCGGACTTTATCCATTCCGTAGACGCGCTGGTGGATATACTCCTTGTCCTCCCAGCCGTTCTCGAAGATGTGCCAGAGGATGCCAAAGATCAGGCCCACGTCGGTGCCGGGGCGGAAGCGGACGTGTTCGGTCGCGTGCGCGGCCGTGCGGGTAAAGCGCGGATCACACACGATCATCGCCGCGTTGTTCTGCTCCTTGGCCTTGAGGATCATCTGCATCGCGACCGGGTGCGCCTCGGCCGGGTTGGAGCCGATGAAGAACATGGAGCGCGACTTCTGCATGTCGCTGTAGGAATTGGTCATCGCGCCGTAACCGAAGGTTTGCGCCACGCCCGCCACCGTGGTCGAGTGGCAGATGCGCGCCTGATGGTCGACGTTGTTCGAGCCCCAGAACGCCGCGAACTTGCGATAGAGATACGCCTGTTCGTTGCTGAACTTGGCCGAACCCAGCCAATAGACCGAATCGGGTCCGGATTTCTGGCGGATATCGAGCATCTTGTCGCCGATCTCGTTGATCGCCTGATCCCAGGAGAGCCGTACCCATTTGCCGCCGGCGAGCTTCATCGGATACTTAAGCCGGCGTTCGTTGTGGGTGTGCTCGCGTACCGCCGCGCCCTTGGCGCAGTGGCTGCCGAGATTGAGCGGGCTGTCGAAGCCCGGCTCCTGGCCGACCCAGACGCCGTTCTGAACTTCGGCAATCACGGTGCAGCCAACCGAGCAGTGCGGGCAAACCGACTTGGCGATGTCGATCTTGGCCGCGCCGGCCGCCGGGGCCTGCGCCCTCGCCATGCCTGCCGGCAGGGCGGACGCCATCGCCGCGGCGGAAGCCGTGAGGCCGGAGCGCTTGAGGAACGCTCGCCGACCCATCGCCCCGCCGATCACGCCGGCGAGCGCCTTCTTGATGCCGCCGGAAGCGGCCATCGCGGAGTCTCTCTTGGTCAACATGACGTGTCTCCCTTTCAGCCGGTCAGCGAGCGAGTTCGTAATATTTGCGGATGTGGTCGGTCTCGCGATAACCGCCGTCTTCCGCGCGGGTGACGGGTGCGGCCGCACCAGCCGTGCTCACGGCCGCGGCCGCGCCAGCGACGCCGGCGGCGAGCCCGGCCAGCTTCAACAGATCGCGCCGGGACGTGGATCGGATTTCCTTAGTGTCGCTCATGACCAGTCTCCCTTTTTCACTTTCGCGTGTCGCGGTTGTCTCTAAAAAATCGTTGCGTCGTTCGGGCCTTCAGGCGTCGGCGGCGAAACCTTCCGTTTCGATCGCCATGAACAGCCGCCCGATCGTGCCGAGCGGCGCATACAGCCGGGCCGTCTTGGCCTTTTCCAGATCGGCGAAAAAGCGCGCCGCCCAGGGTTCGATGTGGGCGAGGAAAAAATCGCGTTGCACGTCGAGCGCTTGCGCCGCGCCGAAAGTTCCGACGATCAGCCCGTGCATGACCTCGCACATGAAGGCGATGTGATCCTCGGGCTCGGTCGTTTCCGCCCTCGCTCCGATGCCGAGCCGGGCGAGGTCGCCGCGCAAATCCGCGAGCGGTTTGTCGTAGACCATCCCGGTTCGATAGTAGGAGCCGTAGGGCAACAATTCGCCGCCCGCGCCCATGCCGAAGAACAGCGCGCTGAATTCCTCGGTCGCGGTTTCGATCGTCGCCTGGCGCGCGGATCCGGCAAACAGCTCGATCGCGCGGCCGAACTCGCTTGCGTTCCCCTCGAGCGCGCGCACGCTTTCGAGCATCGCCGCGTCGAGCGGCCGCGCGAGCACGCGCGACAGAAGCGCGTGGAACCGCGCGCGCGCAAGATCTTCCTCCGCCGGCGCTTCCCGTGGGAAGACCGCGGATTTCCGCATCGCAAATGTGTCGATAGCCGCTACCGCCGCCAACGCCTCAACCTCCCAACAAGCTTAATGCCTGCCGTTCCCCTCAGATAGAGAGGACCATTGAGGCTATAGTACCGGCGCCCGTTTTGCCGTGCAAAGCAAATCGGATGCCGCATGCGCAAAGTCCCATGAAAAAAAAGGATTTTTCCGCGCCTTGTATTCATCTCTTGGAATATAGATTGTGACACACACTCTTGAATAAGTTTTTAGGGCCTTATCCGGATTACGATTTTCGCGACAGGGATTTTGCTCCTTCCGGCGTTTCCGTCCGTACCGAAGCCTCGGCCACGTTGGTTCGATCTATTTCTTCCTTGGCCGCCGGCAGGGATTTGGTCGATTCGTCGGTTATCTCGCCCCCGGTTTCGGTTCCGCCCG
>SHWG01000049.1 GCA_009693905.1 Rhodospirillales bacterium | reverse complement strand
TGGTCCAATTCGGGGACCGGCGGATCGAGGAACCCTTAAGCGCGTTTTCCCAACCCGATATGGTTAACGCCGACATCGAGGCGGGGCAGTTGGCGGGCGCGCGCAAAATTATCCTTGAGAATCTGGGACTTACACCCTTGCTGGTTGACGAAATCATCCGTAACTGCCAGTTCTCCCCTGCCGTCGTGCTCACCGTTCTCCTCGAATTGGAGCTGGCAGGACGGCTGGAACGCCACCCCGGAAACTAGGTATCGCGGCTCCGGGAGGCCTGATAAAGCGTCAACAACAATGGAGTTGCCGGCAGAAGCCGGACAAAAATCACGTATGGACGTCGTCGTCGTCGAATCGCCGGCCAAGGCCAAAACGATCAACAAGTACCTCGGCCCCGGCTACAAAGTTCTCGCCAGCTACGGTCATGTGCGCGATCTGCCCTCCAAGAACGGCTCGGTCCGGCCCGAGGATGATTTCGCCATGGACTGGGAAGTGGACAGCCGCGCCACCAAGCGCCTGGCGGACATCGCCGCCGCGCTCAAAGGCGCCAAGCGCCTCTATCTCGCCACCGACCCCGACCGCGAGGGCGAGGCGATTTCGTGGCACGTGCGCGAGGTTCTCAAAAGCAAGAAGGCGCTGACCGGCATCGAGGTCCGCCGCGTCGTTTTCAACGAAATCACCAAAAGCGCGATCCAGGCGGCGTTCGAGCACCCGCGCGAACTGGATCGCGAGCTGGTGGACGCCTACCTCGCCCGCCGCGCGCTCGACTATCTGGTCGGGTTCACGCTCTCGCCGGTGCTGTGGCGGAAGCTGCCCGGCTCGCGCTCGGCCGGACGGGTGCAATCGGTGGCGTTGCGCCTGATCTGCGAACGCGAACTCGAAATCGAAAAATTCGTCCCCCGGGAATACTGGACCGTCGGCGCCGAGTTCCAAACCCCCGAGGGCGCACCCTTCTCCGCCTTTCTCGCCCAGCTCGACGGCGCCAAGCTCGATAAGTTCGCGCTCCGCGACAAGGCCGCGGCCGAGGCCGCGCGGCGCGCGGTCGAAGGCGGACGGTTTTCCGTCGCCGCCGTCGAGCGCAAGCAGCAGCGGCGCAACCCGCTCCCGCCCTTCATCACCTCGACGTTGCAGCAGGAATCCTCGCGCAAGCTGAATCTCGCCACCAAGCGCACCATGCAGATCGCCCAAGGCCTTTATGAAGGCGTTTCGCTGGGCGGCGAGACCGTCGGACTCATTACCTATATGCGCACCGACGGCGTGCAGATAGCGGGCGAGGCCATGACCGCCGCCCGCCAACTGATCGAGCGCGATTACGGCAAGTCCTACCTGCCCGATCAGCCGCGCGTCTATAAAAGCCGGGCGGCCAACGCCCAGGAAGCCCACGAGGCCATCCGCCCGACCGATCTTTCCCGCCGCCCCGAGGACATCGCCCGCTTTCTCGATGGCGATCAGCTCAAGCTCTACACCTTGATCTGGAAGCGCACGATCGCGAGCCAGATGGAGGCCGCCGTGCTCGATCAGGTCGCCGCCGACATCGCCAGCGCCGACGGCCGGACCGTCATGCGCGCGACCGGCTCGACCTTCGCCTTCGACGGATTCCAAAAGCTCTATCACGAGGACCGCGACGACAGCGAGGTCAACGGCAACGGCGCCGCGCCCGCCTCCCCCGACGACGACACCGAGCGGCGCCTGCCGCCGCTCAAGGAAGGCGCCGCCACCCCGCTCGGCGCGTGCACCGCCGACCAGCATTTCACCCAGCCGCCGCCGCGCTTCACCGAAGCGAGCCTGGTCAAGAGACTCGAAGAACTCGGCATCGGCCGGCCTTCGACCTACGCCTCGATCATCTCGGTGCTGCAGGAGCGCGACTACGTCCGCCTCGATCGCAAGCGATTCATCCCCGAGGACCGAGGCCGCCTCGTCACCGCTTTCCTTGCCAGCTTCTTCAATCACTACGTCGAATACGGCTTCACCGCCAACCTCGAGGAAAAGCTCGACGATATTTCCGGCGGCCGGATCGAATGGAAAACGGTGCTGCGCGAATTCTGGACCGATTTCAGCAAGGCGGTCGAGGGCACCCGCGAGTTGCGCGTATCCCAGGTTCTCGACACCCTCGATGCCCTGCTCGGGCCGCATTTCTTCCCGCCCCGCGCCGACGGCAAAGACCCCCGGGCCTGTCCGGGGTGCGCCGATGGCCGGCTCAACCTCAAGCTCGGGCGCTTCGGCGCGTTCATCGGCTGCTCCAACTATCCCGAATGCCGCCACACCCGCCCGCTCGCGGTCCAGAACGGCGCGGACGAAGGCGACCATGCGACCACGGCGCTCGGCCCCAAGCTGCTCGGCCAGGACCCGGCGAGCGGCGCGGCGGTCACGCTCCGCAAGGGGCCGTACGGATTCTATGTCCAGCTCGGCGAAACGCCGCCCGGCGTCGTCAAGGGCGCCAAGAAGGTCAAGGACGCGGTCGTCCTGCCCAAGCCCAAGCGCCAATCACTTCCGAGCGGAGTATCCCCGGCGCAAATGGATCTCGAACACGCGCTCAAGCTGTTGAGCTTGCCGCGCGAAATCTGCCGGCATCCCGAGACCAACGAACCGATATTTGCTTCGGTCGGCCGCTTCGGTCCCTACGTGCAACACCACGGACACTTCGTCTCGCTCAAGGGCGACGACGACGTTCTGATCATCGGCGCCAACCGCGCGATCGCGCTTTTGGCCGAGGCCGCGATCCGATCCTCCGCCCGCACGCTCGGCGTTCATCCCAGCGACGGAATCCCGGTGATCTCGCGCCGCGGCCGCTTCGGCGCTTACGTCCAGCACGGCAAGATGCGCGCCAATCTGGCCAAGGGAACCGATCTCCAAACCATCGCTCTCGAGGCAGCCATCGCGCTGCTCGCGGCGCGCGGCCAGACCGCGATGGGCACGTCCTTCGCCCGCGGCCGCGGGCGATCCCGCCCGCGCGGAGGCAAGGCAACCCCGGCTCCCAAAGCGGCGCGCAAACCCGCGGGCAAGAAAGCCGACGCCGTCGCGTCGTAACCCTTGGCCAAGCCCCCGAAGAATCCGCACCGCCGCCGCTCCGCCGACCCCAGCCGCCTGCCGGAAACCGGCGTGCTGGTCGTCACCGGCACCGACGAGGACGGCGATCTGGTGGCCGAGCCGGTCGCCTGGCCGGGCGCGGGCGAGCCGCCCCGGGTGCGGCTCCACGAGGACCGCGGGGCAAGACCCGCGCTCGGGCGCGGCGACAAGGTGTTGGCGCGGCTCGCGCGCGAGGACGACGGCGCTTACTCGGCTCTGATCATCCGACGCCTCGAACATGCGCCGGCACGGATCGTCGGCATCGTCGGCGAAGGCGGCGGCCGGCGCTGGATCCGTTCGGTCAACCGGCGCGACAAGCGGGACTTCCTGGTCGAGACGCGGGATCTCCGCGGCGCCGAGCCGGGCGAGGTGGTCGCCGCCGAGGTTTTTCCCACCCATCGCCTGGGCCCCCACAAGGCCCGCGTGGTGGAGCGATTGGGGAGCTACGGCGGGTCGAAGTCGGCGAGCGCGCTCTCGATCGCCGAACTCGGAATCCCCGAGGCGTTTTCGCCCCCGGCGTTGGCGGAAGCCGAGGCGGCCGGACCGGCAACCCTCGAGGCGCGCGAGGACCTGCGCGCGTTGCCATTGGTCACCATCGACGGCGCCGACGCGCGCGACTTCGACGACGCGGTCTGGGCCGCGCCCGACGACGATGTCTCCAATCCGGGCGGCTGGATCCTGGTCGTCGCCATCGCCGACGTCGCCTGGTATGTCCGCCCCGGCGGGGCGCTCGATGCCGACGCGTTCGAGCGCGGCAATTCGGTCTATTTCCCCGACCGGGTGGTGCCGATGCTGCCCGAAGCTCTTTCCAACGGCTGGTGTTCGCTCAAGCCCGGCGAGGACCGGCCTTGTCTCGCCGCCCGAATCTGGATCGACGCCGAGGGCGTTCCGCTCAAGCATCGATTCACGCGGGCGACGATGCGCTCGGCCGCGCGGCTGACCTACGAGCAGGTGCAGCGGGCCTACGACGGCCAGCCGGACGAAACCACCGCCCCTTTGCTCGAGACCCTGATCCGGCCGCTCTACGACGCCTATCGCGCGCTCGGCCTCGCCCGCGCCGGGCGCGGGGTGCTGGAGCTCGATGTGCCCGAGCGGCGCGTAATCCTGGATTCGGAAAGCCGCGTCGTCCGCGTCGAGATCCGCGCCCGCTACGACAGTCACCGGCTGATCGAGGATTTCATGATCGCGGCCAACGTCGCCGCGGCCGAGACGCTGGAGCGGATGCGCCAGCCCGGCATGTACCGCATCCACGACGAGCCGACCCGGGAGAAACTCGACGCCTTGCGCGAGTTTCTCGACACCATCGGACTCAAGCTGGTGCGCGGCCAAGTCATGCGCCCGGCCCATTTCAACATCATCCTGGAAAAGGCCCGCGCGACGGCGCATGCCCGAATCGTCAACGAGGTCGTGTTGCGCTCCCAGGCCCAGGCCGAGTACGCGCCCGAGAACATCGGGCATTTCGGCCTCGCCCTGGTGCGCTATTGTCATTTCACCTCCCCGATCCGGCGCTATTCCGACGTTTTGGTCCATCGCGCCCTGATCCGCGGCCTGAAGCTCGGCCCCGGCGGCCTGGAGGACGCGCACCGCGATTTCCGCCGCATGGGCGAACACTTGTCGTTGACCGAGCGGCGCGCCGCGATGGCCGAGCGTAACGCGGTCGACCGCCTCACCGCCGCGCACCTCTCCGAGCGGGTCGGCGCAACGTTCGCGGGCCGTGTGCGCGGCGTAACCCGCGCCGGCTTGTTCGTCACCCTCGATGAGAGCGGCGCGGACGGGCTCTTGCCGATGTCGCTCCTCGGGACCGAGCGCCATGTCCTGGACGAGCGCCGCCACCGCCTCAAGGGCCAGCGCACGGGCCGCGAGTTCCGCCTCGGCGATCAGCTCCAGGTGACGCTCCGCGAGGCCGATCCGGTCACCGGCGGCATGATCTTTGCTCTGGCCGAAGGCACCGCCGATTCTTCGCGATCCACGAGCGGCCGCTCGCCATCATGGTCGGGGAGAGGTCGCCCGAACCGCCACCGGCGGAGGGCTCGACGCGGCTGAGAAGCCGCGCATATTTCATATTGCGCCCCGGCAGGAGCGCGGGGGGCTGACGGAAAGGCAAAAAGAGCGCAAAATCGCGCCATGGTCCCGCCCCTCCCCGGCCCCGATAGGGACGCATCGTTTAGCGCGCGCGAGGTTAAGCCCGCGCGCCCCGTTCGGTTTGCCGTCCTGGCGATCCTCGCCCTGCTCGCCGGTTGCGCCGGGCCGACGGCGCGGCCCGCGGTCTTTTCCGCGGACGCCGCCGAGGAGGTTTTCAGCGTCGGTTTCTCCAGTATCGTCGCCCGCTATATCGATCCCGTATCCGTGGAAAAGCTGGCGCTCGACGGATTGCGCGGCTTTGGCGCCCTCGACCCGGCCATAAGCGTGGCCCGCGAGGATGCGACCCTCTCGATCCTCGCCGGCGGCAAAACGCTTGCCTCCCGGCCGGTTCCAGCGACGAACGATCCCCAGTCCTGGGGCCGGCTCGCGAGCGAAATGGCCATCGCGGCGCGGGCGCACTCGGCCGATTTCGCCGCCGCCGACGCGGAAAAAATCTACGAAGCCGTTTTCGACGGGGCGCTGGCGCGGCTCGACGTATTCTCGCGCTATGCCGGCGCGGAAGAGGCCGCCGGCAACCGCGCCCGGCGCGACGGCTATGGCGGGATCGGCCTCCGTTTCAACATCGTCGAAAGCATGGTGCGCGTCACCAGCGTGCTGCCGGAAACCCCGGCGGAGCGCGCGGGCATCCACAAGAACGACCGCATCACCCATATCGGCGATCTGCCGGTGGCCGGCATGGACAACGCCGAGATTTCCCGCACCTTGCGCGGCCCGGTCCACAGCCGCGTGGCGTTGACCGTGCTCCGCGACGGCGAGGCCAAACCGCTCCGCTTCGCGCTCGAACGAACGCACATCGTCCCGCAGACCGTCACGGCGCACGTCCGCGACCGCGTCGCTTATCTCAAGATATCGAACTTCAACCAGGAGACGGCGGCCGGCGTCGAGGCGGGCATCGCGAAAGCCAGGAGCGAACTCGGCAGGAGTTTCCGCGGCGTGGTCCTCGATCTGCGCGGCAACCCCGGCGGCATTCTCAAGCAAGCGACCCGGGTCGCGGACTTGTTCCTCGCCCAGGGCCGGATGATTTCGACCGACGGTCGCCATCCCGACAGCGTGCATATCTACGAAGCGAGCGGAGAGGACATCGCCGACGGCCGTCCGATCGTGGTTCTGATCGACGGCAAATCGGCCTCGGCCGCCGAGATCGTCGCTTCGGCGTTGCAGGATCGGGATCGCGCCTTGGTCGTCGGCACGTCTTCCTACGGCAAAGGCACCGTGCAGACCGTCATCCACCTGCCGAACGAGGGCGAGATCACGCTCACCTGGTCGCGCCTGGTGGCGCCGTCGGGATTCGTTCTTCACGGTCTTGGGATCATGCCCAACATCTGCACCAGCGGACTGATCGCCAGCGACGAGAAAAGCGTCGCCCGCGCGCTGGGGCGCGCCGAGAAGGACGCGGCGACCTTGGCCGCTTGGCGCCGGGCCGGGCTCGCGGACGAAAAACGCAGCCAAAAGCTTCGTTCCTCCTGTCCGGCCGAGGCCAATGAAAACGCCGGGATCGAAACCGAGGTTGCGGCTCGCCTGTTGCGCGAACCCAGCCTTTTCCAGCGCACCCTGGCGCGCTCCGCCGCGACCGCCGAGGCGCGGCGCTGATCGTTCTCCTTTAACCGTCTTGACAGTCCGTTTGGCGGCGCTAATGTGCGCGCCTCCGGACCGAGGCGGCTCGGCCGCCGCCCCTCAACGACGGAACACGTATCATGGCCAAGACCACGAGCATCTTGATCAAGATGATCAGCACCGCGGATACGGGATTCTACTACGTGACGCGCAAGAATCCCCGCAGCTCGACCGAAAAATTCGAGATGAAGAAGTACGATCCCGTCGTGCGCAAGCACGTCGTGTTTCGGGAATCCAAGATCAAATAGCGCGAATCCTCGGGATTTAGGGAAGACCCGCGCAAGTCAATCTCGTCATTCCCGCGAAAGCGGGAATCCATCTTCTTCAAGAGCGTGGACCCCCGCCCTTCCTTCGCCCGCCGAAGCGGGCTTCGCGAAGGCGGGTTGCGCGGGGGTGACGGTTGGGGGTAATCAGAGGCTCCCCGGACCTTTCCCTTCGGTCGTCGACTCTCCCGCCACCACCACCCGGTTGCGCCCCAGCCCCTTGGCCTCGTAGAGCGCCTCGTCCGCCCGCTTGAGCAACGTCTCGGGGGTATCGCCCGTTTCCAGGCTTTGCGCGATGCCGATGCTGATGCTGGTCGTGATTTCCCCGGCGATTCCGCGCACCACGATCCGCGCCGCGGCGACGCGTTCGCACAAACGATCCGCGACCACGGCGGCGATATCCGACGAGGTGTCCGGCGTCACCACCGCGAATTCCTCGCCGCCGTAGCGCGCCGACAGGTCGAACCCGCGGACGTTGCGGTCGATGATCCCGGCGATTTCGCGGAGAACGGCATCGCCCGCGGCGTGACCGTGGGTGTCGTTGACCCGCTTGAAATGGTCGACGTCGATCATCAACAGCGAAGCCGGCTTGCCGCTGACGGCGGAACGGCGCATGACCGACTCGAGGTGGGTCGAGAAATAGCGCCGGTTGTGGAGGTTGGTCAGAGGGTCGGTCAGCGCCAACGAAAGATTCCGGACGAAGTTGGCCTGAAGCCGGTCGTTGTAGCGTTTGCGCCGGACCTGGGTGCGGATGCGCGCCTTGAACTCGCCCGCATCCAAGGGCTGGAGGATGTAATCGTTGGCGCCGATCTCCAAACCCTTGTTCAGGAGGTTGACCTCGCTCTCGCCGCCAACCAGCATGATCGGCAAGAAACGCGTGGCCTCGGACATGCGGTACTGCGATACCAAGCGCAGCGATTCGTCCGCGTTCGGCGCATCGAGGCCAATGACGATCACGTCCGGGTCGGCGGCGGTGGCCAGGCCGAGAGCATCGGAAATTTTCTCGCACAGGACGACATGGGCGTGTTCGGTCGCAAGAAACGCGCGCAGGGATTCTCCGTCGGCGCGACTCATTGCGATCACGAAAACCCGTCCTCGACGGCCATCGTCGTCGAGCATTCCTTCCGGCGCGGCCATAAGCTCGAGGCGCGCCGTGATTTCCTCGCGCATCCGCCACTGATCCAACATCCGCTTGAGCCGGATCATGGAGTTCACCCGCGTCAGCAGCGCGGTATCGTCCACCGGTTTTGCGAGAAAGTCGTCGGCGCCTGATTCCAACCCCCGCACCCGGTCCGCGACATCGCCCAGCGCCGTGACCATGACCACGGGAATATGCGACGTCAGGGGATTTTTCTTGAGTCGGCGGCGCGCCTCGAATCCGTCCATGCCCGGCATCATGACGTCGAGCAAAATGACGTCGGGATCGTTCTCTTCGGCCAGGCGCAAGGCGGCGGGACCGTCCTCGGCGACGATCACGTCGTAATACTCGGCGACGAGCTTCGCGGACAGCATCCGCGCGCTCGCGGCGATATCGTCGACTACGAGGATTCGGCCCGGCACGGCTCCTCCGCCGACTGTTTAGTCGTCAACCGATAAACTTGGCGACCGTTTCCAGAAACACAGGGATGGAAATGGGCTTGGAGAGATAGCCGTCGCAGCCACCCTCCCTGATTTTCTCTTCGTCCCCCTTCATCGCAAACGCGGTCACCGCGATGATCGGGATGATTTTGAGTTCGGCGTCCGCTTTAAGGGCTCGGGTGAGTTCGACCCCCGAAACTCCCGGAAGCTGGACATCCATGAGGATAAGGTCGGGGCGGTGCTGGCGGGCGAGCTTGAGAACGTCCTTGCCGTCCGCGCTCCACACCGTGTTGTAGCCCTGGGACTGCAACAAGTCGTTGAACAGTTTCATGTTCAACTCGTTGTCTTCGACGATCATGACTGTTTTCATCGGCATACTCTATTCGCCGCGGACATCTTCGACCATGCTGACGACCCGGGCCACATCCCGGATGACGAGGGCATCCTTGGTGCGGACCACGAGCCCCTGACGGGTCAGATCGCCGAGAACGCGCGCGACCGTTTCGCGGGTGGTGCTGACCCGGCTCGCAATGTCGCCGTGGACCGGGATCGGGGAGATTCTCGCTTCATTGTCCCCTTTCATATTGTCGCGGGCTTCGCGCAGAAGCTCCGCCAGGACGCGGTTGTTGGCCGCAACCGTGCTGAGGTCCATGATCCGCTCGGTCGAGTGTCGAACCATCGAGGCCAGTCTTTCCATGACTTGAAAGCCGAGCTTGGGATGTCCGTCCACCAGGGCGCGGAATTGCTCGCGCGACAGCGTTGCGATAAGGGCGGCTTTGAGCGCCATGACGCTGGCTGAACGAGGCCGGACGTCGATCGCCGCGAGTTCGCCGAAATATTCCCCGGAAGAAATCTCGTCGAGCGTGATTTCACGGCCCGAGGCGGAATAGTTGACAACCCGGACCCGGCCTTCGACCACGAAGCAGGGATCGCTGCTGTCGGCCTGGCGGTCGATGATCTGCTCGTCGGCGCCGTAGCGCCGCCAGCGGCAGATCTGCTCGACCCGCTGTCGCTCGCTCGCGGGCAGATCCTTGAGTAAAGTTATACCCGATACAAGTCCCCGGCTCGGGCCCATGCGCCATGACTTTATCTTTCTCTTTTCTCCGGCCCTGGCGCGGCAGGCTCCTTGCGGATCGTGCCGCCCCGGCGGATCGTGTATTTTTAAGGCAGGGTCGGGGCTTTGACTAGCCTTACCACGCGGGCCTTTTCCACCTTGCCGGAGTGGCGGTCGGAGCTTAAGGTTTGACCACCACCGAGTGTGTGAAATTGGTGTAACAGGGTCTCTGACAAGGTGGAACCGTCCTTTCATACCTCCGGACATACCCCCGCCAATACCGCTTCTCGCCCAGTCGCCGTGGTGGTGCCGTGTTACCGGGAAACGGCGCGAGTTCTCGATGTCCTCGCCCGCATTGGCCCGGAAGTCGCCCGCATCGTCGTCGTGGACGACGCCTGCCCCGACGGCACCGGCCGATGGGTGCGCGAACACAGCCGGGATCCGCGCGTCGAGGTCCTGATTCATGACACCAATCAGGGGGTGGGCGGCGCGACCATGTCCGGGTATCGCCGGGCGCTTGAAGCCGGCGCCGATATCATCGTCAAGCTGGACGGCGACGGGCAAATGGATCCGGAACTGATCCCCACCCTGATCCGTCCCCTGCTTGCCGGCGAGGCGGACTATGCCAAAGGCAACCGTTTCCGCGACCTCGACGGTCTTTCCGCGATGCCGCCGGTGCGGTTGATCGGCAACCTTGCCCTTTCCTTCGCAAGCAAGGTTTCGAGCGGATACTGGGACCTGTTCGATCCCACCAACGGCTTCACCGCGATCCACGCCAAGATCGTTCGCGCGCTTCCCTTGGCCAGGATCAGCCGGTCCTTCTTTTTCGAATCCGATATGCTGTTCCGACTTTACCTGTTGCGCGCGGTGGTGACGGATATCCCCATGCGGGCGCGCTACGGCGGAGAGCAAAGCACCTTGCGCATCGCCCGGGTCATCGGCGAATTCGCGTTGAAACATCATTGCAACACCGCCAAGCGGATTTGGTACACCTATTTTCTCAGGGACTTCTCCGCCGCGTCCGTCGAGCTTGTCTTCGGCTTGTTGCTGCTTCTATTCGGAACCGGATTCGGTCTTTGGCAATGGAACGCCAGCATTGCCTCGGGCGTTCCGGCGAGCGCCGGCACCGTTATTGTCGCGGCTCTTCCCGTGATCCTCGGGTTCCAGCTCCTGCTCGCCTTTCTTCATTTCGATGTCGGCAACGTGCCGCGCCGGCCGATTCATCCCGGCCTGTAGGGGGCGGGCCCCTTTCGCTCCCGCCCCCCTCCGGCCGGGGCCGCCTTTGGGGTTTAAGGAGCAGTTGACAGGATATAGGGGAGATTCGATGATTTGGCGCCGAGGAGCCGCTTGGCTCCGTCCACAACCCGAAGGGTTTCGAGCAACGCCGATGAGATCCGGTTCATTTCCGCGCGGATGCGTATGGATGTCGGCGACGGCGGTCGCTCTCGGCGTCGTTCTGGCCCTGGCTCCGGCGACGGCGCAGGAGAAACCCCCTGCCGGCGACAGCGCCGCGGCGCAGGCCTTTGTCAACTCCGTCTCCTACCAGCCCTTGCCCGAGCGCGCGGTCGTCACCGTGCGTCCGCTCGACAATTCGAATGCCAACTTGAAGCTGAAAGTCTCGATCGAGGAGGCGTTGCGCGCCAAGGGGTTCGGAATCACCAAGGATTCGCCTTTGGTTTTGAGTTTCGACACCCGCGACGAAGTCGGCGCCTGGTCCGAAACCGGCCGGCGCACGATTCTGGAATTGCGCGCCGAAGGCGGCCGCGAAGGCGGGGAATACGCCCACGCCAAGGTCAATGTGTTCGATAGCGCAAGCGGGGGCCTTCTCAACGAGGGCCGCAGCGGCACCTCCATCACCACGCCCAGCACCTATCGGATCGACGTCACCGTGGACGACCGGACGAGCGGCCGCAGGCTGTGGCAAGGGTGGGCGATCGCCAACCTCGCCTATGGCGAACGGAACGATCTGGATCGCGCCATGATCCCGGTGATCGTTCAGAATCTCGGCCGAACGACCACGCGTCAGCCGTTCAATCTGCAATAACCCGCGCCGCCGCAAGGGTTGACGAGCAGGCTAGACCATGTTTCGTTCAGTAGGAATCGTCACCCCCGCGCAAGCGGGGGCCCATGCTCTTGAAAAAGCTGGATTCCCGCTTTCGCGGGAATGACGAGGTTAACGCACCTCGCGGCAACTCGCTCTAGTTTTTTCATGACCGAAATTGCGGACAAGGACCTGTTGCCGGCCGGCTTTCGGGACGTACTCCCCCCCGATGCGGCTTTGGAGGCCGACGTTGTCGGCCGTCTCGTCGCTCGCTTCGCCGCCTACGGCTACGAGCGCGTGAAGCCGCCGCTGCTCGAGTTCGAGAAAACCCTGCTCGCCGGCAACGGCGCAAGCGTGAGCGGTCAGACGTTTCGCCTGATGGATCCGGATTCGCACCGGATGATGACGTTGCGCCCGGACATGACGCTTCAGGTCGCGCGGATCGCGGCAACCCGCCTCAAGCGCAGGCCGCGGCCATTGCGCCTCTGCTATGCCGGACAGGTGCTGAGGGTGAAGGGAACCCAACTCCGGTCCGAGCGGCAGTTCGGCCAAGTCGGAGCGGAGCTGATCGGCGCCGAATCCGCCGCGGCGGACGCCGAGATCATCTTGTTGGGCATCGAGGCGCTGGCCGAAGTGGGCGTGCGCCGGATCGGCGTGGACATCGGCATGCCCACTCTGGTGCCGGCGCTTCTGTCCGCGTCGGCGCTCGACGGTGGGACGCGGGACCGCTTCAGGATCGCGCTCGATCGCAAGGATGGCGCCGCCGTCGCCGCGCTTGGCGCCGCCCACGGCCGCGCCCTTGCCGATATCTTGGGCGCGATGCTCGCCTCCGCCGGCGAGGCCGCGGCGACCTTGGCCGCGCTCGCCAAGCTCGATCTTCCCCCGGCGGCGGCCTCCGAACGCGCGGCGCTCGGCGAGGTGGTCCGCCGGGTCGCCGACGGCCTCGCCGGAATCGACTCGGGCGGCGTGAGCTTGACCGTGGACCCGGTGGAAAATCGGGGCTTCGAGTACCATACCGGCGCCATCTTCACGTTCTTCGCCGGCGGCGTGCGCGGCGAGCTGGGCAGCGGTGGACGTTACCGGGCCGGAAACGGTTCGGCCGAAGCGGAGCCGGCGACGGGCCTCACCTTCTTCACCGACACGCTTCTCGCCGCGCTCCCCGAGCCGGCTCCGGCGCGGCGCCTTTATCTTCCGCACGATGTCGCCTCGGCGGAGGCCCGTCGTCTCCGCCGCGAGGGATGGAATACCGTCGCCGCGCTCGGTCCCGATGCCGATCCGGCCGCGACCGCCCGGGCCTTGGGTTGCGCCTTCGTTTGGGACAAAGGCAAATCCATCCCCTTGGATCTTTCCCGCAAGAAATAACGAACGCGAACAAGGAAACCCGAGCTATGGCGAATGTGGTGGTCGTCGGTTCCCAGTGGGGCGACGAGGGTAAAGGCAAGATCGTGGACTGGCTGTCCGAACGGGCCGACGTGGTCGTCCGATTCCAGGGCGGTCACAACGCCGGCCATACGCTGGTCATCGACGGCGTGACTTACAAGCTCAGCCTCCTTCCTTCCGGCATCGTCCGCAAAAACCGACTTTCCATCATCGGCAACGGGGTCGTTCTCGACCCCTGGGCGCTGCTCGCGGAAATCGAGACGGTCCGCAAGCAAAACGTCGAGGTATCGCCGCGCAACCTCATGGTGGCGGAGAGCGCGCCGTTGATTCTCCCATTGCACCGCGAACTCGATCGAACCCGGGAAAAAATCGCCGGCGCCGGGAAAATCGGCACCACGGGCCGCGGAATCGGGCCGGCCTACGAGGACAAAGTCGCGCGCCGGGCGATTCGCCTTGGCGATCTCGCCGATCCCGGTTTCCTCGGCGCGCGGGTCGATTCCCTGCTCGTCCACCACAATGCCCTGCTCCGGGGGCTCGGCCTGCCGGAGGTCGAGCGCGACCCGTTGTTGCAGGAGCTCCTCGACGTGGCGCCCAAGGTTCTTCCTTACGCGGGCACGGTGTGGCGGCGGCTCGACGAACTGCGCCGCGCCGGCAAGCGTATTTTGTACGAGGGCGCCCAGGGAACCATGCTCGACGTCGATCATGGAACCTATCCCTTCGTCACGTCCTCCAATACCGTCGCCGCCCAGGCGGCGGTGGGATCGGGCCAGGGACCGGGCGCCATCGACTACGTTCTCGGCATCACCAAGGCCTACACGACCCGGGTCGGCGGCGGTCCGTTTCCGGCGGAACTCACCGACGAGGTCGGCCGAACGCTCGGCGAGCGCGGACGCGAATTCGGAACCGTCACCGGGCGGCCGCGCCGCTGCGGCTGGTTCGACGCCGTTCTGGTCCGCCAGGCGATCCGCATCAACGGCATTCACGGGATCGCGCTGACCAAGCTCGACGTTCTCGACGGAATGAAGGAACTCAAAGTCTGCGTCGGCTACCGTCTCGACGGCGAGACGCTCGACTACCTGCCGGCGTCGGTGACGCGCCAGTCCCGCGTCGAGCCCCTCTACGAGACCCTGGAGGGCTGGGGCGCCAGCACCCGCGGCGCGCGCTCGTGGGCGGATTTGCCGGCAAGCGCGGTCAAGTACATCCGGCGGATCGAGGAGCTCATCGGGGCGCCGGTCGCCCTTCTTTCCACCAGCCCCGAACGGGAAGACACCATCCTCGTCCATGACCCGTTTGTCGATTGAGGCCTGAAACCAGCCCCGACGGCCCTTTTCGCGCCGGATTAACCATGCGCGGAGCGAACCCGCCCGCGCTTGATTTCTAATGCGTTGACAGTCGGACTCGCCCTTGATCCGGCGGAGATTAAAGAACAGCTTCTTCTGGGCGGCGGTCGTTCCGATCTTGACCAGCGACCATGTGTGCAGGACGTATTCCTGAATCGCGGCGCGAATCCACCACAACGCGTAGGTCGAGAACCGGAATCCGCGCGCCGGATCGAACCTGCGGATTGCCTGTATAAGGCCGACGTTCCCTTCCGCGATCAGATCGGCGACGGGCAGGCCGTACCCGCGATAACCCATCGCGATCTTGGCGACCAGGCGGAGATGGCTGGTGACGAGCGCATCGGCTGCGTCCCTGTCGCCTTTTTGGCGAAATCGCCGCGCCAGCGCCACTTCTTCGGCATGGCTCAAAAGCGGATAGGAACGGATTTTCCGGAGATAGGACGTGAGATTGCGCTCAGGGGATAATTCCCGTGGGTCATGCGCTGCCACCATGGACGTGCTCCAAGGTTGACGCCGCGCACCCCCC
>SHWG01000048.1 GCA_009693905.1 Rhodospirillales bacterium | reverse complement strand
CGGCTAGGTATTCATCGAATCGAAGAAGCCGGCGTTGTTCTTGGTTTCCTTGAGCTTGCCGAGCAGGAATTCGATCGCGTCCGAGACGCCCATCGGCATCAGGATGCGGCGCAGCACCCACATCTTCGAGAGCGTCGCCTTGTCGACCAGCAGCTCTTCCTTGCGCGTGCCCGACTTGGTGATGTCGATCGAGGGGAAGGTGCGCTTGTCGGACAGCTTGCGGTCGAGAATGATTTCCGAATTGCCGGTGCCCTTGAACTCCTCGAAGATCACTTCGTCCATGCGCGAGCCGGTCTCGATCAGCGCGGTCGCGATGATGGTCAGCGAGCCGCCGTCCTCGATGTTGCGCGCGGCGCCGAAGAAGCGCTTGGGCCGCTGCAGCGCGTTGGCGTCGACGCCGCCGGTCAGCACCTTGCCCGACGACGGCACCACCGTGTTGTAGGCGCGCGCGAGCCGGGTGATCGAATCGAGCAGGATCACCACGTCGCGCTTGTGTTCGACCAGGCGCTTGGCCTTCTCGATCACCATTTCCGCGATCGCGACGTGGCGGGTCGCCGGTTCATCGAAGGTCGAACTCACGACCTCGCCTTTGACCGAGCGGGCCATGTCGGTCACTTCCTCGGGCCGCTCGTCGATCAGGAGCACGATCAGATAGCACTCGGGATGATTGACGGAGATCGAGTGCGCGATGTTTTGCAGCATCATCGTCTTGCCGGTGCGCGGCTGGGCGACGATCAGCCCGCGCTGGCCCTTGCCGATCGGCGTGATGAGGTCGAGAATCCGCGAGGTGAAGTCCTTGGTTTTTAGGTCCTCGACTTCCATCTTGAGACGCTGGTCGGGATAGAGCGGCGTCAGGTTGTCGAAGTTGATCCGATGGCGCACGTTCTCGGGCGGCTCGAAATTGATGGTGTTGACCTTCAAGAGCGCGAAGTAGCGCTCGCCGTCCTTGGGCGAGCGGATCTGGCCCTCGACCGTGTCGCCGGTGCGGAGCGAGAAGCGGCGCACCTGGGAGGGGCTGACGTAGATGTCGTCGGGGCCGGGAAGATAGTTGGCCTGGGGCGAACGGAGAAAGCCGAAGCCGTCCTGGAGCAGCTCGATCACGCCGTCGCCGAAGATCGCGACGTCGTTGTCGGCGAGCTGCTTCAGGATCGCGAACATCATGTCCTGGCGCCGGAGCGCGCTCGGGTTCTCGATCTGCAGCTCCTCGGCGTAGGCGAGAAGCGCGGCCGGGGATTTGGCCTTGAGGTCCTTGAGATTCATGGCGGTGCGGGGGTATCTGGACTTACAAAAAGAGGGGGGAACGAAAGCGGTGGGGGAGCGAGGGGGAACCGAGGGGCGGAGCGCCCGGTGGGGAAGGGGGCCGGCTCGAAATTCAGCGGCCGGTCAAAGGATTAGCCAAAGTCCTTGAGTCTGTCAAACAGGTTTTCCC
This sequence comes from Rhodospirillales bacterium, assembly GCA_009693905.1. Taxonomy (GTDB): domain Bacteria; phylum Pseudomonadota; class Alphaproteobacteria; order Rhodospirillales; family 2-12-FULL-67-15; genus 2-12-FULL-67-15. Next base: position 13,587 of record SHWG01000048.1, on the reverse strand, counting down.
CGCGCGCGTCGAATTCGCGGTTCACCCCGGCTTGACCACCACCAAGATCACCACGGCGATCATCAAGACGGTCGGTATCTCATTGATAATTCTGTAGAATTTAGCGGGGTGGCGGTTCCGGTCCTCCGCGAACTCGCGCCGCCAGCGGGCCAAAAACCCGTGCACCGCGACCAACCCAAAAAGACCCGCGAGCTTACCCCACCACCAGGGCTCGGCCCAGGCGCCGGGTCCGCGATGGAACAAGAGCACGAGCCCGAGCGCCAGCGTCGCGATCATCGCCGGCGTCATGATCGCGCGCAACAGGCGCCGCTCCATGGTTTTCAGGGTTTCGGAAAGTTCCGAGCCCAACTTGGCGTCGGCGTGATAGACGAACAGGCGCGGCAGATAAAGCATCGCCGCCATCCACGCGATCGCCGCGACGATGTGCAGCGCCTTGATCCAGAGAACCGCGGCGGACGAGAGCGGAAACATCTTCAGAGACTATCAAGCGCGCGCCCATTTGCACATCGGGCGAAGTGGTTTCCGCAACCGTGTGCGCTGCCCGCCCGGCAAACGCCGGGCGGCTGGCGAAGCGCTTCGCGGACCAGGCCGGCGAGGCCGACGATGAACAGGGGGTGCGTCCCGACCGCGGGCACGCGGACGTAGCCGGGCACGCCCGCTTTTTCGGCGCGGTGCCGGTATTCGATGTCGAGCTCGACCAGGGTTTCGGAATGCTCGGAGACGAACGCGATCGGCACGACCACGATCGGCACCCGGTCCGCGCCGGCGCGGGCGATTTCGTCTTCGGTCGAGGGCCCGATCCATTTAAGCGGCCCGACCCGGCTTTGGTAGCAAATCACCCATTCGCCGGAGGCGAGTCCGAGTTTTTCCGCGACCGCGGCGGCGGTCGTTTCCACTTGGCGCGGGTAGGGATCGCCGCGGGCGACCACACGCAGAGGGAGTCCATGGGCGGAAAACAGCACCCGGGGCTTTCCCGCCCGCCCCGATAGGGGCGCATTATTCGATGCGCGCGGGGTTAAGCCCGCCCGCGTGGCCTCGGCCAGCGCTTTCCGGGTCAGCTCGGCCAGCGCCTCGATAAATCCGGCCGCGCTCGGATAACAGCAAATCGTGTGCGCGGGCCGATCGAGGCCGGCGGTGGCGGCGGCGCCAACCCAGTCACGGAGCGAGGATTCCGTCGTCGTGGTCGAAAGCTGCGGATAGAGGGGCAGAAGAACGACGCGCTCGGGCGTCCAGGCCGCGACCTCGCGCGCGACCTCGGCGCTCATGGGCTGCCAATAGCGCATGCAAACGAACGCGCGGGCGTCCATTCCGTCGATCTTGAGACGCGCTTCGAGCGCATCGGCTTGCTTGCGGGTGAGCGGAAGCAGCGGCGAGCCGCCGCCCAAGTGCGCGTAGATGGCGCGCGCGATGGGCGCGCGGCGGCGTGCGATCAGCCACGCCAAAAGCGGGCGGATCGGCCAGGGTACGGAAATAATCGCCGGATCGTTGAACAGATTGAACAAAAACGGCCGGACCGCTTCCGGCCGGTCGGGCCCGCCGAGATTGAACAAAACGACCGCGACCCGGGACATGGATTTCAGTCCTTCCAGGCGCGGATGATTTGGGCGAGCTCGGCGACGTGCGCGGGCGGCGTTTCGGGCAAGACCCCATGGCCCAAATTAAAAACATGCGGTCGGTCGCGGAATCCGTCCAGGATCCGGCGCGCTTCGTCGGCCAGGCGCGCGCCGCCCGCGACCAGAACCCGGTTGTCGAGGTTGCCTTGCAGCGCGCACCCGCCGGCGATCTCGCGCACCGCCCAGGCGGGTACGACCGCGCCGTCGAGGCCGATCGCGTCCACGCCGGTTGCGCGCGCGTATTCGGGATAGCGCGACGCCGCTTCGCGCGGAAACCCGATGATCGGGACTCCGGGGTGGTGCGCCTTGAGCTTGGCGACGATGACCTTGGTCGGCGCGATCACGAAGCGGCGGAACTCCTCGTCGTCGAGACCGCCCGCCCAGCTATCGAACAGCTGCACCGCTTCGGCGCCGCTTTCGATCTGGCGGGAAAGATGCGCGACGGTCGCGTCGGCGAGCAGCTCGAGCAGCGTCTCGCCGTCGGCGGGGCGGGCGCGAAACCAGTCGCGGATTTTCGTGCGCTCGCCGCCGCCCCGGCCCTCGACCATGTAAACCGCGACCGTCCACGGCGCGCCGGCGAACCCGATCAGGGCGACCTCGGCGGGAAGTTCGTCCGCGATCCGGCGCACGGCCGCGTACACGGGGGCGAGGTGGCGGTCGAGATTTTCAGGCTCAAGCCGCGCGATATCCCGGCTCGAAACGAGCGGCTCCAGAACTGGCCCTTCGCCTTCGCGGAATTCGAGTTTTTGCCCGAGCGCGTCGGGAACGACCAGGATGTCGCTGAACAGGATCGCCGCATCCATGCCGAAGCGGCGAAGCGGTTGCAGCGTCGCTTCGACCGCCATCTCCGGCCGATAGCAAAAATCGAGAAAGCCTTTCGCCCGGGCGCGAAGTTCCCGATACTCAGGCAAATACCGTCCCGCCTGGCGCATCAGCCACCACGGCGGCGGCGACATCCGCCGTCCCTTCAACGCCTCGATAAATTTTTTGATCATCGTTTTGCCACGCTCGAACCGGCCACTACAAAAACACTATAAGTCTATTTAAGAAAGCTGATTGTTGTAGTAGGAGGCATGATATTCGGGGATCGATTTATACCCCCGAAATATCCAATGGCGATTCCGCCGGGCTTCGGCATTGGGGATTGTTTCGCCGGCCGGGCGGGATTGAGCGGTCATAGTTGGTTTGGAATCAAGCGGCGCGAGGTCGGAAACCCCGATCCGAATAAACGGGGACAAGTCCGATCTTTCGTTGCGCCTTTAACGTTATCCGAACGCCGGGAAAACCTTTTCCCCGGCCTCGGTTCCTGTAGACTGAATGGTCAATTCCAAGGGCTAAATGGGTCCCTTGAGGTTATTCACGCTCTCGTCCACAGGGTTTCCTCAAGCTTGGCCCCGACCCTGACGACCCCGGATCATCGCCGATGACGCTTCTTCATGTGCACGTTATTTCCGACTCGACCGGCGAAACCGCCGGCACCTACGCGCGCGCGGCGGTGGCCCAGTTCGAGGGCGTGGAGATGCGCGAGCATCTATGGACCATGATCCGAACCGAATCCGCGCTCGACGAGGCGCTGGCCCGCATCCACGCCCACCCCGGCTTTGTCATGTTCACGCTCGTGGACGAGAAACTTCGCGCCCGCCTCGAAGAAAGCTGTCGGCGGCTGCACCTGCCGTGCCTTTCGATCCTCGATCCCGCCTTGGCCGCGCTCGGGGCTTATCTCGGCGCGGAAATCAAGGCCCGGCCCGGCGGCCAGCACGTCATGGACGCCGAATATTTCAGCCGCATCGAGGCGATGCAATTCTCGCTCGCCCACGACGACGGCCAGTCGTCGCGCTCGCTCGATCGCGCCGACGTTATTTTGGTCGGGGTTTCGCGGACTTCCAAGACGCCGACCTGCATCTATCTCGCCCAGCGCGGCCTCAAGGCGGCCAACGTGCCCTTCGTTCCCGATTGTCCCCTGCCCGCGGAGCTTCTCGAGATCAAGTGGCCGCTGATCGTCGGGTTGACCAAGGATCCGAAACGGCTGGTGCAGATCCGGCGCAACCGGCTCCTGCAATTGAACAAGGATCAGGACACGGATTACGTCGATTTGGAAAAAGTCGCCCGCGAGGTCAGCGAGGCGCGGAAGTTATTCGCCGCCCACGGCTGGCCGGTGATCGACGTGACCCGGCGCTCGATCGAGGAAACGGCGGCGAGCATCATCCAGCTCCACACCCGCCGCCGGGAAGAACAGCAGGGATAAAACCAACGGCCACGCTTGTCCCTTTCTTGGCCGGTGGTCCGCCGCGCCCCGGTAGGGGCGCAATATGATATGCGCGGCGGCGCGCCGAATGGCGCGAAAGCCAAGGCGACCGGTGCTCGCCACCCAACGATTGAGGGGGCCGTTGATCGGTCGCGATCGAAGGCCATCGGTATAAGTTGCGCCACCGGCTCATTACGGATACGCAATCATATGCGTAAAACATTGGTTTTAGCCTCGGCGAGCTCGGCCAGGCGGAAGATTCTCGAGGGCGCCGGGGTTCCGTTCGTGCAGGCCCCCTCAAGGCTCGACGAAGACCAACTGAAAGCGACTCTCGGCGCGGGTCCGGCGCCGGCAACGGCGCGCGCGCTGGCGCTGGCGAAAGCCCAAGCCGTTTCCGCCTCCAAGCCGGGGGCATGGGTGCTCGGCGCCGACCAGGTGCTGGAATGCGACGGCCGCTCGTTCTCCAAGCCCGGCGACAAAGCCGAGGCCCGCGCGCAGCTCGTTGGTTTGCGCGGCCGCGAGCATCGACTGGTGAACGGCCTGGCGCTGGTCAGGGACGGCCGGGTTCTCTGGCAATACGACGACGAGGCGCGCTTGTGGCTGCGTGATTTCGACGATGCTTTTCTCGATGCGTACCTCGCCGCTGCCGGGCCCGAGGTGCTGGAATCGGTCGGCGCCTATCGCCTGGAGGGAACCGGCGCGCAGCTTTTCGCCAGGATCGAGGGCGATTTCTTTTCCATTCTCGGCCTGCCGCTTTTGCCGCTGCTCGACGTTCTCCGCCGGGAGGGAATCCTCGCCTAAGACGAGAATATTCCCTAAACTGCGAACCAGCGGGACGAAAACCATGTCGATCGGCGGAAAGACCAAAGTCGCGGGCGTGATGGGCTGGCCGGTCGGGCATTCGCTCTCGCCCCGCCTGCACGGGTTCTGGCTCGAAAAATACGGCGTGGACGGGGTTCTGGTGCCGTTGCCGGTCCGGCCCGAACACTTCGCCCAGGCGCTCCGCGCGCTCCCGAAACTCGGGCTTATCGGCGCGAGCGTCACCGTGCCGCACAAGGAAGCGGCGTTGGAACTCGCCGACGACGTCGAGCCGCTGGCGCGGCGCATCGGCGCGGTGAACACGATCGTCGTCGGTCCTGACGGCCGACTGGCCGGGCAAAACACCGACGCTCCCGGGTTCTTGAGCGCGCTCCGCGCCGGCGCGCCGAAATGGCGGGCGAGCGCGAGCGCGGGCGCGGCGGTGGTGCTGGGCGCGGGCGGCGCCGCGCGCGCGATCGTCGCCGCCCTTGCCGAGGCAGGCGTTGGCGAAATCCGCGTCGTCAACCGCACGCATGGGCGCGCCGCCGCGCTGGCGGGCGCGTTCGGCGCGCCGGTTCGCGCCGTGCCCTGGGAAAAACGCGCCGGGGCGCTTGAGGGCGCGGCGCTTCTCGTCAACGCCACCACGCTTGGCATGACCGGCGGACCGGCGCTCGAGCTCGATCTCGCGCCGCTGCCCGCGGGGGCCGCGGTCATGGATATCGTCTATACCCCGCTCGAGACCGGCCTGCTCGCCCGCGCCCGCAAGCGGGGTCTGGTCGCGGTCGATGGGCTCGGGATGCTGCTCCACCAGGCCCGGCCGGCGTTCGCCGCCTGGTTCGGCGTCGAGCCCGAGGTCACGGCGGAACTGCGCGCTTTCGTTGGGAATCCATGATTATCGTCGGCCTCACCGGTTCGATCGCCATGGGTAAATCCGCGGCGGCGCGCGCGTTCCGCCGCCTCGGCGTTCCGGTTCACGACGCCGACGCGGCGGTGCGCCAGCTGCTGGCGGAAGACCCGGTGGCGATCGCGCGTGTCGCCGCGGCGGTTCCCGGCGCGGTCAAGAACGGCGCCGTCGATCGCGCCTTTCTCGCCGCTCGGGTGTTTGCCGACGCCGCCGCGCTCGGTCGGCTCGAGGCCATTCTTCATCCCCTGGTCCGGCGCCGGACCCGGAATTTTCTCGAACTCGCCGCCCGCCGGCGCGAAAAAATCGTGGTGCTGGATGTGCCGCTTTTGTTCGAGACCGGAGCCGAGCGGGCCTGCGACGTGGTCGTGGTCGTGAACGCGCCCGCGTTTCTTCAAGCGCGGCGGTTTCTCGCCCGGCCGGAAATGACCCAGGCGCGGCTTGCCGCCACCCGCGCGCGCCAGACGCCGGCCGGGGAAAAACTCAAGCGCGCCGACGTCGTGGTCCAAACCGGACTCGACCGAGGCTTTTCCTTTCGCCGCGTGGCGGCTATCGTCGCGGCCATTAAATATTTGCCGCGTCACGCCGCTGGGCGTGCCTTTGCACGACGATTCGCTCGCGGCGGGGCGCGGCAAAAACGAGGCCCCGCCGGTGCGCGGGCGAATCCCCGCGCGCTTACCAAGATGCACCCCCACCAGGGCGCGCGGGCGAACAAAAGACCGGCCTGGAAGCCCGGCTGGTCCTGACGGAGCTCGACCGACAATGCGCGAAATTGTCTTGGACACCGAAACCACCGGGCTCGATCCGAGAGGCGGCGACCGCATCGTCGAAATCGGTTGCGTCGAATTGATCAATCACGTTCCGACCGGGCAAACGTTCCAGCGTTACGTCAACCCCGAGCGCGACGTGCCCGAGGCCGCCGTCGCGGTGCACGGACTTTCGCGCGAGTTCCTTGCTGCGCACCCCGTTTTTGCCGCGATCGCCGGGGACCTCGTCGCCTTTATCGAGGATTCCCCGCTCATTATCCACAACGCGGCGTTCGACCTCGGCTTCGTCAACGCCGAATTCGCGCGGATCGAGCGTGCGCCCCTCGACGCTTCGCGCGCGACCGACACGGTGCAGCTCGCGCGGCGCAAAATCCCGCCCGGCGCGTCGGCGAGCCTGGATGCGCTGTGCGCCCGCTTCGGCATCGACGCGTCGGAGCGCGCGGTCCACGGCGCGCTCAAGGACGCGATGCTGCTCGCCGAGGTCTATCTCGAATTGATCGGCGGCCGTCAGCCGGGGCTTACGTTCGCGGCCGTCCGCGCCGGCTCAGGCGCCGGGTCCGCGAACGCCGCGCTCGTCCGCGCCGCGCGCCCGCATGCGCCGACCGACGCCGAAGCCGAGGCGCACGCGGCCTTCGTCGCCAAGCTCAAGGATCCGGTCTGGAAGGCGTAACCCGCTATGCCGGCTTGGCCGGAGCCGCGCCCGGGGCCTGGCCATGCTGTTTGGCGAGTTCGGTCATCCGCGCCTGGTAGAGCCCGGCGAAATCCATCACTCCGAGCATCAGCGGCGGAAAGCCGCCGTCGCGCGTGACGTCGGCGAGAATGTTGCGCGCGAACGGGAAGAGCGCGCGCGGGCATTCGATCAGCAACACCGGTTGCAGATGTTCCTTGGCGACAGTGAGGGTGAAAGCGCCGGCATAGGCGAGCTCGACGATGAATCCGATGGCTTCGCCGATCTTGCACTCCGCCTTGACGGTGAGCACCACCTCGTAAACGTTGGGGGGGTCTTGAAAGGGCGTCACCTGGACGTCGAGATTGACGGTGATGGCCGGCTGGGTCTTCTGCATGGCGACGAAGGTCTTCATCCCGCCCGGCGCCTCGAAGGACAGGTCCTTGATGTACTGGCTGTTGATGACGATCATCGGCTGGGACCCGCCGCTCGCGGGCGGTGCGGCCTCGGGGCCATTGCCGGGTTTGTCCGCGGGATTCATGGGGTCTGTCCTTGCCGGGTGTGAACGCGGGATAGCCGAGTTTAGCGCCGATCTGGGCCGTGCGAACTAGCATGGATCGAACAAGGAGACAATCCCGCCGCGCCCGTTTCGAGGCGACGACATCGCGGCGGCGCCCGTCCGAGCCTACGTGACCGAATGGCGGGAGTTTTTCCGGGTCCGAGCCTGCTGGACCGCCGCCCGGCTGGGCGGTAGGCTGATGGAGCCGCCAAACGTACCGAGTGAAAGCGCGCGACCGACATGGGCGACGGATTCCAGTTCATCGACATCATTTTCCTCGCCATGGTCGCGATATTCCTGGGATTGCGCCTGCGCAACGTGCTCGGCCGCCGCGACGGCCACGAGGGGGGCTACCGCGATCCCTTGCGTCCCGCGCCCGCGCCCGAGCGCCGTCCCGACGCGCCCCCCTCGGACAACGTCGTCCATCTGCCGCGCCCGGGCGAGGAAGCGGTATCCGCCAGCGCCGAGGGGATTGCCAAGGCCGCGCAGGGCAACGCGACGCTGGCCGACGGCCTGACCCAGATCAAGCTCGCCGATCCCGCCTTCAACCCGGAAACATTTGCCCGCGGCGCGCGGGGCGCGTTCGAGGCGATCCTCGAAGCCTTCGCCAAGAGCGAGATCGACAAAATCAAGGCGTTTCTCAGCGCCGAGGTTTACGGCAATTTCGCCGAGGCCGTGAAGGCGCGCGACGAGGCCGGCGAGAAACTCGAAAACACCCTGGTCGGCATCCGCTCGACCGAAATCGACGAGGCCCACATGGACGGGCGCAACGCCGTCGTCACCGTCCGCTTCGCCAGCGACCAGATCAACGCCATTCGCGGCCGCGACGGCCAAATCGTCTCCGGCGATCCCGCCCAGGTGGCCGTCGTCACCGACCTGTGGACGTTCCAACGCGACACCCGCGCGCGCGATCCCAATTGGACGCTGGTCGCGACCGAAAGCGTCGAATAACGGCACGATGCCCGGGCTGCCCGCCGCTCCGCGTTTTTCCCCGCTGATCTTGCTGCTGGCCCTTGTCGGCGGATGCGCCCTGCCGCCGCCGCCCGCGAAGCTCGTGCTCGCGCGCGCGGATTTTTCCGATCTCGCCGGCTGGGCCGACGACGACGCCGGCGCCGCGATCCCGGCGCTCTTGAAATCGTGCCGCCGGATCGAAAAACTTTCTCCCGACGCGGCGCTCGACCCCCAAGGGCTGATGGGCCGGGCCGGAGACTGGCGGGGAATTTGCGCCGCCGCCGGGCGCCTCGGCGCGAACGATCCCCGAACGGCGCGGCGCTTTTTCGAATCCGAGTTTCGCGTCTGGCGCGCGAGCGACGCCGCTGGAAACGCCGGCTTCGCCACCGGTTACTACGAAGCCGCCCTCAAGGGCGCGCGCAAGCCGGATGCGCGCTATCGGTTTCCGATTTATCGGTCGCCCGCCGACCTGATCGAAAAGAGCCGCTCCGGGCCCTATCACGACCGGGCCGCGATCGAAGCGGGCGCGCTCGCGGGGCGAGGCCTCGAAATCCTCTGGGTCGACGACGCCCGCGACGCGTTTTTTCTTCACGTCCAAGGTTCGGGCATCGTGACGATGAAGGAAGGGAACACGGTCCGGCTCGGCTTCGCCGCGCGCAACGGCCACGCCTACACCGCGATCGGCCGGGTTCTCGTCGAACGCGGGGTCACGCCCCTCGAAGCCGTCACCATGCAGGCGATCCGCGACTGGATCGCCGCCCACCCCGCCGAGGGCGCGGCGCTGATGCGCGAGAACCGCTCGTACATCTTTTTTCGCGAGACCGAGGGCGAAGGGCCGCTCGGGGCGGAAGGGGTGGCGCTCACGCCCGAGCGCAGTTTCGCGGTCGATCCGGCGTTCGTCCCGTTCGGACTGCCGCTTTATCTTGCGACCCGCGATCCGCTCGACCCCGCCCGCCCGCTCCGCCGTCTCGCGCTGGCCCAGGACCGGGGCAGCGCGATCAAGGGCCCTCTGCGCGTCGACGTATTTTTCGGCGCCGGGCCGAAGGCCGAGGCCCAAGCCGGGGCGCTCAAGCACCCGGCGGAATTGTTCGTGCTCCGACCCAAAAACCTGCCCGCGCCCTGAAAGCGCTTCCTTGCCTTTGGCGCGCGCCCCGGCCAATCTTCCGGCCATGTCGGCCCCGACAACCAGCGTACCCGCCTCGCCCCGCGTCGGGTTGTTCGTCACCTGTCTCGTCGATCTGATGCGCCCGACCGTCGGCTTTGCCGCCATCAAGCTGCTTGAGGAAGCCGGCTGCACGGTCGAGGTCGCCCGCGCCCAGACCTGCTGCGGCCAGCCGGCCTGGAATTCGGGCGATTCCGCCAACGCCGGGAAAGTCGCGCGCGGCCTGATCGCCGCCTTCGAGCCGTTCGATTACGTGGTCGCGCCGTCCGGCTCGTGCGCCGGGATGATCCGCGCCCACTACCCCGAGCTGTTCGCCGGCGATGCGCAATGGGAGCCGCGCGCCCGGGCGCTGGCCGCCAAAACCCATGAACTAATCTCGTTTCTCGCCGACGTGCGGGGCGTGACCCGGGTCGCGGCGCGGCTCAAGGCGTCCGTGACCTACCACGATTCCTGTTCGGGGCTGCGCGAGCTAGGCGTCAAGCGCCAGCCGCGCGCCCTGCTCGCCACCGTCGCCGGGCTCGAATTGCGCGAGGGGCCCGAGGCGGAAACCTGCTGCGGGTTCGGCGGCCTGTTCTGCGTCAAGTATCCGGACGTCTCGGCGGCCATTACCGACGTCAAGACCGACGACATCGTCGCGACCGGCGCCAATTTCGTTCTCGCCGGCGACATGGGCTGCCTGATGAACATCGCGGGAAGGCTCAAGCGCCGCGGCTCGAAAGTCGCCGTCCGCCACGTCGCCGAGGTGCTGGCGGGCATGACCGACGCTCCGCCCATCGCCGGGGATTGACCGCCATGGAAAGCACTTCCGGCCGCTTCGAGAACAACGCCCGCGCCGCGCTTAGCGACCCGACGCTGCAAACCGCGCTCGCCAAGCTCGCCGACGGGTTCCCGGCGCGCAGGCTGGAGGCCGCCGGCCGTATGCCCGAGTTCGAGGCGCTCCGCGACGCGGCCACCGAGATCAAGGAACACGTTCTCGACCATCTCGACGTTTATCTGGAAACGTTCGAGCGGCAAGTCGTCGCCAACGGTGGCGAGATTCATTGGTGCCGCGACGCCGAAGAGGCGCGGCAAGCGATCCTGGAAATCTGCCGCGCCGCCGGGGCCCGCACCGTCACCAAGAGCAAGACCATGATCGGCGAGGAGATCGCCATCAACGAGCACCTGGAACGCCACGGCATCCGCCCCGTCGAGACCGACCTCGGCGAGTACATCATCCAGCTCCGGCGCGAGCCGCCGAGCCACCTCATCGCTCCGGCCATCCATCTTTCGCTCGCCCAGGTGGCGGAGACCTTTCGTGCTTCGCACAAGGAACTCCCGCGCGAGCGGGCGCTGAACGAACCGGACGCCCTGCTCGCCGAGGCCCGCGCCAAGCTCCGGCCCGATTTTCTCGCCGCCGACGTCGGCATTACCGGCGCCAACATGCTGATCGCGGAGACCGGCGGCAACGTGCTGGTGACCAACGAGGGCAACGCCGACCTCACCCACACGCTGCCGCGCGTGCATATCGTCATCGCCTCGATCGAGAAGATCGTGCCGACGCTCGAGGACGCGAGCGTGATCGTGCGCGTGCTCGCCCGCTCCGCCACCGGCCAGGACGTCACGGTCTATACCTCGTTTTGCTCCGGCCCTCGCCGCCCCGGCGATCTCGACGGCCCGGACGAATATCACGTGATCCTGCTCGACAACGGCCGCGCCAAGCTGCTCGGGGGCGAGTTCCGCGACATGCTCCGCTGCATTCGCTGCGGCGCCTGCCTCAACCATTGTCCGGTCTATCGCGCGGTCGGCGGGCACGCCTACGGCTGGGTCTATTCGGGACCGATGGGCGCGGTGCTGATGCCCGCCCTGATCGGGATGCACGAAGCCCGGCACCTGCCGAACGCCTCGACGCTGTGCGGCCGGTGCGAAAGCGTTTGCCCGATGCGGATTCCGCTGCCCCGGATGCTGCGCGCCTGGCGCGAACGGCTGCACCGGGCCGGGCGAGGCTCGTTGTTCGCCCGGCTTGGCCTTTCGGCGTGGGCGTCCGTGGCCTCCCGGCCCGGGCTTTATCACGCGATCATGGCGCCCTTGATCCGCGCCCTCGGGAATCTGGCCGGACCCGGGCGGCGCTTTCGCCGATTGCCGTTCCTCGGCGCCTGGACGAGTGCGCGCGATTTTCCCGCGCCCGAAGGCGAAACCTTCATGTCGCTCTGGGCCGAGGCGGAAAGAAAAAGGAAGCCGTACGCGGACTTGCGCGCGCGGAGCGCACGACCATGAGCCGCGCCAGCCGCCAGGCGATGCTTGCCGACATCCGCAACGCGTGCACGCCCCGCCGGGGCGGCGCCGGCACGGCCGCGGTCGAGGCCCGGCTCGCGGCGCGCGCGCCGGGGCCGGTTCCGGCCCGCGCCCGGATCGCGCGCGAGGGCCAGATCGCGCTGTTCATCGCCGAGGCCGAGCGGGTCCAGGCGAGCGTGGCGCGGGTCAAGCATGTGCGCGACGTCCCCGGCGCGGTGGCCGGGTATCTGGCCCGCCACAACATCGAACCCCGCCTTAAATGCGCCCCCGACCCCTTTCTCAGGTCCATTCCGTGGGCGCAACATCCCGTGCTTTCCGTGGCCGAGGGCAAGGGCGAGGGGGACGATCCGGTCGGCGTGACCGGGGCCTTCGCCGCCGTCGCCGAAACCGGCACCTTGGTCCTCGTTTCCGGCGCCGCCAGCCCGACGACGCTCGCCCTCGTGCCCCCGGTGCACGTGGCGGTCGTGCCCACAGGGCGCCTGCTCGGCACCTACGAGGAATCCTGGGCCGCGCTTCGCGCGCGCTCGCCCCGTCCCGGAAAAGAATTCGTCATGCCGCGCTCGGTCAACTGGATCACCGGACCCTCGCGCACCGCCGACATCGAGCAGACGCTGCTGCTCGGCGCGCACGGGCCGCAACGGCTGTTCATCGTGCTGGTGGATGAGGAAAACGCCTAACCGAAACACCGTCACCCCCGCCGACGCGCATCTCTGGCGCGCGGTGGCCGCAAGCGCGCGTCCCTTGAAACGAAAGCGTGGACGATCCCCGCTGCCCCGGGCGGATCTGTCCGCCGGCACGGAAAAAGAAAAAATCGCCGCGCCCGCGACCCTGCCCCCACGCCCGCCCAAGACCGCTCCGAAGCCGGCGCGAAATCTGTCCGCGCCGTCATTGTCCACGCTTCATCCCGGCGCGGCGCCGGGCGTGGATCGCCACACCGCGGCCAGCCTGCGCCGTGGCGAGCTGCCGATCGACGCGACCCTGGATTTGCATGGATACACCCAAGCCGAGGCCCATACCGCGCTGATCGTCGCGATCGCCCGCGCCCGCGCCGCGGGACACCGCTGCATGCTTGTCGTCACCGGCAAGGGCGGCAGAGAGGGCGCGGTCCCGCCGGGAGGCGGGCGGTACACGGAGGCGCGAACGACGGGGGTTTTGCGCGCCAACGCGCCGCGCTGGCTGAACGAGCTGCCCTTGCGCGCGCATGTCCTGGCTTTCGCCAACGCCAGCCCGCGCCACGGCGGCGCGGGCGCGCTCTACGTGCTGATCCGGCGCGTGCGCGAGGCGCGCGCGCGATGACCCCCTTCGGCCATCGGCTGCGCGAGCTGCGCGCCGAGAAAGGCGCGACGCAAAAGGAAATGGCCGCGGAGCTCGGGCTTTCGGCGGCGTACCTCTCGGGGCTCGAGCACGGCCGGCGCGGCCGGCCCTCGCCCGGGTTCGTCCGCCAGGCGTGCGCCTACTTCGGGCTCATCTGGGACGACGCCGAGACCCTGAAACGGCTGGCCGAGCTGTCGCACCCGCGCATCAAGGTCGATACGTCCGGCCTTTCCCCCGGCGCGACCGAGCTCGCCAACCTGATCGCGGCTTCGATCGAGACCCTCGACGAGGACACGATCGCCTGGATCGTCGCCGAAATCCGGGGCCGCATCAGCGCCC
>SHWG01000047.1 GCA_009693905.1 Rhodospirillales bacterium | reverse complement strand
CGGATTGATCACGACCCAGCGCCCGGAAGTGCACACCAGCGCGAAGCAATGGCGGAATCCCCTGGCGAGGAAGCGGAGCCAGCGCGGCCGCTCGGCGTTGGTGAAGGCCACCACGGCAATTCTCGCGTCGTTATGGGCTTTTCCGGCGCGCCCGCGACGATCCCTTTCGCCTTGAGCGGAGGTGCAAGGCGATCAATTGCCTCGTCCCACGGCGCGACGAAGGCGATCCCCTCCTCGCAGCGAGATATCGGGCGGGCGTTCGGCCGCGCCGAAGCGGACGAGGGTCGCGACATGGATCGTGTCGACCGCGCACCGGCGGTAAAGCGCGACAAGCGCGCGCCGGATATCGTCGGGATCGCACGGACGCTGCCAGGAACCGGGACCGCCGGCGAAGCGGGCTCCGTCGCGTCGTGCTTTGACCGCGCGCGCGAACCAGAACCAGGCCTCCGCGGCGTCGGCGAACGGCTTGACCGGCGCATCGCCTTGGGGCTTCGGGACGAAGCGGAATCGGGGCATGGTGGTTGTCCTTATTCCTATAAATTACTAATATAACAGTATATATACCTATATATCAGAAGTAAAGCAACAAATTCCTAGTGAAAAAATGTCCTGTTTATAAGACGATGTTCCCATGCTGAAGCACGCAGACGTCTGGCGCGCGATCGACCGGCTGGCCAAGGAGCATGGGTTCTCTCCCTCCGGGCTCGCGCGCCGCTCCGGTCTCGATCCGACCACGTTCAACAAGAGCAAGCGCACGACCCGCGAGGGCAAGCTGCGCTGGCCGAGCACCGAGAGCGTCGCCAAGATCCTCACCGCCACCAACGCCAACCTGATGGAATTCGTCAGCTACGTCAGCGAAGGGGAAAACGGCGGCGTCATTCGCAACATTCCGCTGATCGGCTTCGCCCATGCCGGAGCTTCGGGCTTCTTCGACGACGCGGGCTATCCGACCGGCTCGGGCTGGGATGAAATCCCGTTTCCGGCGCTCGGCGATCCCCAGGCCTATGCTCTCGAAATCAGCGGCGACAGCATGGAGCCGGTCTTTCGCGATGGCGACGCGATCATCGTCGCTCCCCACGCCAGCGTGCGCCGGGGCGACCGGGTCGTGATCCGCACCAAAGTCGGCGAAGTGATGGTGAAACAGCTGCGCCGGCGCACCGGCAAGCTGATCGAACTGCAATCCCTCAATCCCAAGCACACGGATCGCACGCTTGCGCTCGAGGACGTGGATTGGATGGCGCGGGTGGTGTGGGCGAGCCAGTAGCCGGACCTGAGTTCTTCGTCGCCCCAGCGACCCGATCGATTATATCCCCCTGATTTTCCAAGGCCCCGAGCGGGCGCGCGGGCTTAACCCCGCGCGCATCGGATGTTGCGCCCCTATCGGGGCGCGCCGGTTCGCGGCGAATGCCGTGTAAACGGCCCTTGACTGGAGATAGGAATATATACATTATAGAGGAATGAATAGATATTCCTCCAGTTTTTGCGGCCCCAAGGGCGTGCTGGTTCGCCTCCACGCCCGCTATGACGGCGAGATCCCGAAGGCGTTGCGCGCGGCCGCCCATGCCGGCGGGGCGGTGCGCCGCGACCGGCTCAAGGCCGAGGCCCGGCGGCTGATGTTCGATGCGCTCGCCCGCGATGCGCTGCGCGCGATTTCCCGCCGCCGCCTTGGGCTTCCCGGCGGCAAATTCATGAATGATTGGAATCTCGGCGCGCTCGCGCGCGATTTGCGCTTTTACCGCGATCGGGGAGTCGCGCGCGGCCGGGGTTAATCCTCGGCCAGGGATTCACCCCGGAGCACACGCTCGATCAGCACCAGCGTTTCGGCGCGTCCATACAGCTCGATGAAGGAGCCCATGCGCGGCCCGTCGGCCTGGCCGAGGAGAATCTCGTAAAGAGATTTGAACCAAGCGCGCAAATCGGGAAACGGGTGGCGTTTGCCGACCTCATAAACCTCGTACTGGAAAGCTTCGGCGGCCGCGCCCTCGGGCAGCGCCGCCAGGGACCGGGCAAGCTCGACGAGTGCGGCGCTCTCCATCGCCGAAGGCAGGCGGTATTTCTTCGCCGGGCGGACGAAATCGCGGTAGTAAACGATGGCGTGTTCGACCAGCTTGTCCAGAAACGGCGCGTTTTTCGGGGTCGCGTCGGGGCGGAGCCGGGTGATATATTTCCACAGCACCATCTTGTCCTCGGCGTGGGAGACGCTGGTGAGGTTCAAGAGGATTCCGAAACTCAAGTGCCCATCCTCGGCCGGCGGCTGGCTGCGGTGGATGTGCCAGACCGGATTGTCGAGTTGGCGCGCTGGCTCCTGTTTGGGGAACTGGACGAGGTGGGCGAGATACTCGTCCACGGTCCGCGGAATGATGTCGAAATAGAGCCGCTTCGCCGCGGTCGGTTTTTGGTACATGAACAGGGCCAGGCTTTCGGGCGGCGCGTAGCGCAGCCAGTCTTCGACCGTGAGGCCGTTGCCCTTGGATTTCGATATCTTTTCGCCTTTTTCGTCCAGGAACAACTCGTAGGTAAAGCCGACCGGCGGATCGCCGGAAAGAATCCGGCAAATCCGGCCTCCGAGCCGGACCGAATCGATCAGGTCCTTGCCCGACATCTCGTAATCCACGCCGAGCGCGGCCCAGCGCATCGCCCAATCCACCCGCCATTGCAGCTTGCAGTTGCCGCCGGTGACGGGAACCTCGAACGTCCCTTCCGTTTCGTCGCGAAAGACGATCGTGCCGTCTTTCGGACAATACTCGACCGCCGGAATTTCCAATACCTGAAGCCGACCGTCGCGTTCGCGCACCGGCAGGAACGGACAGTAAGTCCGCCGCCGCTCGTCGCGCAGTTCGGGCAGAACGACGTCGAGAATTTCCCGATGCTTCTCCAGCGCCCGGCGCAGCATGGGATCGAACAAACCCGACCGATAACACTCGGTCGAGCTTTTGAATTCATAATCGAATTGAAACGCGTCCAGGAATGCGCGCAGCCGGGCATTGTTGTGATGGCCGAAACTCTCGCAACAGCCGAAGGGGTCGGGAATCGAGGTCAACGGTGTGCCGAAAGCGTTCGCCTTGTCGCCGACGAAGCGCACCATCATTTCTTGATTGGGGACGTTGTCGGGCACCTTGCGCAACCCATCCATGTCGTCGGAAAAGGCGAACAGGCGCGAAGGCCAGTCGGAAAGAACCGAAAATGCGTGCCGGACCATCGCGGTTCGCGCCACTTCGCCGAAAGTGCCGATGTGCGGCAAGCCGGAGGGGCCGTAGCCGGTTTCGAACAGCACGTACCCCTTGGCCGGCGGCTTGGCGGCAAAGCGCTTCAAGACGTTGCGCGCCTCGACGAAGGGCCAGGTGTTGCAATGCAGGGCGAATTCGCGCGAGCGGGACATCGGAACCCAAAAAATGAGGCCGGTTAATGCTCTAGGGACCGCGCCCGCGCCCGTCAAGACTTTCGGGTGTCGTTATTCGGCGGGCTTGGGAGCCTTGGGCGGGACCGGACCGAGGTACTGGTTGATGTCGACCTTGTCGATCTGCTCGGATTTGAGGAACTTCTTGGCGTAATCGAGATAAATGCCCGAAGTCAGGAACAAATCGAACAGTTCGGCGTCGATGTGAAAGTCCTTCTTGAAGAAGGACATGATCTTGATCGACTCGCTCAGCGTCTTCGCCTTCTTGTAGGGACGGTCGGCGGCGGTCAGGGCCTCGAAGATGTCGGCGATCGCCATGATCCGCGCCGGGATCGACATGTCCTCTTTCTTGAGGCGCTTGGGATAGCCGGTGCCGAGCAGAGTCTCATGGTGGCCGCCGGCGTATTCCGGCACCGCCTTGAGGTGCTTGGGAAACGGCAGTTCGTTGAGCATGCGGATGGTATGGACCATGTGCTCGTTGATCTTGAAACGATCTTCGGCGGTGAGCGTGCCGCGGGTAATGGACAGGTTGTAAACCTCTCCCCGATTATATTCATGCGTGGGGACGTTCATCTTGAAGCCCCACTTGTTGTCGGGCATGTAGTAAGACGAGGGCGTTCGAGGAAAAATGTGTTCGACTTTGTCGGCGAGCAGCGGTTCGTCCACCGGAAGTTCGGGGGGCATGACTTGCTGCTTGCGCTTGAGCTCCTCGTGCGAAATTCCAATGCGATCGTCGAGGGTGCGCTTCCAGGTGGCGGCGGCGATCTTCTTGATCCGCTCGATTTTCTCTGGCGCCATGAATTCGCCGCCGATGTTGCATTCGGCGACGAAGGCGAAATCGTCGTCGAGTTGCGCGAGCCGCTCCTCCAATGTGCGCCGGAGCGCATCCGCGTTCTCCGGCTGATCGAGGAGCGCGCGCAGATACTCGATCACCGCGTCGCGCTTGACCACCTCGAACCGGGTCCGAATCTCGTGGATGCGGTCGTAGATTGTCTCGAGCTTGGTCGCCTTGTCGACCACGTATTCCGGCGTCGTCACTTTGCCGCAATCGTGCAGGTAGGCGCCGAGGTGCAGCTCGTACCATTGGTCCTCGGTCATGGTGAAATCGCGGAAGGGCCCCTCGGCCACGTTGCAGGCGGCCCTGGTCAGCATCAGGGTCAACTCCGGCACCCGCAGGCAGTGGCCGCCGGTGTAGGGTGACTTGGCGTCGATCGCGCCGGCGATCAACTGGATGAAGGAATCGAGCAGCCGCTTCTGCGCCGCGAGCAACTGGCTGTTGTCGAGCGCGACCGCGGCCTGGGAGGAGAGAGCCTCGATCACCGGCTGGATAGCGCCGCTGAACGGGATCACCGCGCCGCTCGCGCCGTCGCGGGCGTTGAGAAGCTGGAGCACGCCGATGACGACATTCTGGCTGTTCTTGAGCGGCACGGTGAGGAAGGACCTGGAGCGATAGCCGGTTCCGGCGTCGAACCTGCGGGTGCCGGAGAAATCGAAGTCCTTCGCCTCGTAGGCGTCGGGAATGTTGATCGAGGTGCCGGTGAGGGCGGAGTGGGTGGCGACGCTGCGATGATTGGGTTCCTTGGTCGCGGGGTTGAACATGTTGAGCGGCGGAAACGTGATCGGCTTGCCGGTGGTGCCGCCGAGGGCGATCTTGAGGGAATCGGTCCGCATGATCTCGAATTTGAGCTTGTCGTCGTCGGTGCGAATGTAGAGCGTTCCGCCGTCGGCGTTGCTGATCTCCTTCGCCTCGATCAGGATCATCTCCATCAGGCGGTTCAGGTCGCGCTCGGCCGAAAGCGCGATGCCGATGTCGATCAGGCGGCGATAGAAATCGCCTCCGCCGGCGGCTTCGGTCGTGGTTTTGTCGGTCGCTTGGGCCATCGCGCTCTTCCCTCAAGAATCGGCGATATCAATCCCGATCCCCACCTAACCCCCTAGAGTATCTGGCTTTTCCGGGCCTGACAACCGGACGACACCCCGATTATGCGGGCGCGAGAACGCGGGCGGCGACGATACCGGAGAGCACGATCCATCCGACCGCGCGATTGGAGCGGAACATCGCGAGGCAGTCGGTCGGGTCGGCGAGGTTGACGCGCCCCGCCTGCCAGAGAAGGTGCAAGCCGGCGAGAGCCAAGGCGACGAAGAATGGCCAAGCGAGATGCGCAAGCCACCCGGCGAGAGCGAAGAGAACGAGCGCCGCGCCGTAAAACGCAAACAGCCAGGAACGGGTCAAGTCGCCGAGTTTGAGCGCCGTCGATTTGATGCCGACGAGCGCGTCGTCGTCCTTGTCTTGGTGGGCGTAGATGGTGTCGTAGCCGAGCGTCCAGAACACGCCGCCGGCATAAAGGGCGAGCGCGGCCGGATCGATCCCACCCCGGACCGCCGCCCATCCCAGCAACGCCCCCCAATTGAAGGTCAAGCCGAGCACTGCTTGCGGCCAATAGGTGAATCGCTTGGCATAAGGATAGAGGGCGACGAGCGGAAGCGAGACGACGCCGAGGGCGATGGCGAAATTGTTGAACTGGATCAACACCCAGAGCCCGGCGAGCAGCAATATCGCCATGAACAGAACCGCCCTCGGAACGCTGATTCCGCCGCTCGCGATCGGTCGGGCGCGGGTGCGCGCGACTCGGGTGTCGAAATCGCGGTCGGCGATGTCGTTGAGAATGCACCCCGCGCCGCGCATGATGACGGCGCCGAGGGCGAACAGAACCATGAGCCTGAGTTCGGGCGGTCCCTCGGTCGCCAGCGCCACGCTCCACCAGCAGGGAAAAAGCAGCAGCCAGGTTCCGATCGGCCGATCGACGCGAATCAGCCGCAAGTAAGGGCGCGCCAGCGCCGGCGCAAGCCGGTCGATCCAGGTTCCGGTCGGGATGTCGGTCGCGGTCCGGTCGGTGGCTTCGGTCATTTCGGCATTAAATAAAACAGACCCTCTTTCGAGCCCAGAGGCGGGGGCCTAAGTTTAGGCTTGGTGGAGATTAATTCAATCGGCGCGGAAGTTCGGTGGTGAAGGAAATGGCGATGGACGGGCGGCAAGGATCGAGGGCGAAAGTTCGACTATATGTGGCGGCGGCGCTCAGGCCCGGCGCCGCCGTGCCCTTACATCCCGATCAATCCCACTATGCGGGCAAGGTCATGCGCCTCGGGCCCGGCGACGACGTGCTGCTGTTCAATGGCCGCGACGGGGAATGGCGCGCCCAAATCGAATCCCTCGGCCGTAAGGGCGGTGAGGCGATCGCCCGGGCGCGAACGCGCGCGCAAGGACCTGAACCCGATGCGATGCTTTGGTTCGCGCCGCTCAAGAAAACCGCCCTCGATTTCGTGGTCGAGAAAGCGACCGAACTCGGCATTGCCGTCCTGCAGCCGGTTCTGACCCGGCGCACAGTGGTGGAGCGGGTGAATCTCGCCAGGCTTCGCGCCCGGGCGATCGAGGCCGCCGAACAATGCGGGCGCCTGACGGTTCCGGAAGTGCGCCCGGCGCTCGCTCTTGAACGCGCGCTCGGCGATTGGGCCGGCGCGCGCCCCGATAGGGGCGCATCATTTAGTGCGCGCGTCACGCCGATAGGCGTGCATTCGCACGACGATTCGCCCGCGCGCCGGCTCTATGTCGCCGACGAAACCGGCGGCGGCGTTCCCGCGGCCGATGCGTTTTCCGGCGCCGACCCGGCCGCGCCGGCCGCGTTTCTGGTCGGACCCGAAGGGGGTTTCGAGCGATCCGAGCTTGACGCGCTCGCCCGGCTCCCCTTTGTTACCCGCATCGCCCTCGGCCCGCGCCTCTTGCGGGCCGAAACCGCGGCGCTCGCCGTGCTCGCCTGCTGGCAGGCGCTCGCCGGCGACGGGCGCGCGCTCCCGCCGCCCCGGGAATAAATCGAGGAACCGATTCATGTCTGGAGCCCCGCAAGGACCGTCCGAGCCGATCGCCGATGAGCGCCAGCTCGTCGAATACTTCGCCGCCGGATGCAAGCCGGCGGCGGACTGGCGCATCGGCACCGAGCACGAGAAGTTCGCGTATCGCCTGTCGGATTTGCGCCCGCTCGAATACGAGGGCGAGCAGGGCATCCGCGCGCTCCTGATGGGGCTCACCCGTTTCGGCTGGGAGCCGGAAATGGAGAACGGCAATCCGATCGCGCTCAAGCGCGCCGACGGCGCCGCGGTTTCGCTCGAGCCCGCCGGCCAGGTGGAACTTTCCGGCGCGCCACTCAAAACCATACACCAGACCTGCACCGAGGTGAGCGAACATCTGAAGCAGGTCAAGGCGGTGGCGCGCGAACTCAAGATCGGATTTCTCGGCCTCGGCTACCAGCCGAAATGGCCGCGCGCCGAGATGCCGTGGATGCCCAAGGGCCGCTACGCGATCATGCGCTCCTACATGCCGAAGAAGGGCCATCTCGGCCTCGACATGATGCAATCCACCTGCACCGTGCAGGTCAATCTCGATTTCGATTCCGAAGCGATGATGGTCAAGATGTTCCGCGTGTCGCTGGCATTGCAGCCGGTCGCGACCGCGCTTTTCGCCAACTCGCCGTTCAAGGATGGAAAGCCTTCGGGTTATCTCAGCTACCGCAGCCATATCTGGACCGACACGGATTCCGATCGCTCCGGCATGTTGCCGTTCGTGTTCGAGCCGGGATTCGGCTTCGAGCGCTACGCCGAATACCTGCTCGATATGCCGATGTATTTCGTTTACCGCGATGGGCGTTATATCGACGCCTCGGGCCAGTCGTTCCGCGATTTTCTTAAAGGCCGGCTCCCGGCGCTGCCCGGCGATCGGCCGACGATCGCCGATTGGGCCGCGCACATGACGACCGCGTTCCCCGAAGTGCGCTTGAAGCGCTTTCTCGAAATGCGCGGCGCCGACGGCGGGCCGTGGGCCAGATTGTGCGCGCTGCCCGCGCTCTGGGTCGGGCTGCTGTACGACCGGGGCGCGCTCGACGCCGCCTGGGACCTGGTCAAGGACTGGACGGCGGAGGAGCGCGAAACCTTGCGCGCCGACGTGACGCGGCTCGCGTTGAAAACGCCCTTCCGCAATCGCACCGTCGGCGATCTCGCGTTGGACGTGCTGGAAATCGCCCACGCCGGGCTGTCGCGACGCGCCGAACTCGATTTCTTCGACTTCGACGAAACCCACTTTCTCAATCCGCTGTTCCAGATCGCCGAATCTGGGCTGACGCCGGCCGAGGAACTGCTCCGCGCCTTCGAGCGGCGCTGGCGCGGCCGCGTCGATCCGGTGTTCAAGGAATACGCGTATTGACGACGCCTCACACCGCCGTGCCGCCGACGGTGAGTTGATCCACCTTGAGCGTCGGCTGGCCGACGCCGACCGGCACGCCCTGGCCGTCCTTGCCGCAGGTGCCGATGCCGGGATCGAGTTCCATGTCGTCGCCGACCATCGAAACCTTGGTCAGCACGTCGGGGCCGTTGCCGATCAGCGTCGCGCCCTTGACCGGCGCGCCGATCCTGCCGTCCTCGATCAGATAGGCCTCGGTGCAGTTGAACACGAACTTGCCCGAGGTGATGTCCACCTGCCCGCCGCCGAAGGTGACGGCGTAGAGGCCCTTCTTGACCGAGGCGATGATTTCCTCGCGCTTGCGTGCGCCCGCGAGCATGTAGGTGTTGGTCATGCGCGGCATCGGCGAATGGGCGAAGCTCTGGCGCCGGCCGTTGCCGGTCGGGCGCATGTTCATCAGCCGCGCGTTCAGGCGGTCGTGCAGGAAACCAACCAGGATCCCGTCCTCGATCAGCACGGTCCGGTTGCTGGGCGTGCCCTCATCGTCGACGGTGAGCGAGCCGCGCCGGTCGGCGAGCGTGCCGTCGTCGATCACGCTTACGCCCGGGGCGGCGACCCGCGTTCCCATCAACCCGGCGAAGGCGGAGGTCTTCTTGCGGTTGAAGTCGCCTTCGAGGCCGTGCCCGATCGCTTCGTGGAGCAGGATTCCGGGCCAGCCGGCGCCGAGCACCACCGGCATCTCGCCCGCCGGCGCCGGGACCGATTCGAGGTTGACCAGCGCCTGGCGCAGCGCCTCGTCGACCGCGTAGCGCCAGGATTCGGGAGTAATAAAGCGATCGTACGCGACCCGCCCGCCGGTGCCGTAGCTTCCCGTCTCCATGCGGCCGTCCTTCTCGACCATCACCTGGATGTTGAGCCGGACCAGGGGTCGGATGTCGGCGACGCGCAAGCCGCCCGCGCGTATGATCTGCACAGCCTGCCACGAGCCGGCCAAAGACGCGCTCACCTGCCTGACGCGCGGGTCCTTCGTCCGGGCATAAGCGTCCATGTCTTCGAGCACTTTGATCTTGGCGGCGAAGGGAATGACCTCGAGCGGATTGTCGGGACCGTAAAATGCGCGGTTGGTGCCGGCGGGAGGCTCGGCGTGCGTTCCGCCGGTGCCCGAGCGCACCGCCCGGACCGTGTCGGCGGCGCGCTTGAGCGCCGCGTCCGAAAGCTCGGTCGCGTGCGCGTACGCGGTCGCCTCGCCCGAGACGGCGCGGAGCCCGAAACCTTGCGCCGAGTCGAAGCTCGCGGTCTTGAGCCGGCCGTCGTCGAAGGCGAGCGCCTCCGATTGCCGGTATTCGAGGAACAATTCGCCGTCGTCGGCGCCCTCAAGCGCGTCCTCGACCCGACGCTCGGCGCGCGCGCGGTCGAGCCCGGCGCGGCCATAGAACAGCTCGTCGGTTTGGGCGAGGTTGGAGGCGGGGAGTGGGGGCATGGATAATGGATTCCTTCACGCAACCTTCACCGCTTGGTCATGGAAGCGGGGGGCCGGAGCGGCGGTTCCTATGATATATAGGGGGTGAAGAGGCAAAAGACGACCCGAAACCCCGAAGGGTTATATGACACTTTTCCCCGAACACCCCCAGCGCCGCGGCCTCGTGGACGAAATCCACGCCCGGCCCTATCTGCTCCTGCGCGCGCCGGCGCGCCTATCCCATCTCGCCGTGCTCACCGGCGAGGGCCGCCAGGCGGCGGAGCGCGCCCATCTCGCCCAGTTGTGCCAGGCGTTCAACGTCGCGCCGCCGCCCGCGGACGCGGCCCTTTTCTCCGCCCGCCTCGGGACGCTGCTGTTCCGCTGGGAACAGCACACCGAGTTCTCGACCTACACCTTCGCCGCCGACGGAGCCTTCGATCAGCCGTTCAAGGAACCGCCGGCGATGCGCCTTCCCGCCGACTGGGTGCGGGCGATCCCGGGCGAGACAATCTCGGCGGTCCACATCGCGATCGAGCCCGCCTCGACGCCCGACCGGGCGGTGGAGAAAACCGCGGCACTGTTCGACAACAACACCGTGATCGGCAGCGCCGTGCACGACGGCCAAGCGCGGGTCTGGACGGACGCGCGGGTGCACGCCGACGGCTACGGCCGTTTCCTGGTGAAGGACTTAGGATTGAATCAACGCCAGTTGGGCCGCCTGGCGCAAAGACTGGTGGAGATCAACGCCTACTATTTGCTCGCCATGCTCGCCTATCCGCTCGCGCGCGCCGCGCTGCCGAAGATCGTGACGCTGGAACAGGAGCTTTCCGAATCGGTCCGGATGCTGTCCGAAATTTCCGGTCTCGGCGACGAAAACGCGCTGCTGAAACGCCTCTCGACGTTGGCGGCCGAGACCGAAGCCGTCGCCGCCACCACCAACTACCGTTTTTCGGCGGCGCGGGCCTATTTCGCGCTGGTGTGCCAGCGATTCGAGGACTTGCGCGGGACCCGCCTCGAATGGATGCAGCCCTTGAACGAGTTCCTACTCCGCCGCCTCGCCCCGGCGATGGAAACATGCAACAACGTGCATGCCCGCCAGGAAAGCCTTTCGGTCCGCATCGCTCGGGCGAGCGATCTCCTGCGCACGCGGGTGGATGTGGCGCACGAGGCGCAGAACCGCGACCTGCTCCGCTCCATGAACCGCCGCGCCAAGACCCAGCTTCGCCTGCAACAGACGGTCGAAGGACTCTCGGTCGCGGCGATCAGCTATTATCTCGTCGGGCTGGTCGCCTATGCCGCCAAGGCGGCGCACGGGGTGGGCGTCAAAGTCGATCCCGATCTCGCCGCCGGGCTCGCCATCCCGGTCGTGTTGGCCCTGGTCTGGTTCGCGGTCCGGCGGCTGCGCCGGGCGGTGGTGGGCCGTGCGGGCGAGGACGACGCATAAGTCCCCTTGTCAGTCCCCTTGGGGCGGGCTAAAACGCCCGTTCACGTGGCGATTTGCCCAACCGGCTTGCGGCCACGTTAAAAAAAACCGCTAAAAGGTTGGAGCTGGCAAAGCCCTGACCTCGCGCGGTTAGGGCTTTTTTGTTGCGATCGAGCGAACGAGAAGGACCATAGACCATGGCCGAAAACTGCCTGAAGAGCGCCGGCAAGCGCAAGCTCGCGACCCGGCTCGTGCGCGGCGGGCTCGCGCGCACGCTGTTCGCCGAGACGAGCGAGGCGCTGTTCCTGACTTCGGGCTTCGTCTACGGCTCGGCGGCCGAGGCCGAGCGCGCGTTCAAAGGTAAGACCAAACGCTACATCTATTCGCGCTACGGCAACCCAACCGTGACCATGTTCGAAACCCGGCTCGCCGAGATCGAGGAGGCCGACATCTGCGTCGGCACCGCGAGCGGCATGGCGGCGGTGTTCGCTTCACTCGCGTGCCTGGCCGGCGCCGGCGAACGGGTGGTCGCCGCGCGCGCGCTGTTCGGCTCCTGCCATTACGTCATCCACGATATTTTGCCCCGGTTCGGCATCAAGACCGAGCTGGTGGACGGCACCGACCTCAAGGCTTGGGCGCGGGCGCTCGCGCGTCCCACCCGCGCGGTGTTTCTGGAAAGCCCCTCCAATCCGACCCTTGAGATCATCGACATCCCCAAGGTTGTCCGACTCGCCCACCGCGCCGGCGCCAAGGTGGTGGTGGACAACGTGTTCGCGACGCCGTTGTTGCAAAAGCCGCTGCAACTCGGCGCCGACATCGTCGTCTATTCCGCGACCAAGCACATCGACGGCCAAGGCCGCACGCTGGGCGGCGCGATCTTGACCAACGATCGCGATTATTACGCGAACCAACTCACGCCCTTTTACCGCCACACCGGCCCGGCGCTGAGCCCGTTCAATGCCTGGGTGCTGTTGAAGGGGCTCGAGACCCTCGATCTCCGCCTCAAGGCGCAATGCGACGCCGCGCTCAAGCTCGCCCGGTTCCTGGAAGGGCGCCGGGGCATCCGGCGCGTGCTTTACCCCGGGCTCGCCTCGCATCCCCAGCACCGGTTGGCGATGAAGCAAATGACGGCGGGGGGAACCCTGGTGAGCTTCGATCTCGCCGGCGGCAAGCGCGCCGCCTTCCGCTTCCTCGATGCGCTCGAACTGGTGGACATCTCCAACAACTTGGGCGATTCGAAAAGCCTGATCACCCATCCCGCCACCACCACGCACCAACGGCTCGGCGCGGCCGAGCGCGCGCGCATGGGCATCGGCGACGGGCTGGTGCGGCTTTCGGTCGGGCTCGAGGACTTAGGAGATATCAAGGCCGATCTCGTCCGCGCGCTGGCGGCGGCCCTGGGGAAAGGGTGACGCTGTCTAATCCGGCCAGCGATTGTGCAGCCAGAGCCATTGCTCGGGGCGTTCGCGCACCCAGCCTTCGACGATCGCGTTGATGCGCGCAGTGTTGGCGGCGACGTCGGCGGCGCGCTCGCCGGTCTTGACCAGCTCCAGCGGCGGGTCGATGACGAGGCGGAAACGCGCGCCGCCGACGCGTTCGACTCGCGTCGGCACCACCGGACAGTCGAAGCGGAGCGCCAAATCGACCAAGGCAGTCGACGTCATGGCGTCCCGTCCGAAGAACGGCACCGGAATACCGTCGTTCATTTTCTGGTCCACCATCATGCCGAGATGATGGCCCGCGTGCAGCGATTGCAAAAGCTGACGCACGCCGCCGGGGCCCTTGGGGATCTGCGCGCCCGGGGCGGCGGCGCGGCCAAACCGGTAAAGCCATTCGACCAGGCGGTTGTTGGCGGCGCGATAAACCCGATCGACCGGAAGACCTCTTTGCGTCGCGCCGAGCGAGAGAATTTCCCAGTTGCCGAAGTGGGCGGAGAAGAAGAACCCCGGCCGGCCGTCGTCGCGCAACGCGTCCACCCATTCCGCCCCGGACACCGTGACCGGGCCCGCCGGGTCGTAGACGTTGATCTCGCCGAGATGGGGGAATTCCGCCGCGAGGCGGCCGAGGTTGTCCCACATCGCCCGGACGATGGCGGCGATCTCCGGCTCGGTCTTTTCCGGCAATGCGCGTCTCAGGTTGCGCCGCGCCCGCTCGGTGAGAGGAAGACAGGGCCCAACCGTGCGTCCAAGCCAACCGCCGACGGTGGACGCCGCCTCGAACGGCAGGAGCTTGAACAGCAGATAGAGGGCGAACGCGCACGCCGCCTCGATCGGATGCACGACGAAGCGGCGAAAGGCGGGGGCGAGGCGGGGAGCGCGGATCATCGGGAGCGCAGGAACCGGTGGAGAAGGGCTTCGAGCGCCG
This sequence comes from Rhodospirillales bacterium, assembly GCA_009693905.1. Taxonomy (GTDB): domain Bacteria; phylum Pseudomonadota; class Alphaproteobacteria; order Rhodospirillales; family 2-12-FULL-67-15; genus 2-12-FULL-67-15. The sequence goes on along the minus strand of SHWG01000047.1, from coordinate 1,321 downwards.
CTTCGTCCTCCCAGACCAGGGTCATTGTCAAGACCTCGAGCGCGGCCCGCGCCGAAGGAGGCATTCGGGCCGCGTCCTTGGCCGTGGTCAGCGGCACCGCGCCCAAGGCCGCGGCGCGGCGGAAGATTCCGGCGAGATCGGAATCCGAATAGACATGATGATCGGGAAAATCGGCGGTTTTGAGCACCAGGACGCCGGCCTCGCGCGCGGTGGCGAAGAATTTCTCCGGCCGGCCAATACCGGCGAAGGCGAGCGCCGGGCGGCCTTTGAGCCGAGCGGCCTCGGGTCCGGGCGCGAAGCGCGCCTGTAGCACCGCGAGTTCCGGGCGGAGGGCCCGGATGCGGGACGCGGCGTTCCTCGCGTCGGCGCCGAAAATCACGGCCGCGTCCGCGCGCGCGAGCCCGTGTTCGAGCGACTCGCGCAGCGGCCCCGCCGGCATGACGCGCCCGTTGCCGAAACCGACCGCGCCGTCCACCGCCAGGACCGAAAAATCCTTTGTAAGCGAAGGATTCTGGAAACCGTCGTCCATGACCAGGACACGGGCGCCGTCGGCGCACGCGACGCGGGCCGCAGCCGCGCGGTCGCGCCCGACCCAGGTCGCGGCGAGACGGGCGAGCAGGAGCGCCTCGTCACCGACTTCGGTAAACTTGTGCCGGGCCAAATCCACTTTGACCGGCCCGGAGAGCGTTCCACCGTAGCCGCGGGCGAGGATATGGACCGAGTGTCCGCGGTGCAGGATACGCCGGGCAAGATCGAGGGCGAGCGGGGTCTTGCCGGCGCCGCCCGCGACCAGGTTGCCGACGCAGAGCACCTTGGCCTCGGCCCGGAAGGAAGGAACGAGCGCGCGGCGGACGCGCCCCGCCGCCGCCCATGCAAGCGCGAGCGGGGCCAGCGCGCGGGCAAACCAGGCGTTCTCGGCCCCGGTCCAGAACTCAGGCGCGCGCACGGATGCCTCCGTCGAGGAGCGGCGCGAGCGCGGCGAGCACGGCGTCGAGCGTCCCGGATTCGGCGTTCGCCAAGTCCGCGCCGGCGCGGGCCATGCGCGCCAGAGTGTGCGCGTCGCCGAGAATCCGATCGAGGGTCATCGCCAGCTCGGCCGTGTTTGCGACCGCGACGGCGGCGCCCGCGCCGGTGAGGCGTTCCGCGACCTCGACGAAATTCGTCATGTGCGGACCGAACAGGATAGGACAGCCGAGCCTTGCCGCCTCGAACGGATTTTGCCCGCCCTGCGGCACCAGCGACTTGCCGATGAACGCGGCGCGGGCGAGGCGGTAGAAAAGACCGAGTTCGCCCAGCGTGTCGGCGAGATAAATCTCGACGC
>SHWG01000046.1 GCA_009693905.1 Rhodospirillales bacterium | reverse complement strand
ACGCCCCGCCCTGGCGGCTGGAGCCGAGCTTGAGGCCATAGACGCCGCGATGCGAGACGATATCGGCCGCTTCCGCCGCCGACGCCGCCACAACCACGCCCAGTACCGCCGCCGCGACGACCCGCAAAATAGGCATATGCATCAACCCCTTATCGCTCCAACGGCTACCATAATCGCTCGCGCCCTTACGGCAAGGGTGTTCTTGCACAACGAGCCCGTCCGCGGTATGCGGAAATAGTGCGTCTGTCCCTCGATAACCGATTGGAAAATATAGAGGGATTCGCAATTGGAAAGTTGATTTTGAGGAGATCGGAGATGTCTTTGGCAAGGGTGTTGGGTGCGAAATTGACAAGAAGCGGCATAGTCATTTTTCTGCTTCTTGCCGCCGCGCCCGCCGGCGCACAGCAGACGCGCCAAATCGAGGCGCCCTGGTGGTGGGACGACGCTTGGTGGACGGAAGGCCGTCTGCCGTCGTCGCCCGCTTATCCCGTCGAAGCAAAAGAACTGACCTACAAGAGCGGCGACGAAGACGTCGCGGCGCTTCTGCTCAACCCCCAGGGCGGCGGCAAGTACCCGCCGGTTCTTTTCGTGCATGGCCGGCGCGGCCTCGACGACGTCAACCGGGCGCATGCCCGCCGCCTCGCGGCGCAGGGTTTTGTCGTGCTCGCGCCCGATCTTTATCAGGCCCGTTTCATCCCGGCGATGCCGATCGAGCACGACTATGTCCTCGAGGACGACACCGCCGCCGGCCTCGACCATCTGCTGACGCTTCCCGAGATTTCCGCCGCGCGCGCGTGCCTTTATTCGATCTCGCGCGGCGGTTACTACACCCTGAAGGCGGCCGTGACCAAGAAGCGCCAGGCGACCGGCGTCGCCTGCTACGTCGGCTACTACCCCCATCTGCAAGACCCAAACGCGCCCGAGCCGATGCAGGTCTATCGTTACGCGCCCGAGGTCGAAAGCCTTACCGTTCCGACCCTCCTTCTTCTTGGCGACGCCGAGCAGTATCAGCGCCGCCGAGGTATCGAGATGGCGGCGGAAGCGATGCGCGCCAAGGGGCGCGACGTGACTCTCGCGCTTTATCCGGGCGTGGGACGCGGTTTCGATTTCCGGGAACGGCACGTCCGCACTTTCGCCGACGACTTGGCCGCCCGCGACGCGATGCATCGCGCGAGCGCCTTCATGCGCCGGCATATGCAGCCTTTCGCGCGGTAAAAGGCTTATATCTTTCCCGGCAATGTCCCGGCGAGGTGCACGACCCGTTGCGGGTAGGGAATCTCGATACCCTCCTCGCGGAAGCGGCGGTCGATGGCGAACAGGAGATCGCTGACGGTCGCGCCGCGCTCGGTCACGTCGTTGGTGAATAAACGCAGCTCGAAATCGAGGCTCGATTCGCCGAAGGCGCGGAACAGAACCGTCGGCGGCGGCTCGGCCAGCGTGCGCGGGTGCGCCCGGGCGCACGCCAGAAGCACGTCGCGGGCCTTTTCCGTGTTCGAACCGTAGGCGATTCCGATCGGAATCTCGATCCGCCCGGTCCGGTCGTTGAGCGTCCAATTCATCACCGCGGTCGAGAGGATCTCGGAATTGGGAATGATGACCGAGGCGCGCTGCCAGGTTTCGATCTCGGTGGCGCGGAAACTGATGCGTTTGACCTTTCCTTCGCGGGCGCCGATCACCACCCAGTCGCCGACATTGATCGGCCGCTCGACCAGCAGGATCAGGCCGGAGACGAAATTGTTGACGATGGTCTGCAAGCCGAAACCGATACCGACCGAGAGCGCGCCCGCGATCAGCGCGATGTTGGTCAAATCGACGCCAGCGACAGCGACCGCCAGCGCGGCGGCGACGATGAAGCCGATATATCCGACCCCCGCCGTCAAGGAATACTGGAGGCCGACTTCGAGGCGCGTTTCCGGCAATACCCCGTCGAGCAGCTTGCGCTGGATCATGCGCGTGATCGCCATGCCGGCGAAGAACACCGCCAGCGCGGTCACGATGGCAATGGGCGAGAACGTGATGTTGCCGATGCGGAATCCCTTGCCCACCGACACGATCTCGTCGGTTATGTCTTGGTGGGGAATGCCCCAGAACGGCGCCACCAGGAACAGCCCGAGCAGCGCCAGCGCGGGATCGACGGCGGTGCCAAGCCAGAATTTGAGCCGTTGCAGCGTTCGGGCGGACACGTGCAAGCGCGTGCGCGCGATTTCAGAGCCAAGCAGGATGCGGATGCTTTCCCCGACCAGGCCGCGCAAGAGGAAAAACCCTCCGAACACGGCCATCGAATAGAGCGTGGCTTCGATCAGATAGCGCCCGAACCAACCATAGCCGACGGCGACCGCGCCGACCGAAACGAGCGCAACCGCGAGCAGCATCCGGCGCAGGATCGGCCACAATCCGCCCCCCAGCCCGCGCAACAGCCGATGCTCGGCGACGATCACCAATAGGATCGCTTCCGCCGCGGTGGCGACGGCGAAGAAAAGCGAGGTCAGTTCCGCCGAACCCGACGCCGTCCGGAAGATGGTTCGGAAGAAGAGATCGGCGGCGAACAACAGGGCGAGAAGGTTGATCCGGCGCGCGAGCCCGCGGCCCTCTTCCGGCGGCGCCGCGACGATCCGCCAAGCGGCGAGTTTCGGCGCGAGCAGCGCCCGGGTCAGCGCCGGCACGATCACCACGACCAGAGCGGCGACGAGCGCGCCGTTGATAACCGCGGCGAAAACCCCGTCAAGAAGAGCCCCGTCGCGGTTGACCCACGCGAGCGCCCCGCCCAAGATCGCCGCCGGGACCAAGCCGCGCGCAACCGCCTCCGACACCGCGGCAAGGATGCGCTGGGCGATGGAAGGCTCGACGATCGTGGCGTCGTAACCGAAGCGCCTGAGCAAACCGCGCCGCGCCGCGATCGCCGCGCCGGCGACAAAAAGAGCAAGGAACAGCCCACGCCAGAGCAACGCCTGGGCGTCGGCGGGATCGGCAAGACTCCCGTACCAGTCCGCCGGAGACCGCAGGATCTTTCCCGCGAGCGCCACCGCCTCCGGGACCGCTTTGGCGACGACGGCGGGCGCGAGCGGCATCGGCAGCGGCCCGAGCAGACGCTCGATCAGACTCGTGCGCGCGAGCGTCGTGATTTCCGCTTCCATCTCGCGGGCGCGGCGCAACGCCACGTCGGCAAGCGCGGCGCGCTCGCCGGCTTGCGCGACCTCGCGTGTGTATTGGCGGCGTTTGCCGGCGACCTCCGCGCTTTCGCGGGGCCCGTCCTTGGGCGGCGCCACTCCGAGCGCCTCGAGCAGGTCATGGGCCGTCTTGACTTCGCGCTCGGCCGCGACCTTGGCGACACCGGCCTCTTCCTGCACGCGCTTGAGCGCATCGCGATGGCGACGCGCCGTCGTTTCGTCGTGGAGAGCGGCGCGCAGGTAGCGCTCGGCGGCGGCGAGTTCGCGCTCCCATCCGATCGTCGCGGCGGCGGGCCGCGCGGTGCCGTTGGCCGCGCTTGCGGACATGCCCGGCATGGCGGTCGCGATCAAAGCGAAGACAAGAATGGCAAGACGCGCGCGCGGCACCGGTGACACCTTTCGAGTAGGCTGCTGGACCGAGGGCGGCACTTTACCACGAAGGCCGGCCGGGCCAAGGACAGGCGCTCCATCGAGGCTCGGGACAAACGAAAACCGGGCCGGACGGCAAGGTCCGGCCCGGCTTCCGGAATCGAACCGGCTTATTCCGACGCCCGGATGTCCACGGCCTTGAGGCCACGGGGAGCCTCCGTGACCCCGAAGGCGATCCGCTGGCCTTCGTTCAGGCCCTGCATCCCCGCTTTCTCCACCTCGGTAATATGAACGAACACGTCTTTGTCCCCCCCGTCGGGAACGATGAAGCCATACCCCTTGGTCTTGTTGAACCACTTTACGGTACCGATCGGCATTGACTGCTCCTTTGCGCTGGCTGGGTCCCTGTCCTCGCCCTTGCCGACCTTCCTTCGCCGAAGCGGCTTCGCGCAGGCAGGTCTTGCGGCGGCAGCGGGCAATCGAGGCTAGACGGCCAAAGCCCGCGCGCACAAGTGGGAATTTGGCGCGCGGCGATGGCCGCCGGACCCGCCGAATGACTTGGTTCTATTGACCTGGATCAAGGCGCCCGCCGCCGTCCGCGGGTACTCTTTCGAGGATATCGAGCCTGGGCGACCGGCGTTGGCCCGCGGCCCCGAAGGGCGCGCGGGCGAGTTGGTTTTGGCCCTCGAACGACAGGAGAAACCGATGAAGCCGCACCCCGTCATGATCCCGCTGGCTGCCGCTACCTGCGCTTTACTGCTGCTTCCCGCCACGGGCCTAGCCGCCGATCCAGCGACGATCGACTGGTCGAAGGTTCCGCCGAAGACGGTCAAGCTCTTCTATCCTGGCCAGTCCGGATACGAGTGGCTGCTCAGCCCCGAACACAAGAAGGCGACCGCGCCGTTCAACAGGGTAAGGCCTGCGCGGCGTCCTGCCACGAGGACGACGAAGCCGCCATGGGCAACAAGCTGGTCAAGGGCGGCCCGCTCGAGCCCGCCCCCATCGCCGGCAAGAACGGCGTGCTCGACCTCGCCGTGCAGGCCGCCCACGACGCCGAATATCTCTATTTCCGCTTCCAATTGAAAACCAACATGGCCCGCGAAGGCCGCATGCACGATTACATCCGCTTCGACGGCAAGGAATGGAAGTTCTGGGGTGGGCATCGGGCGAAGGAGTCCGTGCGCGCCGGCAAGGAGCCGCCGCTGTACGAAGACCGGCTCTCGATCATGCTCGACGACGGCAAGGTTCCGCTATACGCCCGGCAGGGGTGCTGGCTCACCTGCCACAACGGGATGCGCAACATGCCGGGCGAGGCGAAGAAGGACGAAGTGGAAAAGCATCCCTATCTCGGCAAGGGCGGCCTCGACAAGGACGAGGTGCTCAAGTATCTGCCGGCCTCGCGCGCCGACGCCAAGAGTTGGGACAAGCCCAAGACCATGACGCCCAAGTTCATGTTCGACGCCAAGAAGGTCGGCGCCAAGGCGCTCCGGGACGAAGACATCGGCAATCCCGCCAAACCCGCCGCCCTGCTGCGCGAGGAAAACACGGCGCCCTACGATCCCAATGCCGGCTGGAAGGAAGGCGATATGCTGCCCGGGCGGCTGGTGAGTCGCGCCGATGCCAAGGGTTCGGCCGCCGACAACGACGCCACCAAGGGCGCCTGGAAAGACGGCGTCTATACGTTGGGGTGGCGGCGCAAGCTCGACACCGGCAACCCCGCCGACGACAAGATCATGAAAGCCGGCGGCGCCTACACCGTGTCCTTCGCCGTCCACGACGACAACACCACCACCCGTTTCCATCACGTATCGTTCCCGCTCTCGCTCGGAATCGGGACCAAGGCCGACATTCAAGCCATGAAGCTAAACTGAGCAAGGATTAGCGGCCGGTCACGCCGCCGGCCACATCCAGGTCAACTCGTGCTTGTTGTGGTGAAGATGGACGAGGCGCCCGCCCGGCAGCCCGGCAAAGCGCGCACACGCGGCGAAATCGGTCGCGCCCTGGAACTTGAGGGTGCAGATCACGTTCCGCGCCAGTCCCGAATCGAGCCACGCCGCGACCATGCGGTACAGCCGCTCAGGATAACAGACCACGTCCGAGAATAGCCATTCGATCGGCCCGACGTCGGTGGGCTTGAGGCCGAAGGCGCTTTCCAGGCGAACCTCGACGTTGGGAAATTTTGCCACGCCGGGCGCGAGCGGCGCCTTGTCCACGGCGACGACGCGAGCCCCGAGTTCGGCCAAGGCCCACGTCCAACCGCCGGGGCTTGCGCCCAAGTCGAGGCAGGCATCGCCCGGGCCCGGATGGCGGCCAAGCAGGGTCAACGCTTCCCAAAGCTTCAGGTATGCCCGGTTGGGCGGGCCTTGCTTGTCTTCGACGAAGCGGACTTCGCCGTTGGGATAGGGGCTCGCGCAACGGGGCGCGGCGAGAATTTCGCCAGCGTCGAGCAGGGTCCAGGAACCGAGCGGGGCCGAAGGCGCGGGCGCGGGGAACCGAAGCGGCTTCGCGGAAACGTGGGGCAGACGCGCCGCGATCAAGGCCGCGCGCCGGTGCAGGCGCGAGGAATACAGCGCCCAGTTGCGCTGGATCGCGCGCAATCGCTTGGCCCCGTCGGCGATCGAAGTAATGGCCAGCCGCCCAGGCTCGTGCCACACGTTGGCGGTCCACGCCGCCGGCTTGGGCGGACCCGGGGCAAGGAAGAGGCGACCGAACGCGACCGCATCCGACCCCAACTCGTGCGCGAGTTCCTTCTCGAAGCCCGGCGGCGCAAGATAGGCAGTTGCTGGACTCGGGGCATCGGACATTAGGTCATCATCCGACCAGGTTTTGATTCGCCATTCCCGCGGAAGCGGGAATTCAACTTTTTCAAAAGCGTGGCCCCCCGCTGCCTATTCCGCCGAAGCAGCCGCTTCGGCTGCGAAAGCTGGGTGCGCGGGGGTGACGATTCCTGCCGGACGAGATGGCCGCACTCTTGGTGGAGAAAGGGAAACCTGTCGTCTTACACTCCCAGCGCAAAAAGTGATTTCCGAGGACGCCTCTCTCGACATCCGTTCCCCTAACGCTTACTCGAAGACCCTCGGCATCAGCTTCGCCAGCGGATCGCTGAGTTCATAGACGCTGGCGACCGCGAGTTCCTCGCCGTACGGAATATTCTCCTTCTCGGCCCGCCGGCGCAGCCGTTCCTCGTGATAGGCCAAGACATCCTTCGGGAACGGCATGAGGCCGGGAGAGAGGATGCGGAAATACCCGTCGGCATCGCGCGCCGGTATGACGCGGCTCTTGACCGAACGGTTAGGCGACCAGGGAATATCGAGTACGCCCGCTTCGATCGCCCGCACGGTGCCGACCGCGACGTCGCCGTCGCCCATCTCCAAAATCTTGTCCATCACCGGCTCGACTTCGCGCCGGATCATGTCGCATTCGCGCTGAAACTCCGGCATCGAGTCGAGCCGCACGTTGCGCGCGAGATAGATCGCCATGCGGGTGATCCGGAGCCCTTCCGCGTTCGCGCCGGGGGTGGGCAGACCGAAAGCTTCGTGCTTCGATTTGGTGGTGATCGAGTTCGCGCCCGAGACCGCCGCCAGCGTACCGCCATAGGCCATCAGCGCGGCGGCCTGGGCCTCGTCGTGAGGCCAGGCTCCCATCCAATGCAACGAAGTGATCGGCATGAACACATCTTCGAAACCGGAACGCTTCAGATACTCCTGGGTCAGAATACGCGACATGCGAATCGCCGCCGCGTCCTGCACCAGATGCAGCGTCTGCGCGAGTTCGAGCCCATAGTCGCGCACGCCCTGATGCGCCGCCAGCAGCGCGTCGACGATGCCGGTGATGATCGCGATCGAGGGCGGAATGTTGGTCCCCGTAAGAAAGCCGGGCTGGCGCCGGTGCAACTCCACCCCGTGCTCGGCATAGAGAGCCACGAGGCGGTCGAGATACTGATAATTGCGAATCCCTTCCTCGATCGTCGTCTCCTTGGTGTAGGAGACGGTGTAGGCGAGGCCCGAGCCGAGATAACCGGTGAACCCCGCGGCGTAGCCGACCTCGGCGGTGAGCTTGGGATAGGACGTTCCCGACAGGACGATCGCCGGCCGGTCGATTGCCTCGATCAATTTGCGCGTCTGCCGCGGGCCGTAATTCACCATCGGAAAGCCGTTGAGCATCGAGCGCCCGGCCTTGCGACTCTCCTCGATGCCGTGCCCGGCCTTAGCCCATTGTTCGTTGCGCGTGTAGCTGTCGGTCGTCGTCGGCACGATGTCGGCGAGCCCCGTGCTTTCGAGTTCGCGCATCAGCTCGATCTGGAGTTCGAGCGTGCCGAAGCCGCCGCGCGGCTGGGTGAGACAGCGGCCTTCGGCCGCCGCCTTGCGCATCACCACAGGCAAACGCTTGTGCGCCGGCATGGCCTGGTGGTAGGCAACCGCCTCGTCGAAATCGACCTCGGCGCCGGTCGGCCAACGCGCCAGGTTCTCGCGCCGCATGCGTTCGAATTCGTCGAGGGGTATTTGATCCGCCGCCAGCGGCAACCGCGCGTCAAGAGGCTTGGTAAGTTTGTTCATGAGACCGCTTCGTTCCGACAGGTCGCAACGAGCCGAGCGCGAGGGCAAGCGCCGCGTCCGGCTCGACCGCGGCCAAGAGGCCCGCAGCATAAAGCATATAGTCGCCATCGACCAGCAACCGGGGGGCCGCGGGGCGCAGCGATAGGGGCTGGGCCGGGTCGGCGCGCGCCGCTTCGAGCACCGTGGCCGGCGTCGCGCCGTGGGCGAGCGGGCCGCCGGTGCCGATCACCGTCCCGAGCGCGGTCAGATCCTTGCCGATCTGGACCACGACGGGACCTTGCGCGGTCTGCACGGTTTTGGCCGTTCCGGAATGGCGTTCGACGGCGATGCGCACCGCGGCCCAGGCGAGCGCTTCGTCGAAGGCGATTTCCTCGGGGCTCTCCGGCAATCGCTCCACGTCCGCCGTGAACGCGGCGAGAATCCGCTCAATCGTCGCGTCCGACACTCCCGATCTCTGGGCGATCCGCGTATGCCCGATCGCGGCGACGATAGTCGCGGCATTGTGGCGCATACCGAGATCGCCCTCGACCGTGCGTTTGACGCGCGGCTCCGGCAAACCGTGCTGGATAACGCCTTCCCGCACCGGATTGCCGTGAGCGACGGAGTGGACGTCGGTCGTCGCCCCGCCGATATCGACGACGAGCAGATCGCCGAGGCCTTTGCGATTCCCGATGCCGTCGGCGAGCAGACGCGCGCCTTCCATGACCGCGGCCGGGGTCGGCATGAGAACAGCGTCGAAGCTCGATGCGGCGCGATCGATGCCTTTGGCGTGCACGATCCGATCGATGAAAACCCGCCGAATCGCGGCGCGCGCCGGATCGATGTTGAGCTCGCCGAAATTCGGCATCACGTTTTCGGCGAGATGGACGATTTTTCCGCGCGCCCCGAGCAAGCCCGCGATTTCCTCCCCGACGTCGCGATTGCCGGCGAGCACGACTGGACAGTCGAGCCCGAGTCCCGCCAGCCGCTGGGCGTTGTGTCGGATCACGTCCACGTTGCCGCCATCGGTGCCGCCGGCGAGCAGAATAATATCTGGCGCCAAGCTTACGACGTGTTTCTCATCGGCGGGCGTCAGCCGATATGCGAACGCTCCGACGAGCTTCGCGCCGGCGCCGAGCGCGGCTTGACGCGCGGCCTCCGCCGTCAGCTCCCGGACCAGACCGATCGTCACCATTTTGAGGCCGCCCGCCGCGGACGAAGACGCGAGCCGGTACTTGAAGACGGGAAGTTTGCCGAGCTTGTGCTCGAGGTCGGCGAGCGCGGCTTTCATGCCGATCGTGACGTCCGTGGTCACGGTCGAGGGGCCTTGGCCGGCGGCCAGCAACGCCGGACGATCGAGATCGACCGCGCGCAGCTTGGTGTAGGTTGACCCGAAATCGATGAGGAGCGCCGCGGTCATGGCGGCACTCACTCCACCGCGCCGGGGCGGTGGCCGGCGATGGCGCGGCGGGCGAAGTCTTTGTTCAACAAACGGATCACTTCGGGTGTGCGGATGCCCGGCGGGAACGCCCGGTCGAAGCCCATGACGAAGTACGCGCGTTCGGTTTCTTCCCAACTGCGCTTGCCGACGACGAGATTGCCGCCGACGTAAAGCAAAATCCCTTCGAGGCCGGCCTCGACGCAGATATCCCTAAAACCCCGGCAGTCGAGTTCGCCTTGGCCGTAGAGCGACGAGACGAGTATGGCGTCGGCGGCGGTTTCGACCGCGGCCTTGATGAAATCCTCGGCCGGCGTCAAGGCGCCGAGTGAAATGACCTTGAAGCCGGCCTTTTCGAGCGCGAGGCTCAAGATGCGATTGCCGACGATGTGCGTATCCGCGCCGATGACGCCGGTCACGAGCGTCCGCCCCACGGCCGGGCCGACGGCCCGCTCGACGATATCGCCGGGCTCAAGTGTCATGGCGCCGACCCGCCGTCGTGCGCTCCGCGCGCGCAAGCCCGCGTGACTTGCCGCTCCATGGAAAAGACGCCCCGATCGAGGGTGACGGTTTTGAGCCAGGCATCGTCGAGGCGCGGTGCCCAGCCCGGCTCGAGTCGGATGGCGCCGCCTTCGACGGGGAGAGGCGCCTTCACCAAAGACCGCCGCTGGCGCAGAAACCCGTTCATCTCGCCGGCGGTGTCGACGTGGCGGCGCGCGACGCACGCTTCCTGCCAACACCCGATGTCGCTCGCCACGCCGTTGCCTAAAACCGGCCGCATCCCGAGTTCGCGGATTCGGTCGAGCGCGGCGGCGAGGCGGGTGAGACTCCCGAGCTTCATCAGCTTGAGCTTGACGAAGGCCGCTCCTACCCGAGCCGCGCGATCGATATCCGCCTCGGTATAAATCGATTCGTCGAGCATCAGCGGCACCGCGCTCGCGGCGGCGACCTGGGCGGCGGCGGCCCAGTCGGACGCGGCGCAGGGCTGCTCCAGCAGCTCGACGCTATCGGGCGGGACGTCGCGCGCGAAGCGGATTCCGTCCGCGCGGCCATAACCCTGGTTGGCGTCGATTCTGAGCCGGGCGCGGCCGGCGTTGAAACGCTGAATAAATTTGACCCGGTCGAGATCATGGCCCACATCGAACCCAACCTTGATCTTGAGCGTGCTATAACCGTCCCGGAGCGCGATTTCGATTTCGCGCTCGATCCCGGCCGGCTCGGTGGCGTTGATCCCGGCGAGCAGCGGGACGGCGGCCGGTGTATCGACCGCCAGCAGCGGATGGCCCTCGGCCATCTCGATGGCGGTGATAAAGGCCGTCGCGGTGAACGGCGCGTCCGCCAGCACGCTTGCCGCCAGCGTCTTGGCCGCGTCCGGCGCCAGCCCCGGCAGCCGGCCGGCGAAAGCCTTGGCCCTTACCCAGGCATCCTCGATCGTTTCGTCGGTATAGCCGCTGAGGATCGTCGCCTCGCCGATCCCCTCGCCCGCATCGAGCGTCGCTTGCACCAAGATGCTGTCGAACTGGGTGACCGCACCGAAGGCGAGCTTGTAGGGAAGCGTGAGCGGAAGCGCGAGGCGGACGAGGCTTAGTTCGCGGATCATGACTCGTGCCCTTTCACGCGGCACGCAACAGGAGCTTGCCCTTGGTGCCCCGCGATTCGAGGACGCGGTGGGCCTCCGGGGCGGCGCTCAAGGGGAACTCGCGGTCGATCGTAACGACGAGCGCGCCGCTCCGCCAGGTGGCGAACAGATCGCTCGCCCGGGCGCGGATTTCTTCCGCGCTCGCCATGTAATCCGCAAGGTGGGGTCGCGTGAGATAGACCGAGCCGGCCTCGGCGAGATCGAGCACTTCAACCGGCTCGGGTTGTCCAGAACTCGCGCCGAAGTTGACGCAGGTGCCCCGGCGGCCGAGCGCGCGCAGGCTCTTCGGCAGCGTGTCCCGTCCGACCGAATCGTACACGACCTGGACGCCCTTTCCCTCGGTGAGACGCATCGTTTCCTCGCGGAAATCGGTGTCCCGGTAAAGGATGCAATGATCGGCGCCGCGGGACTTGGCGATTTCGGCCTTCGCAGGCGAGCCGACGGTGGCAAGCACGCGCGCGCCGCGCCGCTTGGCGATTTGGATGAGCAGTTGGCCGACCCCACCGGCGCCGGCGTGAATCAGGCAGGTCATCCCCGGTTCGATCCGAAACGCCGAGTGGGTGAGATAGTGGGCGGTCGATCCTTGCAGCATGAGCGCCGTGGCGATTGCGGATGGAACGTCGGGCGGCACCGGCACCAGCCGCCAAGCCGGCACGACGGCGTATTCCGCGTAGCTGCCGCGCGCGAGACAATAGGCGACCCGATCCCCGGGTTTGAAACCCTCGACGCCCGCGCCGACCGCGTCGACCGTCCCGCAGCCTTCCATGCCGAGCGTCATCGGCAGCGGCGTGACGTAGGTGCGCGAGCGCGAATAACTGCCGTCGCGCATGTAAACGTCGATGAAGTTCACGCCGGAAAGTTCGAGCCGGACCCGCGCTTCGCCGGAACCTGGCACCGGCGGCGGCAATTCGACGAGCGCCAGTTCGTCGGCGGAACCGAATTGCCTGATCTGCACCGCCTTCATGAGTCTTTCGGACGCCAACTGCTATAGAAAGAATATGCGAGCGTGAGCACGTTGAAGGCCATGATCGAGCCGCTGACCGGGCGGGTAAAAAACACCGTCCAATCGTTGGCGAAGCTGATCATGGTGGTCATGAAGTTGCTTTCCGCCAACGGGCCGAGGATGGCGCCGAGCACCATCGGCGCGATCGGAAAGCGATAACGCTCGAACAGATAACCGATAATGCCGAAAACGGCGATGAGCCACAGATCGCCGATGGTCGAGCGCGAAGCAAGCGCGCCCATGAAACAGAACATCACGACGAAGGCCGAGGTGATGGCCTCGGGAAACGCCAGCACTTTCACCAACAATTTGATGGCGAAGTACCCGATGATGCACATTCCGATCACCGCCACGAAGACCGAGGCGAAAATCGCATAGACGAGATCGGCCGACTTGAAGAAAACGTGCGGGCCGGGTTGCACGCCGTGCAACATGAAAGCGGCGAGGATGATCGCCGTCGCGCCCGAGCCGGGGATCCCCATGGTCAGCAGCGGCACCATGGCGCCACCGACCGAGGATGTCGCGGCGGTTTGCGGCGCGACGATCCCGTCGGCGATGCCGGTTCCGAGCTTGCCGCGATTCTTGCCGTATTGGCCCTCGATCCCGTAGCTCACGAACGAGGCGATCGTCGCCCCGGCGCCGGGAATGACCCCGATGATGAACCCGACCAGCGCGCTGCGCACGAAGGTCCATTTCACCTTTAGGACAGCGGCAAAGTTTGGCAGCCGCGTCGCGATCGCTCCGCCTTGGGTGATCGCGGCCGTCTCGCCCCGTTGCTCCAGGCGTGTGAGCACCTCGCCCAACCCATAAGCACCGACCATCACCAATAGATATTCGATGCCGTCGGCGAGCAACAGTAAGCCGAAATCGTAACGCAAGGCCCCATGGGTGGGATCGGTTCCCACGGTCGCGAACAGCAGGCCCAAAGCGAGCGAGATCAGCGCCTTGGTAAGCGCGCCGCCCGCCAAGGTCACGACCGATAGCAGGCCGAGCAAAATGATCGCGAAATACTCGGGCGTCGAAAGCGCAAGCGCGAGCCTGGCGACCGGCACCGAAAGCGCGACCATCGCGGTGGCGGCGACCAAGCCGCCGGCGAGCGCCGAGAACAGCGTCCACCCGAGCGCCAGGGCCGGCTCGCCGCGGCGCGCCATCGGATAGCCGTCCCACAACAGCGGCACGTCCATCGGCTCGCCCGGAATCCGAAACAGAATCGAGGTGAAGGCGCCGCCGTAAGTCCCGGACACGTACATCGCCGTCAAGAGGATGACCGCCGGCAGAATTCCCATCCCGTAGGTGAACGGCAGAGCCAGCACGACGCCCATCACCAACGTCAGGCCGGGAAGCACCGCGACGATAAGGCCGAGCACCAGGCCGATCACCAGAACAAGCAGGTTGACCGGGTCCAGGAGGACGGTTTGAAACCCTTGCATGAGAGCGAGAAAAACATCCATGGCGCGACTCTCTACCTGACCCCGATCGCGGCCATCAGCGTTATCGACAATTCCTTGAACGGCCCGACCCCCAGAGGAAGCGAAACATAGACGAGCCGTTGGAATATGACGAAGAAAGCGAGTGTACCGAGGGCGGCGGTGACGCCGGCGATGAGCGGCCTTTGGTAACCGGCGCACAGGATGACGCCGAACATGAGGAGAAAAGTCGTCAGCGTGAACCCGAGATAAGGGATGATCACCACGAATCCCAACAACAGCACGATCCCGATGCCGGCCCACAAAGGCCGGCGCGTACTCGGATCGCCGGCCTCGATTTGAAGGTCCGCCTCGACTTCCCCTTCCCGGCCGACGGTGCGCGTCGCGGATTTGATCAAGGCGCTGGCGCTGCCTTCGTCGATGCCGCGCACCAGGGCTTGGACGGCGCCCACGACCGCCGAAGCGATCAGAAGGACCAGAACCGCCCGCGGCCAGACCTCGGGGCCGACGTAGCCCGGCCGCGCCAACGCGAAAACGCGAGACTCATGCCAAAGCCAGAAGCCGACACCGAGCACGATAAAGAACGGCAACGCTCGCACGAGCCGCACGCGCATCCGGATCATCGGCTTTCCTTGGCTAGGCAGAACGGTTCGACAACAACCGCGACGCGGCCTCTTCGCCGCGCGCGCTTACTTCATAAGTTTGACCAACGCCTCGAGCTCGCGCGAGATGTAGGCCACGGCCGCATCGCCGAGCAGAACGCTTTTCGGATCCATCCATTGCTCGACGAGATATTTCTTGTATTCGTCGGTAGCGGCCACTTTGGCGATCTTGTCCGCCAGCATTTTGACCCGATCGGGTGGCGTTCCCGCCTTGATCGTCAGGGTTCGGAACTGATCGACGACAAGATCGAGCCCGACGTCCTTGCTGGTCTCGATCTTTTCGAAGGGCGCGGCGCGTTCCATGGCCAGGAGCAGGATCGGCCGGAGCTGCTTGCCCTCGATGAAGCTTTTGATGTCGCCGGCCTGCTCGTAGAGAAGATCGGCATGGCCGCCGAGCACCGCCGCGTACCGTTCGCCCGGCTTGGCGTAGGGAACCGAGGTCAGTTTCAGGTTCCTGCGTTTGGCGATGGTGACCGTGGCGACGTCCTCGGGCGAGCCCAAGCCGGTGAGGGCCACTTTCAAGGCGCCGGCGGCCGCGGCCTTTTCGACGTCCGCCCAGGTCTTGAACGGGCTGTCCTCTTTCACGAAATAGCCCGAGCGTTGCTGGGTCACCACGGCAACGGGAATCACGTCGCGCATGCTCCAGCGCTGTCCCGGAGCGGCGAGCATTCCGTATGTGTCGGCCGTGACCACCGCGACCTGGTATCCCTCGGCCGGACCGTTGATCAATTTCATCAAGCCGGTCACCCCGGTCGCGCCGGCGACGTTTTCGACCGGCAAGGATACCTTCAACTCGGGCTCGAGCAGGCGCGCCAGCAGCCGCCCGGTCACGTCGGCGCCGCCGCCGGGGCCCCAGGTCACGGTCATTTCGATCGGTCGCGTCGGATAGCCCTGCGCGAGCGCGGTTCCGCCCAAACCGGTCGCGACCAACAACGCGGCTCCGGCCATGCGCACCGAGCGGCCGATATGTGTGTAACTTGTCGCAATCATGGTGTCCTCCCCGGGATTGTTTCTTGCTCGCATGGCCGCGTGAACACGGTCCAAGCGCTTGTTTAATATATTGCGAAACGTCAGGCTACACTTCAAGAAATGACAAGA
>SHWG01000045.1 GCA_009693905.1 Rhodospirillales bacterium | reverse complement strand
GCGGGGACGGAAATGGTGATGCCGGGCGATAACATCCGGATGGACGTGACGCTGATCTCGCCGATCGCGATGGACGAAGGGGTCCGCTTCGCCATCCGCGAGGGCGGCAAGACCGTCGGCGCCGGCGTCGTCGCCAAGATCATCGAGTAAGCCAACGATGTGGGTCGTGGAATCCTAGGGGTATAGCTCAGCTGGTAGAGCGGCGGTCTCCAAAACCGCAGGCCGTGGGTTCGAATCCCTCTGCCCCTGCCATCTTTCCGGCGCCGGGGGATTGGGGCGGGAGCGCGCATCGACCGGGCCGCGTCAAGAAGATCAAAATTGCCGAACGTCGCGTCACGCTACATTGAATTTCACGACCGAATTGACCCATGACCAAACCGAACATCGCCCAGTTTTTCCAAGAGGTGCGCCAGGAAAGCGCCAAAGTCACTTGGCCGTCGCGGCGCGAGACCGCCATTTCGACCGGGATGGTCTTCGTCATGGTGGTGATCGCGGCGGTGTTCTTCCTTTCCGTGGACTGGATCCTTTCGCACTTCATGAAGCTCGTGCTCGGAATCGGAAGCTGAGGGATCATGGCCGCGCAATGGTACGTCATTCATGTCTATTCCGGCTTCGAGAAGAAGGTCGCCCAGTCGATCGCCGAGCAGGCGAAGCAGGCCGGCATGGCGGAACAGATCCTGCAGGTCCTGGTTCCGATCGAGGAAGTCGTGGAGATGCGCCGCGGTTCCAAGATCAACGCCGAACGCAAATTTTTTCCCGGCTACGTGCTGGTGAACATGGATATGACCGACGAGACCTGGCATCTCGTCAAAAACACGCCCAAGGTCACCGGGTTCCTGGGCGGACGCGGCCGGCCGACGCCGATCAGCGAGGCCGAGGCGAGCCGTATCCAGGCCCAGGTCAAGGAAGGAATCGAGCGCCCGCGTCCGTCGATCCGCTTCGAGATCGGCGAACAGGTTCGGGTCTGCGACGGCCCGTTCAATTCGTTCAACGGCCTGGTCGAAGACGTGGACGAGGAGCGCTCCAGGCTCAAGGTCGCGGTGTCGATCTTCGGCCGGCCGACGCCGGTGGAGTTGGAATACTCTCAAGTCGAGAAGCTCTGAGGGGAATCGGGAGCGATAATGGCTAAAAAAGTAACAGGCAGCATCAAATTGCAGGTCCCGGCGGGGCAGGCGAATCCGTCTCCGCCGATCGGGCCGGCGCTCGGCCAGGCCGGGCTCAACATCATGGAGTTCTGCAAGCAGTTCAACGCGCGCACGCAGAAGATGGAGCCGGGCATGCCGATCCCAGTGGTCATCACCGCGTTTTCGGACCGCTCGTTCACGTTCGTCACCAAGACCCCGCCGGCGAGCTTTTTCCTGAAGAAGGCGGCCAAGCTGGAAAGCGGCTCCAAGACCCCGGGCTCGGAAAAGGTCGGCAAGGTGACGATGGCTCAAGTGCGCGAAATCGCGCAGGCGAAGATGGTGGACCTCAACGCCAACGACCTGGATGCGGCCTGCCGGATGATCGCCGGTTCCGCCCGCTCCATGGGCATCGAAGTAACGGAGTGACGCCATGGCAAACGGCAAACGCATAATCAAGGCTTACGCCGGCATCGACCGGAATAAGTCGTACGCGCTCAAGGACGCGGTGCGCCTGGTGAAGGATAACGCCAACGCCAAGTTCGACGAGACGATCGAAATCGCGATCAATCTCAGCGTCGATCCGAAGCAGTCGGATCAGAACGTGCGCGGCATCGTCACGCTGCCGCACGGCACCGGAAAATCGCTCCGGGTCGCGGTCTTCGCCAAGGGCGCCAAGGCCGACGAAGCCAAGGCCGCCGGCGCGGAATTGGTCGGCGGCGACGATCTCGCCGAAAAGATCAACAAGGGCGAAATGAACTTCGACCGCTGCATCGCCACCCCGGACATGATGGGCGTGGTCGGCAAGCTCGGCAAGGTTCTCGGGCCCCGCGGCCTGATGCCGAACCCGAAGCTCGGGACCGTGACGATGGACGTCGTCGGCGCGATCAAGGCGGCCAAGGCCGGCCAGCTCGAATTCCGGGTCGAGAAGGCGGGTATCGTTCACGCCGGCATCGGCAAGGCGAGCTTTTCCTACGACTCTCTCGTCGAGAACGCGGCGGCTTTCATCGACGTGATCGCCAAGGCCAAGCCTTCGGGCGCGAAGGGTACATACATGAAAAAAGTGTCGCTCAGCTCCACCATGGGGCCGGGGGTGAAGATCGACATTTCTGCGCCGCACACCTGAGAACGATTTTCCGGGCGTGACGGAAGACCAAAGAGGACTGATGACGAATTCCGCGAAACCGGCGTGCCGGCTTCGCGGATCAGGGGGCCGGCGGCGACGCCGGCGCCCGACCTGTCCAAGACCGTAGGCGCCGAAAGCGAAGGGTAACCTTCGTCGCCGGCTTAAAGGGAGTTCCCCCGCCTGCCGAGACAGTGCGACAAGCCGTATTTCCCGGAGGCTCCGGGGACGCGGAGTGATTTGTGGCGCTGGACAGGATTAAACGGTTTTTGCAACCGGCTTCGGCCGCTGCGAAAGCCATGTGTCCAACGCCCCTTGCGGATCCCGCCGGGACCCGCGGGGGAGGGATATGGAGACGATAGTGAACCGTACGGAAAAAGAACAGCTCGTCACCTCGCTCAATCGAACGCTCGTGGACGCCAATCTTGTCGTGGTCACCCATTATTCGGGCATGACCGTTAGAGAGATGGGCGATCTCCGGACCAAGATGCGCGCGGCGGGGGCTGGCCTGAAAGTCACCCAAAACCGGCTCGCCCGGCTCGCCCTGGATGGCACGAAGTTCAAGAACATCGAAGCCCTGTTCACCGGTCCGACCGCGATCGCTTACTCCAAGGACTCGGTGGCGGCGGCCAGGGTGGCCGTGAACTTCGCCAAGACCAACGCCAAGCTCATCATCGTCGGCGGGGCGCTGGGCGCGGAAAAGCTCGCCGTGGACGGCGTTCGTGCGCTGGCGGCGCTGCCGTCGCTCGATGAACTGCGCGGCAAGATCGTCGGCCTGATCGGTGCGCCGGCGACCAAGATCGCGCGTGTTCTTCAGGCGCCGGCCGGGCAGCTTGCCCGGGTCCTCGGCGCTTACGCGCGCAAGAGCGAGGCGGCCTGAGCCGGATCGATCCCCTCACACTCCAATCAAACCCAAGGAGCTACGACCATGTCTAATCTCGATCAAATTGTCCAAGACCTTTCCAAGCTGACCGTTATGGAGGCGGCGCAACTCTCCAAGATGCTGGAAGAAAAATGGGGCGTCAGCGCCGCCGCGCCGGTCGCCGCCGCGGCCGCGGTTGCCGCCGCGCCGGTTGAGGAGAAGACCGAATTCACGGTCGTCCTCGTCGACGGCGGCGCGCAGAAGATCAACGTCATCAAGGAAGTTCGCGCCGTCACCAGCCTCGGCCTCAAGGAAGCCAAGGATCTGGTCGAAGGCGCGCCGAAGACAGTGAAGGAAGGCCTCAAGAAGCAGGAAGCCGAAGAGATCAAGAAGAAACTCGAGGCGGCCGGAGCCAAGGTCGAGTTGAAGTAAGCCTGAGACATTCTTCTTCGGCCGGGATCGCCAGATCCCGGCTGGCGAAACGCTCGCATCCGCCCGCAGGGCCACGCCGAGGCCGGGAAAGCGGATGCGATTTAAGGGTTGAGGGGCCGCAAGGCCGCGCAACGCCGGACGGTTTTTTCATCGCGTCTTCCGGACCCGGCCGGTCCGTGCGGGCGCGGGGAAAAGCCGGGCTGGGCAGAGATAACGACGACCTAAGGAATCAAAGCGCAATGGCAAGTTCTTTCACGGGACGCAAGCGCGTACGCAAATATTTCGGTCGCTTGAGGGCGGCTAGCGAAATGCCGAATCTGATCGAGGTGCAGAAAAGCTCTTACGATCAGTTTCTGCAGCGCGACACGAATCCCGACCTGCGCATAGACAACGGCGTGCAGGCCGTCTTCAAGTCGGTTTTCCCGATCAAGGATTTTTCCGAACGGGGAACCCTCGAATTCGTCAAATACGAATTCGAAGCGCCCAAGTACGACGTCGAGGAATGCCAGCAGCGCGGCATGACGTACTCCGCGCCGCTCAAGGTGACGCTGCGCCTGGTGGTCTGGGACGTTGACGAGGAAACCAAGTCCCGCTCGATTCGCGACATCAAGGAACAAGACGTCTTCATGGGCGACATGCCGCTGATGACCGCCAACGGCACGTTCGTCATCAATGGAACCGAGCGCGTCATCGTTTCCCAGATGCATCGCAGCCCGGGCGTTTTCTTCGATCACGATAAGGGCAAGACCCACTCCTCGGGCAAATATCTGTTCGCGGCGCGAGTGATCCCCTACCGCGGTTCGTGGCTCGACTTCGAATTCGACGCCAAGGACCTGGTCTATGTCCGCATCGACCGGCGCCGGAAGTTGCCGGTGACGACGCTGTTGATGGCGCTCGAAGACGACCGGACGATCAAGCTCCGAGCCAAGCGCCAGGGCGAAGGCCGCGCAGTCGAGCCGCGCGAGATCCGCGGCATGTCCGCCGACGACATTCTCACCTATTTCTACGACCGCGTGATTTTCACGCGGGCCAAGAAAGGCTGGCACACGCCGTTCTCGGCCGAGCGGATGAAGAACGTTAAGCTCGCGCGCGATCTGATCAACGCCCGATCCGGCCGGACGGCCGTCGAATCCGGCACCAAGCTGACGCCGCGGCTCTTGCGCCAGCTCGAGGAGAAAGGCCTGGAGGAAATCCTTGTTCCCGACGAGGATTTGATCGGTCGTTACGTCGCGGGCGATCTCGTCAACCAAAAGTCCGGCGAGATCTACGCCGAAGCCGGCGACGAAATCACCGTTCAGGCGATGGAAATCCTGAACGAAGCCGGCATTGACGAAATTCCGACGCTCGCGATCGATCACATCAACGTCGGTCCCTATATTCGCAATATCTTGAAAGTGGACAAGAACTCCACCCGCGAGGAAGCCCTCATCGACATCTATCGGGTCATGCGCCCGGGCGAACCGCCGACGCTGGAAACGGCCGAAGCCCTGTTTCAGGGCCTGTTCTTCGATAACGAGCGCTATGACCTCTCCGCGGTCGGCCGGGCGAAACTGAACGCTCGCCTCGGCTTCCAAACCGAGGATACACTGCGCATCCTGCGCAAGGAAGACATGCTCGCCGTGGTCAAGACCCTGGTCGAGCTCAAGGACGGTCGGGGCGAAATCGACGACATCGATCATCTCGGCAACCGGCGCGTCCGTTCGGTCGGCGAGCTGATGGAGAATCAATACCGCATCGGCCTGCTCAGAATGGAGCGCGCGATCCGCGAGCGCATGAGCTCGGTGGACATCGACACCGTCATGCCGCACGACCTGATCAACGCCAAGCCGGCTGCCGCGGCGGTGCGCGAGTTCTTCGGCTCCTCGCAGCTCAGCCAGTTCATGGACCAGACCAACCCGCTCTCCGAAGTCACCCATAAACGTCGCCTGTCGGCGCTGGGGCCCGGCGGCCTGACGCGCGAACGCGCCGGCTTCGAGGTTCGCGACGTGCACCCGACCCACTACGGGCGAATCTGTCCGATCGAGACGCCGGAAGGACCGAATATCGGCCTGATCAATTCGCTCGCCACCTACGCGCGCGTCAACAAGTACGGCTTCATCGAGACGCCGTATCGCAAGGTGGACAAGGGCCGGGTCACCGACAACGTCAACTATCTCTCGGCGACGGAGGAGGGGCGCTACACCATCGCCCAGGCCAACGCCGAACTCGACGATCGCGGCCGCTTCACCCACGACCTGGTCAGCTGCCGCCGGGGCGGCGATTTCCTCATGTCCCGCCCCGAGGACATTGATTACATGGACGTATCCCCGAAACAGCTTGTATCGGTGGCGACGGCCTTGATCCCGTTCCTGGAGAACGACGACGCCAACCGCGCGCTGATGGGCTCGAACATGCAGCGCCAGGCGGTGCCGCTGATCCAAACCGAGGCCCCGCTGGTCGGAACCGGCATGGAAGCCGTGGTCGCGCGCGATTCGGGCTCGACCATTGTCGTCCGCCGCTCCGGCGTGGTCGACCAGGTGGACGCCACCCGCATCGTGGTGCGCGCCACCGGCGAGACCTCGACTTCGGCTCCGGGCGTGGATATCTACAACTTGCTCAAGTACCAGCGTTCGAACCAGAGCACCTGCCTGCACCAGAAACCGCTGGTGACGGTCGGCGACACGGTCGAGGCCGGCGACACCGTCGCCGATGGACCTTCGACCGAGCTCGGCGACCTTGCGTTGGGGCGCAACGCGCTGGTCGCATTCATGCCCTGGCATGGCTACAACTTCGAGGATTCGATCCTGATTTCCGAACGGATCGTGCGCGATGACGTTTTCACCTCGATTCACATCGAGGAATTCGAGGTCATGGCCCGCGACACCAAGCTCGGCCAGGAAGACATCACCCGCGACATTCCCAACGTCGGCGAGGAAGCCCTCAAAAACCTGGACGAGGCGGGAATCGTTTACATCGGCGCCGACCTCAAACCGGGCGACATCATGGTCGGCAAGGTGACGCCGAAAGGCGAAAGCCCGATGACGCCCGAAGAGAAGCTGTTGCGCGCCATCTTCGGCGAAAAGGCGTCCGACGTGCGCGACACATCTTTGCGCGTGCCGCCGGGCGTATCGGGCACGGTGGTCGAGGTGCGCGTCTTCTCGCGCCGCGGCGTGGAAAAAGACGAGCGCGCGCTCGCCATCGAACGGGCCGAGATCGAACGCCTGGCCAAGGACCGCGACGACGAACGGGCCATCCTCGAGCGGAGTTTCCAGCAGCGCCTCAAGGACCTGCTGCTCGGCCGCAAGATCGAGGGCGGACCCAAAGCCGTCACGACCGGCGGCAAAGTGACCGAGGAACTGCTTGAGACCCTGACCGCCGGTCAGATGGCTCAGATCGTGGTCGGCAACGACAAGATCATGCAGGATATCGAGGCGCTCAAGACCCAGTTCGAGGAAAGCATCGCTCGTCTGCAGGCGCGCTTCGAGAACAAGGTCGAGAAGCTGCAACGCGGCGACGATCTGCCGCCGGGGGTGATGAAGATGATCAAGGTCTTCATCGCCGTGAAGCGCAAGCTCCAGCCTGGCGACAAGATGGCCGGGCGCCACGGCAACAAAGGCGTGGTGTCGCGGGTCGTGCCGATCGAGGACATGCCCTATCTCGAAGACGGCCGACCGGTGGATGTTGTCCTCAATCCGCTCGGCGTGCCCTCGCGCATGAACGTGGGACAGATTCTGGAAACCCACCTCGGATGGGCGTGCGCCGGGCTCGGCCAGCAAATCGGCGCACTCGTCGATTCCGCCCGCGCCAAGGGCGGCAACACGCACAAACTGCGCGCGCGCCTCAAGGATATCTACGGCACCAAGTCGTACAAGGATGACATCCAGGACCTGGATGACGACCAGGTGATGGAGTTGTGCCGGAATCTAAGCCACGGCATTCCGATCGCCTCGCCCGTTTTCGACGGCGCGCAGGAGAAGGACATCGTCGAGATGCTGGAAAAGGCGGGGCTCGAGACTTCCGGCCAGGTGGTTCTGACCGACGGCCGCTCCGGCGAGCCGTTCGAGCGGAAAGTGACGGTCGGCTACATCTACATGATGAAGCTGCACCACCTGGTTGACGACAAGATCCACGCCCGTTCGATCGGCCCCTACAGCCTCGTCACCCAGCAGCCGCTGGGAGGCAAGGCGCAGTTCGGCGGCCAGCGTTTCGGCGAAATGGAGGTTTGGGCGCTCGAGGCTTACGGCGCTTCCTATACCTTGCAGGAAATGCTTACGGTCAAGTCGGACGACGTTTCCGGCCGGACCAAGGTCTACGAGGCGATCGTCCAAGGCGACGATTCGTTCGAAGCCGGCATCCCCGAATCGTTCAACGTCCTGGTCAAGGAACTGCAAGCTCTCGGCCTGAACGTCGAGCTGAATTAACGCGTGTTCGCTCCGCCACGGCGGAATCGAGGAGAGTAGTCCAATGAACGAGATGGCCAAGGTTTTCAGCGCGCAGCCCGCGCCAAAACTGTTCGACCATATCCGCATCTTGATCGCGAGCCCGGAGCGTATTCGCTCCTGGTCCTTCGGCGAGATCAAGAAACCCGAAACCATCAACTACCGGACCTTCAAGCCGGAGCGCGATGGCTTGTTCTGCGCGCGCATCTTCGGGCCGACCAAGGACTACGAGTGCTTGTGCGGCAAGTACAAGCGCATGAAGTACAAGGGCATCGTCTGCGAAAAGTGCGGCGTGGAGGTCACGTTGCAAAAGGTCCGGCGCGAGCGCATGGGCCACATCGAGTTGGCGAGCCCGGTCGCGCACATCTGGTTCATGAAATCGCTGCCGTCGCGCATCGGCCTATTGCTCGATATAATGCTCAAGGATCTCGAGCGGATTCTTTATTTCGAGAATTACGTCGTCGTCGAACCCGGCCTGACGCCGCTCAAGTTGCGCGAGCTGCTGTCCGACGAGCTGTACCAGAAGGCGATCGACGATTACGGCGAGGATTCTTTCACCGTCGGCATCGGCGCCGAAGCGATCCGCAATATGCTCAAGGTGATCAATCTCGCCGAAGAGCGCGACAGAATGCGCATCGAGCTGAAGGAGACCAACTCCGAGGCCAAGCGCAAGAAGCTGGTCAAGCGTCTCAAGATGGTGGAATCGTTCATCGAATCGGGCGCGCGTCCGGAATGGATGATCCTCGAGGTCATCCCGGTGATCCCGCCCGAACTGCGCCCGTTGGTGCCGTTGGACGGCGGGCGCTTCGCCACCTCGGATCTGAACGATCTCTATCGCCGGGTCATCAACCGCAACAACCGCCTCAAGCGTTTGATCGAGCTCCGGGCGCCCGACATCATCGTCCGCAACGAAAAGCGGATGTTGCAGGAATCGGTGGATGCCCTGTTCGATAACGGCCGGCGCGGCCGCGCCATCACCGGGGCCAACAAGCGCCCGCTCAAGTCGCTCTCCGACATGCTCAAGGGCAAGCAGGGGCGCTTCCGCCAGAACTTGCTCGGCAAGCGCGTCGACTACTCGGGACGCTCGGTGATCGTGGTCGGGCCGGAGTTGATGCTGCACCAGTGCGGCTTGCCGAAGAAAATGGCGCTCGAGTTGTTCAAGCCGTTCATTTACGCCAAGCTCGAGCAGTACGGCATGGCCGCGACGATCAAGGCGGCCAAGCGCATGCTCGAAAAAGAGCGGCCGGAGGTTTGGGAAATTCTCGAAGAGGTGATCCGCGAACACCCGGTTCTGCTCAATCGCGCACCGACGCTGCACCGCCTGGGTATCCAGGCGTTCGAGCCGGTTTTGATCGAGGGCAAGGCGATTCAGCTCCATCCCCTGGTCTGCGCCGCCTTCAACGCCGACTTCGACGGCGACCAGATGGCGGTTCACGTCCCCCTTTCGCTTGAGGCCCAACTCGAGGCCCGGGTGCTGATGATGTCCACCAACAACATCCTCAGCCCGGCCAACGGCAAGCCGATCATCGTGCCCTCGCAGGACATTGTTCTCGGCCTCTACTACATGACCATCGAGCGCGACGGCGAGAAGGGCGAAGGCATGAGCTTCGTTGACATCGGCGAAATCGAGCAGGCGCTCCAGGCCAAGTCGGTGTCGCTGCACGCCAAGATCTCCGCCCGGTACCACGGCGTCGATGCCGAAGGGAATCCGGTTACGCTGCGCGTCAAGACCACGCCGGGGCGGATGATTCTGTCCGAAATCCTTCCCCGCAACCGCAACATCAGCTTCAATTTGATCAACCGCTTGCTGACCAAGAAGGAAATCACCGGGGTCATCGACGAGGTTTACCGCCATTGCGGCCAGAAGGAGACGGTTCTCTTCGCCGATCGCATCATGCGCCTCGGCTTCAGCTACGCCTGCCGCGCCGGAATCTCGTTCGGCAAGGACGACATGGTCGTGCCGGAAACCAAGACGGCGCTCGTTGCCGAGACCGAAACCAAGGTCAAGGAATTCGAGCAGCAGTACATGGACGGTCTCATCACCCGGGGCGAGAAATACAACAAAGTGGTGGATGCCTGGTCGCACTGCACCGACCGCATCGCCGACGAGATGATGAAGCGCATCTCCACCGTCAAGCCGGGTCAGCCGGTGAATTCGATCTACATGATGGCGCACTCGGGCGCCCGCGGTTCGGCGGCGCAGATGAAGCAGCTCGCCGGAATGCGCGGCCTGATGGCGAAACCGTCGGGCGAGATCATCGAAACCCCGATCATCTCCAACTTCAAGGAAGGGCTGACGGTGCTCGAGTACTTCACCTCGACCCACGGCGCGCGCAAGGGCTTGGCCGACACCGCGCTCAAGACCGCCAACTCCGGCTACCTGACCCGCCGCCTGGTGGACGTGGCGCAGGATTGCATCATCACCCAGGAAGATTGCGGCACCCGGGCCGGCATCACGGTTCGCGGCTTGGTCGAGGGCGGCGAGGTCGTGTCGCCGCTCGCCGAGCAGGTTCTCGGCCGCTGCGGATCCGAGGATATTCTCGACCCCTCGTCGGGCGCGGTACTGGTTCCCGCCGGCCAAATGATCGAGGAAGACCAAGCCGTCCTGATCGAGAAGGCGGGCGTGGATTCGATTAAAATCCGCTCCGTGCTCACCTGCGAAAGCGATAATGGCGTTTGCGGCACGTGCTACGGCCGCGATCTTGCCCGCGGCACCAAGGTCAACATCGGCGAGGCGATCGGCGTGATCGCCGCGCAATCGATCGGCGAACCGGGCACCCAGTTGACCATGCGCACCTTCCACATCGGTGGCGCGGTCCAGCGCGGCGCTCAGGAATCGAAGATCGAGGCCTCGGCGGACGCGCGCGTCCAGTTGCGCAGTTGCAACATCGTTACCAACAGCCGGGGTGAACACGTGGTCATGAGCCGGAACGCGGAGCTGACGCTGATCGACAGCCAGAACCGCGAACGAGCCCGCCACCGGGTTCCTTACGGCGCCAGAATGCTCGTCAAGGACAAGGAACACGTCGTCCGTGCCCACCGGCTGGCGGAATGGGATCCGTACACGGTTCCGATCATCACCGAGCGTGACGGCGTCGTCGATCTGGTGGATCTGGTCGACGGCATCGCGATGGTCGAGCGCATGGACGAAGCGACCGGCATCGCCAAGAAAGTGGTGGTGGACTGGAAACAGCAACCCAAGGGCGCCGATCTCAAGCCGCGCATCGTTCTGACCGACGCCAAGGGCGATCCGATTCTGCTCCCCAACGGCCAGGAAGCCCGCCATTTCTTGATGGTGGACACGATTCTCTCGGTCGAGAACGGCGAGAAAGTCCATGCCGGCGACGTGCTCGCGCGCATGCCGCGGGGCGAATCGGCCAAGACTCGCGACATCACCGGGGGCTTGCCGCGCGTCGCCGAGTTGTTCGAGGCGCGCCGGCCCAAGGACTTCGCGATTATCGCTGAGACCGAGGGACGGATCGAGTTCGGCAAGGACTACAAGGCCAAGCGCCGCATCGTCATCGTTCCGACCGAGCAGGGAAAAGAGCCGCAGGAGTGCCTTATTCCCCGGAGCAAGCACATCGCGGTCCAGGAAGGCGACTACGTCCAGGTCGGCGATCGCCTGGTCGACGGCAATCCCGTGCCCCACGACATTCTTCGCGTGCTCGGGGTGGAGGCGCTGGCGACCTATCTCATCAACGAGATTCAGGCCGTTTACCGGCTCCAGGGCGTGAAGATCAACGACAAGCACATCGAGGTGATCGTCCGCCAGATGTTGCAGAAGGTCGAGATCACGCACCCCGGCGACACGACCTACCTGGTCGGCGAACAGGCCGATCGCGATGAGTTCGATCTGGTCAACGCCAAGGCCGCGCGCGAAAACGGCGCTCCGGCCAAGTCGATCGCGGTGCTTCAGGGAATCACCAAGGCGAGCCTGCAGACCCACTCGTTCATCTCGGCGGCCTCGTTCCAGGAAACGACCCGGGTTCTCACCGAAGCCGCCGTCGCCGGGCGAATCGATTACCTGATCGGCCTCAAGGAAAACGTCATCGTCGGCCGGCCGATCCCGGCGGGCACCGGCGCGGTTCTCAACCGCTACCGCCGGATCGCGCTCGAGCGGGACGGCGAGGTCGCGGCGCGCTTGGCGGCGGAAAAGGTCGCGGCCGAACAAGCGGCGGCCAAACAGGCGGCCGAGGCCGCCCAGGCCGCGGCTGCCGCCGCGGAAGCGCCGCCGACGGTACCGGAACCGGCGGCCGAATAGGCCGATCGCCCCCCCTTGGGCTCTCGGTCCGAAGGGGGCGGCGCGGCCTTGGAAATCCTCAAGGTTTCCGCGCTCGGCCCTTGACGGCGGGGGGGGGTCTGCCTAGTATCCGCCGCCTTAACGGGGGCTGGTGGTAGACCCATTGCGGTTTAGACGCAGGCCCCAAGTTGAGACTGGAAATTCGGGCGTGAACGGCCCTCCGGGCGGACAGAGAACCGCCTTGGAGGCGTTTGTTTTGCCGGAATGATTCCGAAGGCGGGATTTTTTGCGACCGAGGATGTAAACCGATGCCGACAATCAACCAATTGATTCGCAAGCCGCGGCGCTTGGCGCCGTCGCGCAATAAAGTGCCCGCGCTCACCGGCAGCCCGCAGCGGCGCGGCGTCTGCACCCGCGTCTACACCACGACGCCGAAGAAACCGAACTCGGCGCTGCGCAAAGTCGCCCGCGTCCGCCTCACCAACGGCTTCGAAGTCACCAGCTACATTCCCGGCGAAGGCCACAATTTGCAGGAACACTCGGTGGTCATGATCCGGGGCGGGCGGGTGAAGGACCTGCCCGGTGTTCGCTATCACATCATCCGTGGCATTCTCGACACGCAAGGGATCGCGAGTCGCCGCCAGCGCCGCTCCAAGTACGGCGCCAAGCGTCCGAAGTAAGGGTTTGAACGATGTCCCGCCGCCACGGTGCCGAAAAACGCGAAGTTCAACCCGATCCGAAATTCGGCGATCTCGTCATTGCCAAGTTCACCAACGGGTTGATGTCCCAGGGCAAGAAATCCGCCGCCGAGCATATTCTTTACGGCGCGCTTGCGTTGATCGAGAAAAAGACCGGCCAGAATTCCCTCAAAGCCTTCCATGATGCGGTCGACAACGTGAAACCCTCGGTCGAGGTTCGTTCGCGCCGCGTCGGCGGCGCCACCTACCAGGTGCCGGTCGAAGTCCGGTCCGAACGCCGCCAGGCGCTGGCGATCCGCTGGATCATCGAAATCGCGCGCGGACGGTCGGAAAAGACCATGACCGACCGCCTCGCCGCCGAGTTGATGGACGCGGCTTCCAATCGCGGCTCGGCGGTCAAGAAGCGTGAAGACACGCACCGCATGGCGGACGCCAATCGCGCCTTCTCCCATTATCGCTGGTAATGGGCAGAGGGAGATCGAACCATGGCCCGCTCGACTCCGCTCGAACGCTACCGCAACATCGGGATCATGGCGCACATCGACGCCGGTAAGACGACCACGACCGAGCGCATCCTTTATTACACCGGAAAGTCCTACAAGCTCGGCGAGGTGCACGACGGCACCGCGACGATGGACTGGATGGAACAGGAGCAGGAACGCGGCATCACCATCACCTCGGCCGCGACCACCTGTTTCTGGAACGACCACCGCATCAACATCATCGACACGCCCGGCCACGTCGATTTCACCATCGAGGTGGAACGCAGTTTGCGCGTTCTCGACGGCGCGGTGGCGGTGTTCGACGGCGTCGCCGGGGTCGAACCCCAGTCGGAGACCGTCTGGCGCCAGGCCGACAAGTACAAGGTCCCGCGCATCTGTTTCGTCAACAAGATGGATCGAATCGGCGCCAACTTCTTCCGTTGCGTCGAAATGATCCAGGATCGCCTCGGCGCGATTCCGCTGGTGACCCAGCTTCCGATCGGCCTCGAGGCCGAGCACGTCGGCGTCGTCGATCTGCTCGCGATGAAAGCGATCGTCTGGCAAGACGAAACCCTCGGCGCCAAGTTCGACGTGAAGGAAATCCCCGCCAATATGCTCGCCCAGGCGAAGGAATGGCGAACCAAGCTGATCGAAAACGCGGTCGAGTTCGACGACACGGCGCTGGCGGGCTACCTCGAGGGGCGCGAGCCCGACGTGGCGACCCTCAAGAAATGCATCCGGCTTGCCACCATTTCGGAAAAGCCCGCGGTTGCGGTCCTGTGCGGCGCGGCGTTCAAGAACAAGGGCGTCCAGCCGCTGCTCGACGCGGTGGTGGATTACCTTCCGGCGCCGACCGATCTGCCGCCGGTCCGGGGCCTCAAGCCCGGCAGCGACGAGGTTTTGACGCGCAAGGTACTCGACACCGAACCCTTCTCCGCGCTCGCCTTCAAGATCATGAACGATCCCTTCGTCGGCACGCTCACTTTCATCCGCGTTTACTCGGGCCACATCGAAAACGGGGCGCAGATTTTCAACACGGTGAAGGACAGGCGCGAGCGGGTCGGGCGGATGCTGTTGATGCACGCCAACACCCGCGAGGAGCTCAAGGAGGCGAACGCCGGCGACATCGTCGCCCTGGCCGGCCTCAAGGACACCACCACCGGCGACACGCTCAGCGACGCCGATCAACCGATCTTGCTCGAGCGGATGGAGTTCCCCGACCCGGTCATCGAGGTCGCGGTCGAACCCAAGACCAAGGCCGACCAGGAAAAGATGGGAATGGCGCTCTCCCGCCTCGCCGCCGAAGACCCCTCGTTTCGCGTCTCCTCCGACCCGGAAAGCGGCCAGACCATCATCAAGGGCATGGGCGAGCTGCACCTCGAAATCATCGTCGATCGCATGAAGCGCGAGTTTAAGGTCGAGGCCAACGTCGGCCCCCCCCAGGTCGCCTACCGCGAGACCATTTCCCGCACGGCCGAGATCGATTACACGCACCGCAAGCAGTCCGGCGGCTCGGGCCAGTACGCGCGCGTCAAGATTCGCTTCGAGCCTCTCCCTCCTGGATCCGGCTACCAGTTCGAGAACGACGTGACCGGCGGCAACGTGCCCAGGGAATTCGTCCCCGGCGTGCAAAAAGGCCTCAACAGCGCGACCGAAACCGGAATTCTCGCCGGCTTTCCGGTCACCGATCTCAAGTGCACCCTTTACGACGGCGCCTACCACGACGTCGATTCGAGCGCGCTCGCCTTCGAAATCGCGGCGCGCGCCGCGTTCCGCGAGGGCATGCAGAAGTCGGGGCCGAAGCTGCTCGAGCCGGTCATGCGGGTCGAGGCGGTCACGCCCGACGAATACATGGGCGACATCATCGGCGACCTCAACAGCCGGCGCGGCAATATCACCGGCATGGACCAGCGCGGCAACGCCCGGATCGTCAACGCCCAGGTGCCGCTCGCCAACATGTTCGGCTACGTCAACACGCTCCGCTCGATGAGCAAGGGCCGCGCCCAGTTCACCATGCATTTCGACCACTACGCCGAAGTCCCACGCAACGTTTCCGACGAGATCCAGGCAAAACTCGCGGGTTGAACCCGCCGACTTACCGCAACGGAGTGAGCATTCATGGCGAAAGAAAAATTTGCGAGGACGAAGCCGCACTGCAACGTCGGCACGATTGGGCACGTGGACCACGGCAAGACGTCGTTGACGGCGGCGATCACGAAGGTGTTGGCGGAGAAGGGGATGGCGCAGTACACGGCCTACGATCAGA
>SHWG01000044.1 GCA_009693905.1 Rhodospirillales bacterium | reverse complement strand
TGGTGGGCGCACCAGGGCTCGAACCTGGGACCCGCTGATTAAGAGTCAGCTGCTCTACCAACTGAGCTATGCGCCCCGAAAGGGGCCGCTTTATACCGCGCGACCGTCCCCCCGGCAAGGGCGGCGGGCCGGCTTGAGCCTGGCGGCGCAGGCCGCCCGATCAAAAGACCGGGCGCGGAAGATGCCGCCGAGTCTTTTGTGTTTGGCGCCTTCGCGCCCGGCGGTCCCGGAATGCCGGGGCCGTCTTACGTCAGCTTGGCCGCGAGTTCGGCGAAGTCGGCGACGATGATGTCCGGTCGATGCGGCGTTTCGCCGAACGGCCGCCGGCGCCGGTCGATGAAAGCGGTTCGCATGCCGTACGATTTGGCCCCGATGCAGTCGAAGGCGTGGTTGGCGACGAACAGACAACTCGAGCGATCCGCGCCGACGATTTCCGCGGCCTTGGCATAGGTCTTCCGGTGCGGCTTGAAGGCGCCGGCTTCCGCGACCGAGATCACGCGATCGAATGGAAAACCGATGTGGGGCCGGGCGGCCTCGAGCATGTCGGGATCTCCGTTCGAGAGAATCGCGAGCCTATAGCCGAAGGCCTTGAGCTTGTGCAACGCCGGGATCACATCGGGAAAGGGCTTGAGTTTCTCGATTTCGGCGACGAGTGCGCGCACCTCGCCCTCGGTGTAGGCGATCTTGCAGCGGTCCAGCACGTAAGCGACCGCGCGCTGACCGATCTGGCGATAAGGCGTGTGTCCGTTCTCGCAAAGCGCGTCGATCATCGAGTTCTCGAAATGCGTGCGTCGCCACCAGGTCACGAAGGCGTGCGGATCGCCGTCCCAGCCTTTGGCCTTAAGGAAAGGGGCCACCGCCTCGGTCAACCCCTTCTGCATATCGACGATGGTGCCGTACTGATCGAAGATCAGCGTCTTGATTTCGCGCTTCAGGAGCGCACTTCGCTTCATGTTAGAAGCTATCCGGCCCGCCGCGGCGGCCCATTATGACGTCGCGATGGACATGCACGGAGAGCAGCAGCCCGAAGGCGATCATCACCGCCATCATCGCCGTTCCGCCATAGGACACCAGCGGCAACGGCACGCCGACCACCGGGATCAAGCCCATGACCATGGCGATGTTGATGAACACGTAGAGGAAGAACATGCAGGTAATCCCCATGGCAAGCAGCCGGCCGAAATGGTTGCGTGAAGAAAAGGCGATGGCGTAGCCATAGAGCAGCACGAGCCCATAGAGCGCCAGAAGCGCCAATCCCCCCAGCATCCCGAGCTCCTCCGCCAGCATGGTGAAAATGAAATCGGTCTGCTTTTCCGGCAAGAAGCTCAGGTGCCCTTGCGTGCCTTGCAGGAACCCCTTGCCGAGAACCCCGCCCGAACCGAGCGCGATCTTGGCCTGGATGATGTGATAGCCCGAACCGAGGGGATCCTTGTCCGGATCGAGGAAAGACAGCACCCGTTGACGCTGATAGCCGCGCAGGAGCTGCCAAGTGATCGGCACCGCCGCCACCGCCACCAGCCCAACCGCGACGAATTTCCAGATTCGCACGCCGGCGAGAAAGAAGAGCGCCGCCGCCGCCAGCATCAGCATCACCGCCGTGCCGAGGTCGGGCTGGCGCAGGACCAGGCCCACCGGAACGGCCACCATCGCGACCGGGATGAAGAGAAAGAGCGGCCGGCGCACGTCCTCGGCCGAGCCGCCGTGGAAATAATGCGCGAGCGCGAGCAGAAGCGAGACTTTCATCAATTCGGAGGGCTGGAAATTGAAAATCCAGAACGAGAGCCAGCGTTGCGCCCCCATTCCGATCCTTCCCGCGACCTCGACCAGAACCAGAAACACGAGCGCCACGGCGTAAAAGGCGTAAGCGTATTTGAACCAGATGCGGATGTCGGTAACGGCGATCGCCACGAGTACCGCCACGCCGACCGCGAAGCGCGCCATCTGCCGCGACGCCCAGGGCTCCAGGCTCCCGCCGGCGGCCGAGTAAAGCATGACAAACCCGAACCCGGCGATAGCGGTGAGCAGCAGTATCAGAAACCAATGGATTTCCCTAAACTTTTGCCGGAGCGGCATCCGGTTGCGATCGAAGGTGTCCGACAACATGAAAGGTTCCCCGTCAGCCGCCGGTGCCGGAAGGCGCGGTGCGCCCCGGGAGGGGCGCATCGTTTAACGCGCTCGGGGTTAAGCCCGCGCGCCCAGCGGTCCTGAGAACCCCATCGCCCCGGCGACCGCGTTCCTGGGTCAAGAGCAGGATATCGCGCACGATCGGCGCCGCCACCGCGCCGCCGCCGCCGCCGTGTTCCACCACCACCGCCGCGGCGTAGCGCGGGGCCGCGACCGGCGCGTAACCGACGAACAACGCGTGATCGCGCTCGATCCAGGGCAGTTCGTGGCTCTTTTTCAGGCCCTGCTCGCGCTCGGCCTTGGAAATGCGCCGCACTTGCGTCGTTCCGGTCTTACCGCCCATTTCGAAGCCGCGCTTGGCGATCCGCGCGGCGTAGGCGGTTCCGCCCGGCTCGTTGACGACCGCGTCGGTGGCCGCGCGCACCAACTCGACGTGCAGCGGATTGAGGCCGAGGGACTTGAACGGCTCGGTCGACTCGCGCCGTTCGATCTCTTCGGAAAACCCGACCCGCAGTTCGCGGGTCAGCCGCGGGGTCACGGCGAGCCCGCCGTTGACCAGCCGCGCGGTCATGATCGCAAGTTGCAGGGGCGTTGACAAAATATAGCCCTGGCCGACGCCGGCGATCAGGGTCTCGCCGCCCTGCCACGGCACGCCGGTCGCCTCCAGCTTCCACTTGCGGGTCGGCATCAAGCCGGCCCGTTCGCCCGGAAGATCGAGGTCGTGGGTGACCCCGAGGCCGAGGCGGTTGGCCATCTGCGAAATGCGATCCACGCCGAGGCGGCGCGCGAGCTCGTAGAAGTAGACGTCGCAGGAGCGCGAGATTCCGGTGTGCAGGTCGACCCAGCCGTGGCCGCGCTTGCGCCAGCAATGGAAGCGGGCGTCGCCCAATTCCAGGAACCCGGGACAATGGACACGCTGGCCGGGGGTGACGACGCCGCGCTCCAACGCCGCCAGCGCCACCGCGATCTTGAAAGTCGAGCCGGGCGCATAAAGCCCGGTGATCGCCTTGTTGACCAGGGGCGCGAGCGAATCGCGATTGAGATTGCGCCACTCTTCTCCGCTCAGGCCGCGATTAAAAGCGTTGGGATCGTAGGCCGGAGTCGAAACCAGCGTCAGAACCTCGCCGGTGTGGACATCGAGCACGACCGCCGAGGCGCTCTCGTCTCCCAGGCGCTTGGCGACGGATTTCTGCAATTCGAGATCGATGGTCAGACGCACTTCGCCGCCGGGCTGACCCTCCTTGCGCGCGAGCTCGCGAATGACGCGGCCGAAGGCGTTGACCTCCACCTGCGAGCTGCCGCCGGTGCCGCGCAGCGCGAGATCGTGGATTTTCTCCACCCCCGACTTGCCGACGCGAAAACCGGGAAGCTCCAACAGCGGATCGCCGGTCAGCTCGCGCTCGGAGACGGCGGCGACGTAGCCGAGCACGTGCGCCGTTTCCGCCGGATAGAGATAGCGGCGGGTCTGACCGACGTCGATCATGACCCCGGGAAGATCGGGCGCGTTCACTTCGATCCGCGCCACGTCCTCCCATTCCAGATTCTCGCGCACGGTCAGGGGAACGAAGCTACGCCGCCGCCTGGCTTCGCGCAAAATCCGGCGGCTGGTTTCCTCGCTGACCGGAACGATCTTGCCGATGGCGTGCAGCGTCGCCTCGAGATCGCCGGCCTGCTCCGGCGTCACCAGAACGCGGAAGTTGCGCTCGTTGACCGCGAGCGGCGCGCCGTAGCGATCGACGATGCGTCCTCGCGGCGGCGGCAGGAGGCGGAGATTGATGCGGTTCTCGTCGGCCAGCGTCTTGTAGCGATCCGACTCCAGGACCTGGAGGTAATACATCCGCCCGGCGAGCAGCGAGAACAGCGCGAGTTTCCCGCCCGCCAGCAGCGCCATTCGCCGGGTGAATAGTTTTTGCCGTTCGGCGTCACGCAGCATGGAAGTATTTCCTCAACTCTCGGCGACGAGGACGGGATGCCAGCGCAAAAACAGCCGGGAGAGAATGGGGAACGTTCCCAGCGTGAGCAGGTACTGATAGACCAGCGCCGTCGGATCCACCAAGGCCGCATGGAACAGCGCCGTCACCACCCACGCGGCCGCCGCGGCCGCCGCGGACATCAGGGCGAACCCGAACCACAGCACGACAAATCCCTTGCCGACGAAGAATCGGGCCTGGAAAACGATCCCGCCGTGGACCAGGAGAAAGACGGCGGCGTAAAGCCCCAGCGGCCCGCCCCCGATGATGTCCTGGAAAAGACCGATCGCGAACACCACCCTGGCCGGCATCAGGTCGGGGCGGT
The DNA here is from genome assembly GCA_009693905.1 of Rhodospirillales bacterium. GTDB lineage: Bacteria > Pseudomonadota > Alphaproteobacteria > Rhodospirillales > 2-12-FULL-67-15 > 2-12-FULL-67-15. Next base: position 11,236 of record SHWG01000044.1, on the reverse strand, counting down.
GGGCGGTCCAGTGATAAACGCCGATCAGCGCCAAGAGCGGCACGATCCGAGCCAGCCCCGGCACGTGCGACGGCACGGCGGCAAGCAAGACAAGGATGAGCGTGGTGGCGGCGGGCACGAGGCGGCGGGCCTGGGTGTCCAATTGCTGGCCGAGCGTCGGCTTCATCGCCCGGTCCCCTCGTCGGGTTTCGCCGCCTCCTTTCGCGCCGCGCGGCGGCGAACGGCGGGCTCGACCCGGGGCGGCGGCGAGCCTTCGAGGATGCCTTCAAGCCCGAAATCGACGACGCGCACGAATTCGAGCCGGGCGCGCTCGACGAAAGGCTTGACCAGCACGCCGTTTTCGGCGACCGAGATCACGACGCCGATCGGCAGCCCCGGGGGGAAAACGCCGCCGTGGCCGGAGGTGACGATGCGGTCGCTCGCGGTCACCGCGCCGCCGTCGGAAAGATAGACCAGCCGCGGCCGGTCGGTGTTGTCGCCGACGAGAATGGCGCGGGTGCGCGTGCGCTCGACGATCGCCGGAATTCGCGAGTTGAGATCGGTCAGCAACAAAAGCCGCGCGGAGTGGTTGCCGACCGAGGCGATGCGCCCGGCGAGACCCTCGCCGGTCATGACCACGAGACCCTTCTTGACCCCGTCCCGAGCGCCAGCGCCGACGATCATGCTGTGGACGAAGGTGCCGCCCGTATCCGCGATCACGCGCGCGGTGACAAAGATCGCCTCGGGCGGCGGCGCCCACCCGAGCAGTGTTTTCAAGGATTCGTTTTCGTTTTCGAGGTGGCGGGCCGCGGATTCCCACTGGCGCAGCTTCTCGACCTCGGTGCGAAGCGTCGCGTTCTCCTCGTGGATGCGGGCGAACTCGCGGCCGGCGACGATGGCGTTGTCGACCGCGGCGGCCGGGCGCGACAGCGCGTCCAGGATCGGCGCGACCGCATCCACGACATGAACCCGGACGCGATCCATCAGGAGCGCATCGACCTTGCCGAAAATCATCAGGCCGAACGCCGCCGCGATCAGCCCGAAATACGCGAACCGGTGCAACAAGCCGCGCATGGGCTGGACGAATCGGTTGATGAGTCTCGGCTTCTCCATTGCGTCGCCCGACATTTTCCCGGCGTCAGTACGTCATCAGTACATCGTGTGCAGCACGTCTTTGAGCCGGTGTATGTCCTCGAGCGCGCGCCCGGTGCCCAGCACCACGCACGACAGCGGATCGTCGGCGATCGAAATCGGCAGGCCGGTCGCGTGCCGGAGCACGTAATCGATGTTGCCGAGCAGCGCGCCGCCGCCGGTCAAGACAATGCCCCTGTCGACGATGTCGGCGGCGAGTTCGGGCGCGGTGTTCTCGAGCGCGACCTTGACCGCCTCGATGATCGCACTGACCGGCTCGACCAGGCTTTCGGCGATCTGGCGCTCGCTGAGGATGATTTCCTTGGGCACTCCGTTCATCAGGTCGCGGCCCTTGATCTCCATGGTCGCGCCGTCGCCTTCCGCCGGCGGGCAGGCGGAGCCGATCTCTTCCTTGATCCGCGCCGCCGAACTTTCGCCGATCAAGAGGTTATGATGACGGCGGATATAGGCGATGACCGCCTCGTCCATCTTGTCGCCGCCGACGCGCACGCTGCGCGAATAGACGATGCCGCCGAGCGAGATCACCGCGACCTCGGTGGTGCCGCCGCCGATATCGACGACCATCGAGCCGGTCGGTTCGGTGATCGGGAGCCCGGCGCCGATCGCGGCGGCCATCGGTTCCTCGATCAGGAAGACCTTGCTCGCGCCGGCGCTCTCGGCCGACTCCTGGATCGCCCGGCGCTCGACCGCGGTCGAGCCCGACGGCACGCAGATGATCACCAGCGGCCGGGCGAAGCGGCTGTGGTTGTGAACCTTGCGGATAAAATACTTGATCATCTCCTCGGCGACCTCGAAGTCGGCGATGACCCCGTCGCGGAGCGGCCGGATGGCGCGGATGTTGCCGGGCGTGCGCCCGAGCATCTGCTTCGCCTCCTCGCCCACCGCCAGGACCTGGCGGCGGCCCTTGCCTTCCGTAATCGCCACCACCGAGGGTTCGTTGAGCACGATGCCGCGGCCCCTGACGTAGACGAGGGTGTTGGCGGTGCCGAGATCGATCGCCATGTCGGCGGAGAGAAACCCGAACAGTTTCGAAAACATCTGGACGTATTTCATCTTTTCCTTCTTTACTCTTATTACTCTTGTTGTTGGGCGACCCCGATCGCATCCTCAGGCGGACATGGCCGCGGGCGCGGATTTTTCCCGCTTCACCAAAAGCTTGTTCAAGGCATTGATGTACGCCTTCACCGAGGCGACCATGGTGTCGGTGTCGGCGCCCTGGCCGTTGACGGAGCGGCCATTCTCTTCCAGGCGCACGGTCACTTCGGCCTGGGCGTCGGTGCCCGCGGTCACGGCGTGGACCTGATAAAGCAAAAGCCGGGCCGAGTGCGGGAACAGCTCGTGGATCGCCTTGAAGGCCGAGTCCACCGGGCCGTCGCCCTCGGCCTTGCAGCCCTTGAGGGTTCCGTCGATCTCGAGCGCGAGTTCGGCCGTGGGCCGATGCTTGGTGCCGCACAGGATTTCGAGCTCGACCAGCCGGATGCGCTCGCCCGCGTGGGCGATTTCGTCGTCCACCAAGGCGATGATGTCCTCGTCGAAGACCTCTTTTTTCGCGTCGGCCAGGTCCTTGAAACGCTTGAACGCGTCGGTGAGCGCGTTGTCGCCCAAGCCGTAGCCGAGCTCGGCGAGCTTCTCGCGGAACGCATGCCGGCCCGAGTGCTTGCCGAGCACGATCTTGGAGCGCGTCAGCCCGACCGATTCCGGGGTCATGATCTCGTAGGTGCCGGCGTGCTTGAGCATGCCGTCCTGGTGAATGCCCGATTCGTGCGCGAAGGCGTTGGCGCCGACGATGGCCTTGTTCGGCTGGACGACGAAGCCGGTGATCGCCGAAACCAGCCGCGACGCCCTCATGATGTGCTCGGTCTTGACGTTGACGACGTAGGGCATCTGGTCGTGGCGCGTTTTGAGCGCCATGACGACCTCTTCCATCGCCGCGTTGCCGGCGCGCTCGCCCAAGCCGTTGACGGTGCATTCGACCTGGCGCGCGCCGGCGCGGATGGCGGCGAGCGAGTTCGCCACCGCGAGTCCGAGGTCGTTGTGGCAATGGGTCGAGATCACCGCCTTATCGATGTTGGGCACGCGCGCGAACAGCATGCGGATCAAGGCGGCGTATTCCTCGGGGATGGTATAGCCGACGGTATCGGGGATGTTGATGGTGCCGGCGCCGGCCTTGATCGCGCTTTCGATGCAACGGCAGAGGAAATCGTGATCGCTGCGCGTGCCATCCTCGCACGACCATTCGACGTCGTCGGTGAAGCGCCGGGCAAAGGCGACGCTTTCGATCACCTTTTCGTGCACCGCATCGGGCTTCATCCGCAGCTTGTATTTCATGTGCAGCGGGCTGGTCGAGATGAAGGTGTGGATGCGCCGGCGCCGCGCCGGTTTCAAGGCCTCGGCCGCGCGCTCGATGTCGCCCTTGGTCGCGCGCGCGAGCCCGCAAACGGTGGATTCGACGACGATCCGGGCGATCTGGTTGACCGCCTCGAAGTCGCCTTGCGAAGCGATCGGAAAGCCCGCCTCGATCACGTCCACGCCCATGGCTTCGAGAACCTGGGCAATGCGGATTTTTTCGTCGAGATTCATGGACGCGCCGGGCGATTGCTCGCCGTCGCGCAAGGTGGTGTCGAAAATAACGACTCGGTTCGGTTCGCGGGCGGCACTCATGGACGGTATTCCTTCAACGCATGATCTTCTGATCTTCTCAAGGGCGGGCTCGGGGCGCGCGCGCTCAGGTCCCCAAGGGCGGTGTTCTTCCTCCTCCGCGCGCCCGGGGGCAAGCCGAAAACGCTCGCCCTTGAGCGCGTCAGAGGCCCCTAAGTCGAAGGACCGTCCCCGGACCGAAGCCGGCCGAAACGCAGGCGCGCAAAAACGCGCCCGGTTGCGTGAAATCAATCATATGCGCGTTCGATCCGTTCATAACCAATTCCGGCAGCTGCCCGATCCGGCCTTTGGCGGCGCCGAAGCCCAACGCCTAAATCGGCTTATCTGGGGATAAAGCAACCCCCCCTCGCCGTTGTCAACTCGGGTCCACCCCGAACTTTTGAGGGTTGAGCTTAAAACCTGGTAAACGGCTACGTTCTCTATATGTTCCCGTTCAATCTCGGCTCCTCGAACGTTCCTCGTTCACCATAATAACAACGAGGGCGGAATCTCCCCGCCCCCGTTTCGTCGTGAGGTCCGATTTTGATTCGTCATGTCCTCATCCTGAGCCGCGCGCCTCTCCTTCGACAGGCCTAGGATGAGGCGCGCGAGTCGCCCTTCGACGCGCGCTTGCGCGCGGCGCTCAAGGCGTGAGGGGACGCGGGCGCTCAGTTCTTGGTCTTGTCGACGAGGCGGTTCTTGGCAATCCACGGCATCATGGCCCGCAGCTTTTCGCCCACCTTCTCGATATCGTGTTCGGCCGCGCGCCGCCGCATCGCCTTGAAGCTCGGCTGGCCGGCGGAATTTTCGAGCATCCATTCGCGCGCGAAGCGGCCCGACTGGATATCGTCGAGGATTCCCTTCATCCGTTTGCGCACCTCGTCGTCGATCAGGCGCGGACCCCGGGTGTAATCGCCGTACTCGGCGGTGTTCGAGATCGAGTAGCGCATGTTGGCGATGCCGCCTTCGTAGATCAGATCGACGATCAGTTTCACCTCGTGCACGCACTCGAAGTAGGCCATCTCGGGCGCATAGCCGGCCTCGATCAGGGTTTCGTAGCCGGCCATGATCAGCGAGGTGAGGCCGCCGCAGAGCACCGACTGTTCGCCGAACAGATCGGTCTCGCATTCCTCGCGGAAGGTCGTCTCGATGATCCCGGCGCGGCCGGAGCCGATCGCGCATCCGTAGGCGAGCCCGATGTCGTGGGCGTTGCCCGAGGCGTTCTGCTCGACCGCGAACAGCGACGGCACGCCGGCGCCGCGCTGGTATTCGGAGCGCACCGTATGGCCCGGGCCCTTGGGCGCGATCATGAAGACGTCGAGGTCGGGACGCGGCTCGATCAGGCGAAAATGGATGTTGAATCCATGCGCGAAGGCAAGCGCCGCGCCCTTCTTCAGGTTGGGGCCGAGGTCTTCGGCGTAGAGCTTGGCCTGGCCCTCGTCGGGAGTCACCACCATCACCACGTCGGCCCACTTGGCGGCCTCGGCCGAGGTCATCACCTTGAAGTTCGCCGCTTCCGCCTTTGCCCGCGCGCCCGAACCTTGGCGCAGCGCGACCACGACTTCTTTCACTCCGGAATCGCGCATATTGAGCGCATGGGCGTGGCCCTGGCTGCCGTAGCCGGCCACCGCCACTTTCTTGCCCTTAATCAGGTTCACGTCGGCGTCGCGGTCGTAATAAACGCGCATGGTCGGATCCTTTCCGGTTTTATTTACAAGGGCTCGGGGCCGCGGGCGATGGCGACGACCCCGGTGCGGGAGACGTCGACCAGGCCCAGGCCCGCCATCAGGGCGATGAAGGCGTCCAGTTTACCCGCGTCGCCGACGATTTCGAAGATAAAGGATTCGGGCGTCGAATCGAGCGCCCGGGCGCGGAAGATGTCGGCGATGCGGAGCGCCTCGACCCGCTTTTCCCCGCCGCCGCGCACCTTGACCAGCGCGAGCTCGCGCTCGACATGCGGGCCGGCGGTGGTGAGGTCGGAGATCTTGTGCACCGGCACCAGGCGGGCAAGCTGCGCCTTGATCTGCTCGATCACCATCGGAGTGCCCGAGGTGACGATGGTGATGCGCGAGAGCTTTTCGGCGGCGTTGACCTCGGCCACCGTCAGGCTCTCGATGTTGTAGCCGCGCCCGGAAAAGAGGCCGATGACGCGGGCGAGCACGCCCGGCTCGTTGTCCACGAGCACGGCGATGGTGTGGCGCGCGATCGGTGCGGGGGCAGGCATCACGGGATTATGTCCTGGGCGATGGCATGAAAGGCGCGTCGCGCCTTCATACCAGCACCATGCCGTCCTCGGAAATGGGTTGTTCCCTTTTATCCGCGGGCCCGAGCAGCATTTCGTTGTGGGCCGCCCCCGACGGAATCATCGGGAAGCAGTTCTCCTTGGGGTCGACCATGATGTCGGCGATGACCGCCTTCGGGCATTCGATCATGGCCTTGATGACGCCGTCGACCTCGGAAGGCTTGGTCGCGCGCAGGCCGACCGCGCCGAAGGATTCGGCGAGCTTCACGAAGTCGGGCAGGCTGTCCATGTAGCTTTCCGAGTAGCGCCCGCCGTGGATCAGCTCCTGCCATTGGCGGACCATGCCCATGTACTGGTTGTTGATGAGGAACACCTTCACCGGAAGGCGATACTGGGCGATGGTCGACATCTCCTGGATGTTCATCAGGATCGAGGCTTCGCCGGCGATATCCACGACCAGCGCCTTGGGGTGCGCGATCTGCACCCCCATCGCCGCCGGCAGCCCATAGCCCATGGTGCCGAGCCCGCCCGAGGTCAGCCAATGATTGGGCTTCTCGAACTTGAAGAACTGGGCCGCCCACATCTGGTGCTGGCCGACCTCGGTGGTGACGAACACGTCGTCGCGCCCCTTGGTCAATTCGTAGAGCCGCTGAATCGCGTATTGCGGCTTGATGATCGTCTCCGAGTTCTGGTAGCGCAGGCAGTCGCGCGCGCGCCAGCCGTCGATCTGACCCCACCACGCCTTGAGCGCCTTGGCGTCGGGCTTGGCCTGGGTGCTTTTCCAGAATTTGATCAGGTCCTCGAGCACGTGGGCGACGTCGCCGACGATGCCGACCTCGACCGGCACGTTCTTGTTGATCGACGACGGATCGACGTCGATGTGGATCTTGCGCGAATGGGGCGAAAACGCCGCGAGCTTGCCAGTGATGCGGTCGTCGAAGCGCGAGCCGATCGCGATCATGGCGTCGCAGCCGTGCATGGCGAGATTCGCCTCGTAGGTGCCGTGCATCCCGAGCATACCGAGAAACCGCGGGTCGGACGCCGGAAAGGCGCCGAGCCCCATCAGCGTCAACGTCACCGGAAACCCGCTCACCCGGGCGAACTGGGCGAGCAACTGCGCCGCCGCCGGGCCCGAGTTGACCACGCCGCCGCCGGCGTAGATGAGCGGGCGCTTGGCTTGCGCGAGAATCTCGACCGCGCGCTTGATCTGGACCGGATCGCCCTTGAGCCGCGGCTTGTAGCTCTTGTGCACAACCCGCGCCGGCGGAATGTACGACCCGATCGCGATCTGTATATCCTTGGGCAGGTCCACCAGCACCGGACCGGGGCGGCCCGAGCGCGCGACGTGGAACGCCTCGTGCAGGACGCGGGCGAGGTCGTCCACGTTCTTGACCAGATAATTGTGCTTGGTGCAGGGGCGCGTGATGCCGGTGGTGTCGCATTCCTGGAAGGCGTCGTTGCCGATCAGGTGGGTCGGCACCTGGCCGGTGATGCAGACCAGCGGAATGCTGTCCATCAGCGCGTCGGTGAGCCCGGTGACCGAGTTGGTCACGCCGGGCCCCGAGGTCACCAGCACGACGCCGACCTTGCCGGTCGAGCGGGCGTAGCCTTCGGCCGCGTGCACCGCGCCGCCTTCCTGGCGCACCAGGATGTGTTGCACGTCGTTCTGCCCGAACAGCGCGTCGTAAATGGGCAGCACCGCGCCGCCCGGATAGCCGAAGATATGGCTGACGCCTTGATCCTTCAGCGCTTGGAGGACGATCTCCGCGCCGCTCATCCGGTCCTTGGCCATGGTCCTTGCCTGCAAATCTCTTGCGCCGAAGCGGTTTGCCGTGGGTTCTTACCCTCGGCCGCCCTGGGGGAGGGAAACCTAGTCGTTGCGCCAATGACGGTCAACGAATAAATGGAAAGATTGTTGCGCTGCTTCCGTAATAATATTACTCGTTTGTTAACCTAATCGGCTCCAGCGAGAAATTTTGTTACCCGGACGCAAGCTTCTTGGCCGACCGTCTCGCCGAAAGCCTGGAATGTGTGCGGGTCTTCGATCTGATGGCGGAGCCACGTTTCCTGGCGCTTGGCGAACCGGCGGGTGGCGCGCTTGGCCGCGGCCACCGCCTCGGCCAGCGTCGTTTCTCCCCGGAGATGCGCGAGCATCTCCGCCACTCCAACTGCTTTCACGGCCGGCAGGGTGGGATCGAGTTCGAGCCGGAGAAGTGCTCGCACTTCGTCGAGCGCGCCTTGTTCCATCATCCGATCGAACCGGGCCTCCAGCCTGGACCCGAGATCGGCCCGCGGCGGATCGAGCGCGAGCACGAGAAACCGCCCGGGCGGGACGCGCGCGCGCCGGCCGGCGCGCCGATGCCATTCCGTGAGCGTGATGCCGGTGGCGCGGACGACCGCCCAGGCGCGCGTCAGGCGCTGGGTGTCGGTTGCGGATATGCGCGAAGCACTTTCCGCGTCGAGGCGGGCCAGTTTGGCGCGGAACGCCTCGTTTCCGAGCCGGGCGCAAGTCGCGCGCGCCTCCGCGACCGCCTCGGGCGAAGGCGCCGGAATGTCGGCGATGCCCTTGAGCAGCGCCTTGAGATAAAGCCCGGTCCCGCCCGCGACGATGGGAAGCAGGCCTTGCCCGCGGATTTCCGCGATGGCCTGGAGCGCGAGCCCGAGCCAAAGCCCGGCCGAGCAGCGGATCGCGGCCGGGAGCACGCCGAACAGGCGGTGCGGCACGTCCGCCTCATCCGCCGCCGAGGGCCGCGCGGTGAGGACGCGGAGCTCGCGGTAAACCTGCTGGCTGTCGGCGTTGACGATCCCGCCCCGGAACGCACCCGCGAGTTCGAGCGCGAGCGCGGACTTGCCGCTGCCGGTCGGCCCGGCGACGACGACGATCGGCTTTCGGGACTCCGCGTCCATGGTCATTGTTGTCTTGCGTTCCGTCTTGTGAATGCACGCCTGACGGCGTGACGCACGCAAACCCGCCGCTTGCCTTCGCCGCCGCTTGCGCTCTAAGAAGCGGTGATGAAGTCCGTTCTGGTCCTGATCGCGCCGCCACGGGGCGAACCTCTCGACGACGCCATTGTCGCCGCCGTCGGCGATTCCCTCAAGGAACATGGCGCCGCGCCCGAGGCGCCCCGTTGGCTCGGCCCCCGCCGCGCCTGCGAAATTCCGTTTTCCGGCCTCGCTCCACCGGAAGCCGAGGCCGCGGCCAAAATCGTGCTCGGGGACCGGTGCTTCGACTTCGCCGCCTTGCCCGCCCTGGGCCGGCGGAAAAAACTGCTCGTCGCGGACATGGATTCGACCATCCTCGAAGGCGAGACGCTGGACGATCTCGCCGATTTCGCCGGCCTGAAGGCGCAGGTCGCGGCAATCACCGCGCGGGCCATGAACGGCGAAATCGAGTACCGGGAATCCTTGCGCGCGCGGGTGGCGCTCCTCAAAGGCCTCGGCGACGATGCGCTGGAGAAAACTTTCGCCCGGGCGCAACTCAATCCCGGGGCGGCAACGCTGGTCGCAAGCATGCGCGCCCAGGGCGCTTACACCCTTCTCGTCTCCAGCGGTTTTCGGTTTTTCACCGGGCGGGTGCGCGCGCTCGCCGGGTTCGACGCCGACATCGGCAACGATCTCGAAATCGCGGACGGAAAACTCACCGGCCGCGTCGTCGAGCCGATCCTGGACAAAGACGTGAAACGCCGGACCCTGGTCGAAACCGTCGGCCGCCGCGGGCTCGCGCTATCCGAAACGCTCGCGGTCGGCGACGGCGCCAACGACGTGCCGATGATCCAGGCCGCCGGCCTCGGCGTCGCGTTCCGCCCCAAACCGGCGGTGGCGGCGGCGGCAAGCGTCGTCATCCGCCACGCCGACCTGACGGCGCTGCTCTATTTGCAGGGATACGCGGACGAGGACTTCGCCGGTTAGAGCCTCAGCTCTTGCCGATGCGGACCGCGACGAAGCGCAAGCCGCCCTGACCCTCGACCAGAAGCAGCACCGACTTGCGTCCGGCCTTCTTGGCCTCCTGGATCTTGGCGGCGACGTCGGCGGGCTTGGCGACTTCCTGCTGGCTGACCTCGACGATCACGTCGCCCGGGCGAATGCCTTTCTCGGCGGCGGACCCGCTGTCGATCACGCCGATCACGATCACGCCCTTCACGTCCCTTTCGATCTTGAGGCGCTCACGCACACGCGGACTCGACTCGGCGACCGTGATCCCGATGTCGTCGAGCGCCAGCCCGTTGTCGGCACGACCCTCGCCGCCCTTGCCGGCGCCGGCGCGGGCGGCGACCTTGGTTTCTTCCTCCAGTTGCCCGACGGTGGCATCGAGGCGCACTTCTTTTCCTGCGCGCCAGATCACGACCGGGACCTTCTTGCCGACCTCGGTATCGGCGACGATCCTGGGCAGGCGGCGCATTTCCGTGACGTCGCGGCCGTCGAATTTCAGCACCACGTCGCCGGGCTGGATCTTGGCCTTCTCCGCCGGGCCGCCCTTGATGACGCTCGCGATCAGCGCACCGGTCATCTGCTTGAGTCCGAGCGTCTCCGCGATTCCCTCGGTCACGCTCTGGATGTGGACGCCCAGCCAGCCGCGCTTCACTTGCCCGCCCTTGATCAATTGGCGGATGACCGGTTCGGCGCTGGCGACGGGAATGGCGAACCCGATGCCGACGCTGCCGCCGGTCGGCGAGAAGATCGCGGTGTTGATGCCGACGACCTCGCCTTGCAGATTGAACAGCGGCCCGCCCGAGTTTCCGCGGTTGATCGAGGCGTCGGTCTGAATGAAATCGTCGTAGGGACCGGAGTTGATATCGCGCCCGCGCGCCGAGACGATGCCGGCCGTGACCGTTCCGCCGAGGCCGAACGGATTGCCGATGGCGATGACCCAGTCGCCGACCCGGGATTTGTCCGAGTTGCCGAACTTGACCGCCGAAAGCTTGCCCGGCGTGGTCACCTTGAGCACGGCGAGGTCGGTCTTGACGTCGCGCCCGACGACCTCGGCCTTGAGCTGCGAGCCGTCGTGGAAAATGACGGTGATCTCGTCCGCGTCCTGGATGACGTGATTGTTGGTGACGACGAAGCCCGCCGCGTCCACGACGAAGCCAGACCCGAGCGAGGTCGCGCGCCGCGGGCGCTGCTGCGGTTGCTGGCCCTGGCCCTGGTTGCGTTCGAAGAATTCCTTGAAGAAATCCTCGAACGGCGAACCCGGAGGCAACTGCGGCATTTCGAAGCCGCGCCCCTCGA
>SHWG01000043.1 GCA_009693905.1 Rhodospirillales bacterium | reverse complement strand
CCCCGCGCGCATTAAATGATGCACGTGCGCCCCTAACCTCCGCCGATGCGGGCGCATGCGAGATTCATGCAGCCGCGCATAAGATTCGAGGGGGGTTTCATCAGGCAAAATAGGCCTAACGCGTTGAAAAGCTCGAAACCGCCCCGAAAACCCGAGAATCGCTCATCATCGCGCATCATGGCTCGTCGTTCCTCGTCGTTCGACCCCCTGAACGGGTGGCCTCCTTAACTCGTCGCCCCCGCGGAAGCGGGGGTCCACGAACGCCGGTGGATTCCCGCTTTGAGCGGGAATGACGTGGTGAAATTAGGCTATATATCCTATATTTAGGCTAATGTAAAGAATATTTTTCTATATCTGATTTTAGTCAGCGCGCGGCGGCGAACCGCGCCCCGCGCCGTCCCGCGCGGCGGGGCGCGGGCGCACTGGCGGCCCGCTGAAAAACTCCGCGTATTTTACAGGCTGATTTCCACGACTCCGAGCACGGGTAGGCTTATCCAGGCTAGGCCTCCCCTCCCCATCCCTCCCTCGATTTGGGAGACCCCCCGCTTGATATAAATCAAGGCACCATTCACGACGTCCTCCTACGGTATTCCGCGTGAGTTCTGGCAAACCCGGGAGTTAGCCATGCGGACATTGATCGAATCCCTGAAATCCACGGCCAGCGTTCTGGCCCTGATGGCGACGGTTGGAATCGGCGCCACAGGTTTAGCCGCGCCGGCCGCGGCCCAGGATCGACAGGGGCATGGAGCGCCGGCGGGCGTTGCGGCAACGCCGGCCGATGTGGCGAGCATCGTTCGCCCGCCGACGGATTTGCCGGGCCCCATCGGCAAGCGTATGCCCATGCGCGTTCGGGTCGATCTAGAGACCGTGGAATTAACCGGCCAGCTCGACGACGGCACGACTTATCGGTACTGGACCTTTAACCGGAAGGTTCCGGGGCCCTTTGTCCGTGTGCGCGTGGGCGACACCGTCGAAGTGACGATGAAAAATAACGACGAGAGCATGGTCCAGCACAACGTCGACTTCCACGCCGTCACCGGCCCGGGCGGCGGCGGGATGGCGACCGAGGCGATGCCCGGCGAGACTAAGGGTTTCGTGTTCAAGGCGATCAACCCGGGGCTTTATGTTTACCATTGCGCCACGCCGATGGTGGCGCAACACATTGCGAGCGGCATGTACGGGATGATCCTAGTCGAACCGGTCGAGGGGTTGCGCAAAGTCGATCGCGAATTCTACGTCATGCAGGGCGAGATCTACACCGAGGAGACAATCGGAACCAAGGGCGAAGCGGTCGAAAGCATTGACAAGCTGGTCAATGAACGGCCGGAATACTTCGTGTTCAACGGCGCCGTCGGCGCGCTCACGGGCAAGAACGCGTTGCAGGCGAAGGTCGGCGAGACGATCCGCATCTTTTTCGGCGTGGGCGGCCCGAATTTCACATCGTCGTTCCACGTCATCGGCGAGATCTTCGACAAGGTCTATCCGATGGGCTCGGTGACGAGCCAGATGGTGAATGACGTTCAGACCGTCACCGTGCCGCCGGGTGGGGCGGTGATCGGCGAAATGAAGCTCGAGGTTCCAGGCAAATATATCCTCGTCGATCATGCGCTCTCGCGGCTCAACAAGGGTCTGGCCGGTTTCCTTGAGGTCAGCGGCCAGGAGAATCCGGCCATCTTCAAGGGCAAGCTCGAACAACCGGTCACTAAGTCGTCACGGAATTAGCGGCGCCCCTGGCGGACCTTGCTTCGCCCGCCGACCCGTCCTCCGCAGCAGCGGCGCTGCCGCCGCGGAGGGTGGAAGCGGGCTTCGCAAAGGCGGGGCGCCAAGCCACGGCGCAACTGACCAGGGTGGGCTCTGGCCTCGGCGGGCGACCAAGGGGATAATCCCCGCCCCATGCGCTTTCCCCTCCTCGGCCCCCTCGCCGCCGTCCTCGCCCTGCTCGCCGCCGTGGGCGCGCGCGCCGCGCCGATCGAAGTGATCGCCGAGCCGGTGCCCTTGAACGCGGCTGACCCGGCCCAGACCACGGTAGGCAAGCTCCGTTACCTCGGCGGCGCGGTTTTGAAATCGCCCGATCCGCGCTTCGGCGGATTCTCCGGCCTCGCCGTCGCCGCCGACGGCGCGCGGCTGATCGCCATTTCCGACCACGGGCTCCGGCTCGAGGCGAAAATCGTTTATACGCCCGAAGGCCGGTTGGCGGGCTTGACCGACGTCGATCTCGGCTCGCTATCCGACGAAGACGGCCGCTCGCTCCGCTCCGTCGTCGAGCGGGACGCCGAGGCGCTCGCGGTCGGCCCCGCGGGCGAGATCATCGTCGCCTTCGAGCGCAATCATCGTTTGCTCCGCTATCTGCCCGGCGTTCTCGTTCCCGAGCGGCTGCCGCCGCCCGAGGAGCTAGCGACCGCGCCCGCCAACGGCGGCATCGAGGGCCTGGCGTTCCTGAAAGACGGCCGGCTGCTCGCCATCACCGAGGAATTGATCCGGGGCGGCCGGGCGGTCGGCTGGATCAGCGACGCCGCGGGCTGGTCGCCGCTGACCTATGCCCTGAACGACGGGTTCGTGGTGACCGACCTGGCGACCCTGCCCGAGGGCGACGTGCTGGCGCTGGAGCGGCGCTACACCATGCGGCTCGGCGCCAGCGCGCGCGTGCGCCGGATCGCGGCCGGCACGATCGCGCCGGGGGCGGAACTCGCGGGCGAGCTGATCGCCGATCTGCGCCCGCCGCTCACGCTCGACAACATGGAAGGGATTTCCGCCCGCCGCGATGCGGCGAGCGGACGGACGCTGATCTACATGATTTCCGACGACAACTTCAGCGCCACGCAAAAGACGCTGTTGCTGATGTTCGAGTTGATGGAATAAGCGGCCTCAGGCCGCGGCGGGCGCCGACGCCGATTTGCGCGCCAGCGCCTTCTTGACCCGGCGCTTGAGGACGATCCCTTCCGGACCGAGCCCGGCGGCGCGGGTGCCGAGAAGATAGGCGTCGAGGCCGCCCCGCTTCTCCACCGTGCGCAGCCCGTGGACCGAGAGCCGGACCCGGATGGTTTGGCCGAGCGCGTCGCTCAACAGCGAAACCGTCTGCAGGTTGGGACGAAACCGGCGCTTGGAGCGGTTGTTGGCGTGGCTGACGTTGTTGCCGACCTGGGCGCGCTTGCCGGTCATGGAACAGCGGCGGGTCATGGCGATCACTCCGGAAAACGAGGGGTACGCGCGGGAGGCCGGTTTTTAGGGGATGGCCCCCGCCCCGTCAAGGCGGGCGGGGTTTCGATTCCGATTGAGCCGGATTCGAAAGCCCCTCTCCCCGTGCGGGAGAGGGGTTTGGGGTGAGGGGTATCTCTCCGTCGCGCCCCCTCACCCGGCCGCTGACGCGGCCACCCTCTCCCGCGAGGGGAGAGGGTTTCCGGCCTCAGCCCATCGCTTTCTTCAGGTTCTTGTCGATCTCGTCCAGGAACTGCACGGTCGTCATCCAGGGCTGGTCCGGGCCGATCAGGATGGCGAGGTCCTTGGTCATCGCGCCCCCCTCCACCGTCGCGACGCATATCTTTTCGAGGGTTTCGGCGAAGCGAGTGACGTCGGGCGTGCCGTCGAACTGGCCGCGATAGGCGAGCCCGCGGGTCCAGGCGAAGATCGAGGCTATCGGGTTGGTCGAAGTCTCGCGGCCCTTCTGGTGCTCGCGGAAGTGGCGGGTGACGGTGCCGTGCGCGGCCTCGGCCTCGACCGTCTGGCCGTCGGCGGTCATCAGCACCGAGGTCATCAGGCCGAGCGAGCCGAAGCCCTGCGCCACCGTGTCCGACTGGACGTCGCCGTCGTAGTTCTTGCACGCCCAGACGAAGGCGCCGGACCATTTGAGCGCGCTCGCCACCATGTCGTCGATCAGGCGGTGTTCGTAGACGATGCCCTTGGCCTTGAACTTGTCGGCGAACTCGGCGGCGAAGATTTCCTGGAACAGGTCCTTGAAGCGCCCGTCGTAGGCTTTGAGGATCGTGTTCTTGGTCGAGAGATACAGCGGCCAGCCGAGGGAAAGCGCGTAGTTCATGCAGCTCCGCGCGAAGCCGCGGATCGAGTCGTCGAGATTGAACATGGCCATCGCCACGCCGCCGCCGGAAAACTGGAACACTTCGTGCTCGATCGCCTGGCCGCCGCCTTCGGGTTGGAAGCGGATGGTGAGCTTGCCCTTGCCCGGGACGACGAAGTCGGTGGCGCGGTACTGATCGCCGAAGGCGTGGCGGCCGATGACGATGGGTTTGGTCCAACCGGGAACCAGGCGCGGCACGTTCTTGCACACGATCGGCTGGCGGAAGATGGTGCCGCCGACGATGTTGCGGATGGTGCCGTTGGGCGACTTCCACATCTTCTTGAGGTTGAACTCCTTCACCCGCGCTTCGTCCGGCGTGATGGTCGCGCACTTGACGCCGACCCGGTATTTGTTGATCGCTTCGGCGGATTCGACCGTGATCTTGTCCTCGGTCTTGTCGCGATTCTCGATGCCAAGGTCGTAGTATTTCAAGTCGATGTCGAGATAGGGGAGAATCAGCTTTCCCTTGATGAACGCCCAGATGATGCGCGTCATCTCGTCGCCGTCGAGTTCGACCACCGGGTTCTTGACCTTGATCTTCGCCATGAATCTGGGCTCCCTCGGAAATGCGGGTGCTGCGCGGCGGACAGGTTAGCAAACTAAAGGTGGCTGGTCAGCACTTCCTCGTTGACCACCGGCTGGACGCGGAGCGCGCCGATCACGTCCTCGACGCTGTCGACCAGGCTGAACAGATCGGCGACGGCGGGGTGGGCGAACCCGCCGGCGACGGTCGCCCCGATCAGATCGGCGAACGGCGACCAGTAGCCGTTGAGGTTGACCAGGACGATCGGCTTGGAGTGCTGGCGCAATTGCTTCCAGGTGACGATCTCGAAGGTCTCGTCCAGCGTGCCGAGCCCGCCCGGCAAGACGACGAATCCGTCGGCCAATTCGAACATGCGGCGCTTGCGCTCGTGCATCGAATCGACGACGACCAGATCGGTGATCCCGGTGTCGGCGACCTCGAGTTTCATGAGAAAGTCGGGAATGACGCCGCTGACGTGGCCGCCGGCGCGCACCGCGGCCTGGGCCAGTATCCCCATCAGGCCGATCCGGCCGCCGCCGTAGACGAGCCGGATGCCGGCCTCGGCGAGCAGGACGCCGAGCCGGGCGGCGGCGCGGGCAAACGCCGGGTCGGTGCCGGTCTTGGAGCCGCAGAAAACGCAGACGCCGCCGATTTTTCCCACGCCCGATCTCCTCGGCTTCCCCGATAAATTGCCGCGATTGTGATCGATTCTATCAGGCCGCCGCCGAACCCGCACGGGTCCTGTCGTCCGACGATATGCGGTTGCCCTCCGGATTTGCGCTCGCCAAAGCGCGGTGTATGATCGCGTGGCACGGACGCGGGGGGCGCCCGCCTCTCTGCTCTTGAGAAGGACCCCCCTCCGCCCTTGAGAAGGACCAAGGCTTCTTGAAACAGCCCATCGTCATCGCCGCGATCGGCGGCCTCGCCGTGATCGCGGCCATCGCGGTCAACCTGGTTCTCTGGAAAGAGGAGACCGGGCCGAAGACGTCCGCGCCGATCGCCACTCCCCAGCCTGCCCCGGCCCAACCCGCGCTCCCGCAGGCCCAGGCCCTGCCGTCGTTCGACGTGGTCCGGGTCAACCCGAACGGCGATGCGGTCATCGCCGGCCGCGCGGTGCCGGGCAGCGTCGTGATTATTTTCGACAACTCGAAGCCGATCGGCGAAGCGCGCGCCGACGGCCGCGGCGAGTGGGTGTTCGTGCCGGCCAAGCCGCTTGATCCGGGCAGCCGCGAGCTGTCCCTCGAAATGCGCGTGCCCGGCCAGCCGCCGGTGCTCTCGGACCATATCGTCGCGCTGGCGATCCCGGAGCGCGACAAGGACGTCGCCGGGCGTTCCGCCCCCGCCGGCCAGGCGCTCGCGCTCCGCGTACCGCGCGACGGCCGCGGCCCGAGCCAGGTGCTGCAAAAGCCCGCCTTCGAAGGCCCCGTCGGTTTCGCCATCGACGCGGTCGACTACGACGACAAGGGCGGCGTCTCGGTCAGCGGCCGGGGAACGCCCAAATCGACGGTCCGGCTTTATCTCGACGGCCGGTTCATCGGCTCGGCCGAGGTCGGCGCCGACGGCCGCTGGCTGTTCCAGCCGCGCACGCCGATCGCGCCCGGCACCTACGCCTTGCGCGCCGACCAATCGGGCGCCGACGACAAGGTGACGGCGCGGGCCGAAATTCCCTTCGCCCGAGCCGAGATCGGCCCCGAACTCGCGCCCGGTTCGTTCGTGGTGGTGCAGCCGGGCAATTCGCTCTGGCGCTTGGCGCGGCGAACCTACGGCCAGGGGATGAGTTTCACGTTCATCCACGAAGCCAACAAGGATCAGATCCGCGACCCGGACCTGATCTTCCCCGGCCAAATATTCCAGTTGCCGAAGCGAAGCGGCGGCGGATAGAGCAGTTTCCGTTCGCCCAAAAACCGTCTATCCTGGGTGCGGTCGTAACCCGGGACTCGACGTCACATGCGTCATCTTCTCTTTCCGCCGATCCACCGCGCCGGGTGGCCTTTTCTCGGCGCGTTCGCGCTCGGAACCTTCCTGCTCGCGGCGGTGGCCGCGCCTTTGGGCTGGCTGGGGGTGGTGCTCACGCTGTGGTGCGCGTGGTTCTTCCGCGATCCCGAGCGGGTCACGCCCGTTCGCGCCGGCCTGATCGTCAGCCCCGCCGACGGGGTGGTCCAGCGCATCGATAAATGCGCGGCGCCGACCGAACTGGAGATGGGCGCCACGCCGCGTTGGCGCGTTGCCGTGTTCATGAACGCCTTCAATGTCCACGTCAACCGCGCGCCCGCCGCCGGCACCGTGGCGCGCCTCGCCTACCGGCCAGGGAAATTCATCGACGCCTCGCTCGACAAGGCGAGCGAGGACAACGAGCGGCTGGCGCTTCGCCTCGTGCTCGGCGACGGCCGCGACCTCGCCTGCATCCAGATCGCCGGGCTGATCGCGCGCCGAATCCTATGCGAAGCGGCCGAAGGACAGACGCTCGCCGCCGGACAACGCTACGGCATGATCCGGTTCGGCAGCCGCGTCGACGTCTATCTTCCCGAAGGGGTCGAGCCGCTGGTCGCCGAGGGCCAGACCATGATCGCGGGCGAAACCGTGCTCGCCGACGCCGGCTCACCCGAGCCCCGGCGCGAAGGCCGAGCGAGCTGAAATGGCCCTGTTCCGTCGCCGCGTTCCCCGCCAGCGCTTCAAGGGATTGCCCATCAACCGGATGATCCCGAACATGCTCACTTTGTTCGCGCTGTGCGCCGGAATGACTTCGATTCCCTTCGCCGTGCAGGGCCGCTGGGAGGCCGCCGTCGCCGCGATCTGCATCGCCGCCGTGTTCGATTGGCTCGACGGCTACATCGCCCGGCTGCTCAAGAGTTCGAGCCGGTTCGGCGCCGAACTCGACAGCCTGTCGGATTTTCTCTGTTTCGGCGCCGCGCCCGGGATCGTCGTCTATTTCTGGTCTCTGCACACGCTCGGCGCGGGCGGCTGGCTGCCGGCGCTGCTCTACGCCATGTGCGCGGCGCTCCGGCTCGCCCGCTTCAACGTCGCCATCGACGAGCCGACCCTGCCGCCGTGGGCGTTCAACTTCTTCAGCGGCGTGCCTTCGCCCGGGGGCGCGGGCCTCGCCATCCTGCCCTTGATCTTTTCCTTCGTGATCGGCGACGCGGGTTTTCGCCATCCGCTGCTGACGGCCGCGGTCCTGGTCGCCGCCGCCGGCCTGATGGTCAGCCGCGTGCCCACCTATTCGCTCAAGAAAATCAAGGTCCGAAACGTGTGGGTTCTGCCGATGATGCTGGCGATCGGGCTGTTTGCCGCCGGCATCGTTGTCATGCCGTGGCTGACGCTGGCGCTGATCGGGCTTGTCTACCTCGCGTCGCTGCCGTTCGGGGTGCTGGCCTACCGCCGGCTTGAGCGCATGGCCGCCGAAATCCAGGGAACGGTCGGACCGGACGCGGAGACGCCAAAACCATAAGACCCGGTGGACAAACCCGGCGCCGCTCCTTATCGTTACCCGCAATCAATAAAATAAAACTTGGCTGAACAGGGAGGAGGCACCCCATGATCCGCAATCTTGTTCTCGCCGCCGTCTTCGGCGCTTTCGCGATCGCGCCGGCCGCGCCGGCTTTCGCCGTCGAGTTGCCCTGCCGCGCCGTGCGCTTGATCGTGCCGTGGAACGCGGGCGGCGACACCGACCTGATCTTCCGCCCGGTCGCCGACGCGCTCAACGCGCTCAACCCCAAGGCCACCCTCCAGGTGGTCAACATCGGCGGCCAAAGCGGCAACAAAGGCGCCCGAGAAGCGCGCGAGGCGAAGCCGGACGGCTGCACCCTGCTCGCCATGCACGACAGCCAGATCACCACCTTCCTCGCCGGCGGCGTCGACTTCACCTGGGACGCGTTCCAGCCGGTCGCGCTGCTCACCTACACGCCCTCGATGCTGGCGGCCGGCACCAAGACGCCCTACAACGATTTCGCCAGCCTGATCGACTACGCCAAGAAAAACCCGGGCCAGATCAAGGCCGGGGTCACCACCGGCTCGACCAGCCAGTTTCTCCAGTTGTTGATCGAAGACGCCGCCAAGATCAGCTTCAAGTACGTGCCCTACGAAGGCACCCGCGAGCGCAACACCGCGCTGCTCGCCAACAACATCGACGTCGGCGAATCCAACATCCTGACCGCCAAGGAATACGTCAAGGGCAACCAGATGAAGGCGCTCGGCATCGCCACCGAGAAGCGCGATCCGATCATGCCCGAGCTCAAGACCATGCGCGAGCAGGGCGTGGACGTGGTCTATGGCCTAAGTCGCGGCGTCGTCATGCCCAAGGGCGCGTCCGCCGATCTCGTCGCCTATTACGAGGACCTTTTCCGCCGCGCCATGACCGCGCCCAAGGTCAAGGAAGTCATGGACACCCACAGCACCTGGATCCAGTTCAAGGGCGCCAAGGACTACGCCGAGTTCCTGAAGAAGGAATACGGCGTCTCCGAGAAGCTGGCAATCAAGATCGGCCTTTATAAGAAGTAACGCGGGATCCCGCCGCGGCGAGGTGCGGTTAAATGCGTTCGCCTTGTCATTCCCGCGAAAGCGAGAATCCAGCTTTTTCAAAAAGATGGACCCCCGCTTGCGCGGGGGTGACGACCCCAACTGAACGAAGCTTGCTCTAGGCTCGCGCCCCATGCGCCGCATCAACGCCGATATCGTTATCGCCGCCGGGCTGCTGGTTTTTTCCGGCGTTCTGTTCGCCGCCACGTTCGCGTTCACGACCCCGCCGCTCTTCACCTTCAGCATCCGCACCTGGCCGCGCGCGATCGTCGGCGCGCTCGCCGTTTTTTCCCTCGTCTACCTGGTTCAGTCGCTCGCGCGCGGCGGACGGGAACGGCGCGAATCGTTCGTCTGGCGCGCCTGGTTCGCCGCCAATCGCAACGTGTTCATCTGCTTCGTCTTGTTCGTCCTGTTCCTCGCCACGCTGCCGATCTTCGGCATGCTGATCGGCGGAATTCTGTTCGTTTACACCTCGTTCGCGCTGCTGGGCGGCTGGAACGACGCGCGGACCCAGGCGATCAACGTCGCCGTGGCGGTGGTTTTCGTCGGCGGCATGTGGGCCGTCTTCACCTTCGCTCTGCGCGTCATCCTGCCCGGCGGGATTTTCCACATTTAAACGAATCGCGAAACGGTCATGCCCGAACACGTTCTCGCCGCTTTTGCCGCGATCCTCGCGCCGGGCACGTTCGCCCTTCTCGCGCTTGGCGTCTTCGCCGGCTTGATCGCGGGCGCGATTCCGGGATTCACCATCACCATGGCGGTGATCCTGACGCTGCCTTTCACCTTCGGCATGCCGCCGATCCAGGGGCTTGCGACCATGATCGGGGTGTTTGTGGGCGGCCTCTCGGGTGGCTTGATCTCGGGGATTCTGACCGGAATCCCGGGGACGCCCGCGTCGATCGCCACCACCTTCGACGGCCATCCGATGGCGAAGAAGGGCCAGGCCGGACTCGCGCTCGGGCTCGGCGTCTGGGCGTCTTTCTTCGGCGGCGTCATCAGCGCCTCGCTGCTGATGACCATGGCGCCGGTGCTGGCCGCCATCGGCCTCGAATTCGGGCCGTGGGATTTCTTCGCCCTGATGATCTTCGCGCTGACCATCACCACCAGCCTCGCCGGCGAGAACATGGTCAAGGGCCTGATCGCGGGCATGATCGGCCTGATCGTGACGTGCGTCGGGCAGGATCAGACGGCGGGCATCGCCCGCTTCACCTTCGGCGTCGAGGCGTTGAAGCAGGGTTTTCCGTTTCTCGCCGTCCTGGTCGGCCTGTTCGCCTTCAGCCAATTGCTCAAGGACGTGCGCGACGTCGACGCCGCGCGCCGGCCGCTCGTCCTCGACAGCGATCGCCACATCACGATCGAGCATTGGAACGCGATCAGAATCATTTTCCAGAAATGGCGCGTGACCCTGCATGCCGCTCTGACCGGGGTCTTCGTCGGAATTCTGCCCGCGGCGGGCGCCGCGGTTGCCAATATTCTCGCTTACGATCAGATCAAGAAAGCGTCGAAATACCCCGAACAGTTCGGCACCGGCATTCCCGACGGCATCATCGCCTCGGAGACTTCCAATAACGCCACCGCCGGGGGCGACATCATGACCACCATCGCGCTCGGCATCCCGGGCGACGTGGTCACCGCCATCCTGCTCGGCGCCCTGATCATGCACAACGTCGCGCCGAGCCCGACCTTCATCAGCACCCAGCCGGTGCTCGCTTACGGCATCATGATTTCATACCTGCTCGCCCACGTCGTCATGGTCGCGTTGCAGGCGGGGTGCCTGCGTATTTTCGTGCTCGTGACGCGGGTGCCGATGTACCGTCTCACCGGCGTGGTGCTGTTCTATTGCGCGGTCGGTGTTTTCACCCTCAACAATATCGTGTGGGATGTGTGGGTCCTGTTCGGATTCGGCGTGCTCGGCTACCTGATGCATGTGTTCAAGTTTCCCCTGACACCGATGATCCTCGGCGTCGTGCTCGGCGATCAGGCCGAGATCAACCTGGTGCGGGCGCTGGCGAGCGACGATAGTCTTCTTCCGTTCGTGGCCCGGCCGTGGTCGCTGTTCTTCCTCGTCATCTCCGCCTTTTCCCTGATCTTCCCCTGGTACCAGGGCGCGCGGACGGAGGCGCGCTGGACGCTTTGCTACACGCCGTTGATGGCCCTATTCGCCGCGGTTCCGTTCTTCATGATGGAAAGCGCGGCGCGCGCCGCGATCGCCGCCGGCCTCGTCGGCATGGGTCTTTGGCTGCTGTGGCGGCACCACCGGAGGGGCTGGGCGTTGCCCGCCGCCCCCAGCACCATCGCGCTCCGCGAATAACATGCCCGTTCTCGCCGCCAACGGCATCGAGACCTATTACGAGGTCCACGGGTCAGGATCGCCGGTGCTGCTCACCGCCGGCCTCGGCGGCGCCGGAACCTATTGGCGCGACCAGGTAGCGCCCTTCGCCGAGAAACATACCGCGATCGTCTACGACCAGCGCGGCACCGGGCGGTCGAGCCACGTTCCCGTCGCCTCCATCGCCGAACTCGCCTCCGACGCGCTGGCGCTGCTCGACGCCCTGAAGATCGAGCGGGTGCATTTTGTTGGTCATTCCACCGGCGGGGCCATCGGCCAGGTTCTCGCGCTCGACCGGCCCGAGCGGCTCCGGAGCCTCGTTCTCTACGCGACGATCCACCGCTCCGATCCGTTCCGCCGGCGGATGTGGTCGTTCCGCAAGGCGGTACTCGCGGACATGGGCGCGAAGGCCTACGCGCAAATGACCTCGCTCGTTCTTTATCCGCCGACATGGATCGCCGCCAACGACGCCCGCCTGACCGAAGAAGAAACGATCGCGGAACGCATGCTGTCGAAGCCCGGGATCATGGCGAGCCGGATCGAAGCCATTCTCGCCCACGACCGAGCCGACGAACTGGCGCGGATCGGCGCGCCGACCCTGGTGCTGTGTGCCCGCGACGACTTGATGACGCCCGCCTATTTTTCCCAAGACATCGCCGCCCGAATCCCCAAGGCCGAATTGGTGCTCCTCGACAGCGGCGGCCACGCCTGTTCCAAGACCGAAGCCCGGGAGTTCAACCGTCATGTGCTCGGTTTCATCGCCCGGCACGACCGAGGGTCTTTGCTTGCGTAGAGATACCCCCAACCGTTAGTTTGGTCTCGATGCGCAATTTCGAACTTCCCGGCCGCTCCCGGGCGCACGCGAGCCATGGCATGGCGGCGACCTCGCACCCGCTCGCGACGCTCGCCGCGCTCGACGTGCTGCGCGCCGGCGGCAACGCCATGGACGCCTCCGTGGCGGCGTGCGCGGTGCAATGCGTGGTCGAACCGCAATCGACCGGCATCGGCGGCGACTGTTTCGTGCTCTACAGCCGGGGGGGCTCGGACGACATCGTCGCCTACAACGGATCGGGCCGGGCGCCGGCCAAGGCGACGGCGGATTTCTTCGCCAAACAGGGCATCGGCGCCATCGATTCCCTTTCCCCCCACGCGGTCACCGTGCCCGGCGCGGTGGACGCCTGGGCGCGGCTGATCGCGGACTACGGCACCCGCGAATTGGGCGATCTGCTCAAGCCCGCCATCGCCTATGCCCGCGACGGCTATCCCATCCACGACCGCATCGCCGCGGATTGGGCGAGGGCCGAGGCGACCATCCTGAACGATCCCTCGACCGCGGCCCTGTTCATGCCGGACGGCCGCATTCCCGGCGCGGGCGCGCGCCATCGCCAGCCGTTGCTCGCGGCGACGCTCGAGCGCATCGCCAGCCAAGGCCGCGACGGATTTTACCAAGGCCCCGTCGCCGAGGACATGGTCGAACACCTGAGCCGGCGGGGCGGCCTGCACGCGCTCGGCGATTTCGCCGCCGCCAAAGGCGAATACGTCAAGCCGATCAAGACCCATTTTCGCGGCCTCGATATCCACCAATGCCCGCCCAACGGCCAGGGCGTCATCGCGCTGTTGCAGCTCAATATCCTCGCTGGACTCAAGATCGAGAACCGCGATCCGTTGTCGATCGAGCGCCTGCATCTGGCGATCGAAGCCGCCCGGCTCGCCTACGCCGACCGCGACGCCGTCCTCGCCGATCCGGTCCACGCCGACGTGCCCACGGCGGCGCTGCTCTCCCCCGCCCACGCCGACACCTTGCGCGCCCTGATCCGCCGTGACCGCCGGCTCGAACCGCTTTCGCCGGTCTCGCTCCCCGCCCACGCCGACACGGTCTATCTCACCGTCGTCGACAAGGACCGCAACGCGGTGAGCTTCATCAATTCGCTGTTCAGCTCGTTCGGCACCGGGCTGATGGCGCCGCGCTCGGGCGTTCTGCTCCACAATCGCGGCGCCAGCTTCGTCGTCGCGCGGGGGCATCCCAATTGCATCGCGCCCGGCAAGCGGCCGATGCACACCATCATTCCTGGCATGGCGACCCGCGACCGGCGGTGCGTAATGCCGTTCGGAGTCATGGGCGGCCAGTACCAGGCGATGGGACACGCCTGGTTCCTTGCCAACCTGCTCGATTACGGCTTGGACCTTCAGGAATCGATGGACCTCGCGCGCCTGTTCCCCACCCTGGAAGGGCCGGTGGAGGTCGAAAGCGGAATCCCGGCGCCGACCGTGGAGGCCCTGAAGCGCCTCGGCCATTCGCCGGTCCGGTCCGAGCGGCCGATCGGCGGCAGCCAGGCAATCTGGATCGACTGGCAAAGCGGCGGGCTGACTGGGGCCTCGGACCCGCGCAAGGACGGCCTGGCGCTCGGGTATTGATTTACGACCGCGACTCATTCGCATTCGCCCGGTTTTCTTGACCCCCATCAATGCGAAGCCCGGGCGGGCGGGCTATATATGTATTATTGAGCAACTAACTTTTGGGGAGACAGGCCATGCTGACCCTTGACGACTGCATCGCCCTTTCCGGCCTGACCGAGGCTGAAATCGCGGCGATCGCCGAACACGAGCACATCCCCTTCACCCAAGCGACCGAACTCGGCCGATGCCTTTTCTGCGCCGAGCGCGGGCTGGATACGCTCGAACTCATGATCCTCGAAAATATCTGGGCCGCCGAGAAGCGGGGCGATCTCGACCACGCGCTTGAGTTGAAACAGGCGCTCATGGACTTCGCCGCTACCCGCGCGGAAGGTCGTTCGGCCCTTGCCGTTTGAAGGGTGATCTAACCGCTCTTTCGTGGAAGCGGGATGCGCTTTAACATGTCCCGCCATGACCGCCGACACCCCGGGGATGCCGCTCGACGCCGACGGCGGAACCCGTCCGAAACTCATGTCGTTCGATGTGTTCGGGACGCTGGTCAGCGTCCGCGACGGGTCCTACGGCGCCTTCCAGGCAATCCTGACCGAGGCCGGCGCGCGCGACGTCGACGTCCATGCGTTCTGGGAGCATTGGGAACACCGCAATATCGCCCATTATTGGGAACCCTATCGGCGCTACCGCGAAATCTGCGAGCTGTCGTTGGCCGAAACGCTCGATCGTTTCCATGTCCGCGCGAGTCCGAAACAGATCGAACGATACTTCGACGCGTTTTCCGGGTTCGCGCTCTACGACGACGTGACGCGCACGCTCGATCGGCTCGCCCGCGGCCATCGCCTCGCCATCGTCTCGAACATCGACGACGATCTGCTGGCCTTGACCCCGCTCAAGCGGAATTTCGATCTCGTCTGCACCGCCGAGCGCGCCCGGGGCTACAAGCCAGACGGGACGCTGTTTCGCTACCTGATCGACCAAGCCGGAGTGACGAAAGACCGGATCTTCCATTCCGGTCAGTCCCAGTTCACGGACTTGGTCGGCGCCAAGCCGCTCGGGCTGACGGTCGCCTGGATCAATCGCCGGCGCGTGCTCCTCGACGATTCGGTTCCGCGCCCCGATTACATTTTCCCCGACATCGCGTCGTTGACCGCGCTCGTGGCGTGAAGGCGGATCACCCCGGGGTTTTCGCGCCGGTCTTGAGAAAAGCGGCGAGCGCGCAGGCGATGACTTCCGTTCCCCGGCGAAGATCGTCGAGAACGAGGGTTTCGTCCAGCCCGCCGACGTGCGCGTCTTTCGCCGCGCGCGGGCCGGCGCCGTAGAGCACCGCCGGAATTCCGACCTGGGCGTAATGGCGCGCGTCGGAAATCGTGGCGCGGGCGGCTTCGGGGATTTCTTGGCCGAGAACCGCGTGCGCGGAGCGCTCCAGCGCCCCGACCAGGCTTTCGGTGCCGGGCGCGGGCCGGAGCGGCGGCGTGAGTTCGAGCCGCCGGATGCGGCAGACCACGCCCGGCATCCCCGCCACCGCTCGGCCCAATTGCAGCGCGAGTCCCTGTTCCGCCTTGGCCGGGTCCTCGTCGGGGGCAAGGCCGCGGGTCACGCCGATGGTTATAACTCCGGGCGTGCCGCCCTCGCCGCTCTCGCCGTGAATGCCGCCGACCGAAATTCCCGGCGGCGGCTCGACCCCTGCGCCTGCCGGTGCCGCGCGCAAGGCATAGAGGGCGTCCAGCACCCGCGCCGTGGCCTGTCCCGCCTCGGCGGCGCCGGCTTGGCTGCGCACCTCGACCGCGAGCCTAAGCGCGCCGGGATGACGGGTGCCGATGCTCCACGTTCCGCCCGGGCAAATGGCGTAGTCGGGATTGCTGACTCCGTTCTCGATCAGCCAGGGAACGCCCAGGGCTCCGCCGGTCTGGTGGTCGTAGGTGATGTGGATTTCGACCGCGCCGCCGAGTTCGGACGCGACCGACTTGAGCGCGACCAGGG
>SHWG01000042.1 GCA_009693905.1 Rhodospirillales bacterium | reverse complement strand
CGGCAGCCGAATCGCCTCGATCAGGGCGCGAACTTCCTGGCGCGCGGCGACGTGGCTCATGGACATGGCGCCTTTCTTGACGTCGGGCAGGTCCATCATCGTCAGGCCGTGCAGGAACAGCTCGCGGTAGATCACCCGCTCGGCCAGGCCCTCTGCGATTCGACAGCCGAGACGGGTTGCGAAGTCGCGCATCAGGCGCTCGATCTCGCGCTTGTTGCGCGCATCCAGGTGCGAGAGCCGGTTGCGCATGACGATCCAATCGATCGAACCGCCGCCGCGCTCGGCGCGCTCCTGCTTCGCCCGCCAGACCATCTCGGAATAGTGGCTCGGCGCCTTGACCGTCATGGTGCGCGGATCGACGTGCGCGAGCACGTCGAAATCGATCAAACTGTCGTTGATCGGCGTGATCAGGGTGTCGGCGAACGAATGGCCGAAGCGGGAAAGCTCGCTGTCGCTGCCCGGCGTGTCGATGACGAGAAGATCGTGAGCGATGGTAGCGCCGTCGAGCAGCAGCTTGAGCCGGTCGCGCTCCTCGGGCAGCAGCGGCGCGCCCAGAGGAAGGTTGTTGCGCCGATCGACGGCGTAGTGCGCGGGCATCGGCAGCGTCAGCCCCTCGGCGCGGGCAAAGTCGCGCCGGTTGGCGAGATAGCGCGTCAGCGTTCCCTGGCGCGCGTCGAGGTCCACGCTCGCAACCGAACGCCCATCGCGCAAGGTCGCTACGATCAGGTGCATGGCGGCCGTGGACTTGCCCGAGCCGCCCTTTTCGTTGCCGAGCACGACCACGTGCGCGTATTTCGCCGACATGGCGCGTTTCCCTCGCCCTTTTGTCCCAGGGCGGAACCCGAGCCTAGCCCGATGATGGTTAACGGCTCATAAAGCGAGCCGTCAAGCCTTCCGGACCCACACCGCGGTGTCGTGGAAAGCGGCCCCGCCCGCGGGCGGGGCGCGGTCGTCGCCGATCAACGCGTTGATCGCGAGCCCCTCGGCGAAGGACTTGTTGGGCCAGATTCCCTCCACCACCGCCACCCCGGGCCGGACCCCGTCGAAGGCGCGAGCGTGAACGACGACGCTCGCGCGCCTGTTGCCGAGCCGCACCCGGTCGCCTTCGGCCATCCCAAGGCGGGCCATGTCGGCGGGATGGATCAAGCCGGTCGGGCGGACTTCGCGCTTTTGCGATCCCGGCGTCTCGGTGAACGTGGAATTGAGGAAGTTCCGGGCGGGCGCGGCGACCATCTTGAAGGGATGCTCGGAATCCGCTTTCTCGATGTTGTCGAGCTGATCGGGAAGCGCCGGCATGATCGCGTGGTCGGACCCGATCGCCTTCCAGTCGGGGGCGAAGCGGAATTTCTTGTCGGGCCAGCCGAAGCCGTTCAGGAAATGCATCTCCTCGAACGATCGGCCGAAATCCACCCCGCCCGCGGCCCAGACCTGTTCCGCCGACGGCAGGCCCGAGCGGCGGAGCATGTCGTCGATCATCTCCCACGCCGTCATCTCGAACCCGGGGTGCTCGGCGCCGAGCCTTCGCGCCAACGCCCCGAGCACGTCGTGGTTCGAGCGCGCCTCGGCGTAAGGTTCGATCGCCTTGCGCCCGATCTGGAGCCAGGTGTGCGCGCCGGCGCGGTAGATGTCGTCGTGTTCGAGGAACGTCGTCGCCGGCAGCACCACGTCGGCGACAGCCGCGGTTTCGGTCATGAACTGCTCGTGGACGCAAACGAACAAGTCCTGCCGAGCAAATCCGGCGCGGACCTTGGCGAGATCGGGCGCGACCACCAGCGGATTGGTGTTTTGCACGAACAGCGCATGGACCGGCGGGCCGTCGAGCAGCGCGGCGGGCTCGCCCATCAGCACCGCGCCGATGCGCGATTGATCGAGCGCGCGCACGCGAGGATCGAGCCGGTCGAGCCCCATGATGACGCTTTGGTCCAACCCCTTGTAAAGCCCCGACTGGGAATAAAGCGCGCCGCCGCCTTTGTGCCGCCAGGCTCCGGTCACCGCCGGCAGGCAGCTCGCCGCGTGCATGGCGGCGGCGCCGTTGCGCTGGCGCGAGAAGCCGTAGCCGAGCCGGATGTAGCTCCGAGGCGTTGCGCCGTAGAGGCGGGCGAAGGCGACGATCTCGTCTTCGGGGATGCCGGTAATGGCGGCGGCCCAGGCGGGCGTCCGCGCCGCGAGGTGCGACTCGAGCTTCGCGTCGGCGTCGGTATAGCGCGCGAGATAGTCGCGGTCGGCGAATCCTTCCTTGAACAGAACGTGCATGACCGCGCAGGCGAACGCGCCGTCGGTGCCGGGGCGCAGGAGCAACTGGATGTCGGCCGCCTCCATGGTCGGGTTGCGATAGACATCGACGCAGGCGATCTTGGCGCCGCGGTTCTTGCGCGCCAACTGGGCGTGGTGCATGGCGTTGACTTGGGTCGAAACGGCGTTGCAACCCCAGAACACGACCAGGTCGGATTCGGCCATCTCGCGCGAATCGGTGCCGCGCCGGGCGCCTGTCCCCGCCGTCCAACCCGAATTGGCAAGGGTGGTGCAAATGGTGTCGTCCTCGAGCGAATAGCCCATGACGTGGCGGAGACGGTGAATACCGTCGCGCTGAACCAAGCCCATGGTGCCGGCGTAGAAATAGGGCCAGACCGAAATCGCGCCGTGCTTGGCCGTAGCCTCCGCCATCGCGCCCGCGGTCATGTCGAGTGCCTCGTCCCACGAGCAAGGCTCGAAGCGGTTGCGCCCGCCGGCTTCGGCCTTGGGCCCGACGCGGCGGAGCGGCGTTTTCAGGCGCTCGACGTGATGGACCCGCTCGGCGTAGCGGGCGACCTTGGCGCAGATGACGCCGGCGGTGTAGTCGTTCGCCTCCGACCCCCGGACCCGGCCGATGGTGCGCGAATCGATCCGCTCGACCTCGAGTGCGCAGGTCGACGGGCAGTCGTGCGGGCAGACGGTGCGGACGAAAGTCATGGTCGAATTTCATAGCCCTTGCCAGCCCGCGAGGCAAAGGGTGGAATAGCCACAACGACTGTCGCACTATTGGGTTTCGATGCGCCGCAAGCTCCTTGTTTTCCTTCTCGCCGCCGCCTTGGTCGCCACCGGTTCATGGCCGGCCGAGGCCCAGGCGCCCGCACCCGCGCCCAAAGGCGCGGCCAAGAAAGACGCGAAGAAAGACTCCAAAAAAGGCGAGGTCCGTGTCCAAGGCGAACGCCTCGACAACGGTACCCAAATCGCCCCCCGAGGCCCGTCCGCCGCGATCGTGGATTTGCGCGAGGAAATGCGCCGCTTCGTCCAGGCTTCGGCCGCGTTCGTCCGTGGCCAACGGGCCGACTTCGCGGTGGTGGCCGAAGGCGGAGTCGAACTGCTGGTCAAGGCGGACGAGGCCGACCGGTTGAAAACCGCCCCGGCCCGCGCCTTCATGGAGGCCCTCGACGGCATCGTCGTCCCGGGGTTGTTCTTCGACGATCCCGCCAAACCGGGCGAGGAGCCGAAGCCGGAAAAGCTGGAACGGCGTCTCGCCCTGATCGAGAACGCCCGCGCCCATCGGCTCAAGGTGATGGTGGTGGATTTCGTCCGGGGCGCGGAAGACGCCGAAGAGGCAATCCGCCGCGCGACCGAGATCGGAATTATCCCCTTCCCCGCGCTCCAGCCGATCGACCAGATCAACGCGCTGCCACGTTTTCCGGCGAGACCCTATCGCGAAAACGGCGAGTCGATCGTTTCCTTTCCCGGCGTGCGCAATTTCATGATCGTCAACGACTCCCGCCCCTTCGGCCGCGAGGACGAGTTCGCGCTTAAAGTGCACGGCACCAATTTCGACGCGGTGATCGTCAACGTCTTCCACGGCCGCCTGCCGTTGTCGCGCCAAGCCGTCGAGACCCTGAAGTACAAGAATCTCGGCTCGCGGCGCCTGGTCCTGGCGCGGGTGGACATCGCCTCTATTTCCACCGGCGGATTCTTCTGGAAACCGAACTGGCGCGAGGGCAACCCGAACTTCATCGACGCGCCGATGGCCGGCGAGCCCGACCGCCATTGGGTCCAGTACTGGCGCCCCAACTGGCAGCGGCTCGTGACCGGCAACGCCGATCCCTATCTTTTCGGCGTGATCGCTCAAGGATTCGACGGCGTGGTGCTGGCCGGACTCGATGCCTCGCGCCACTTCGAAGGCGGCCCCAAGGACGACGAGAAGCAGTAGCGCCCTCGCCTACTTCTTTCCTGGCTCGAGCACCGGGATTTTTTCCATCCGGCGGTAGACGAAGGCGGGCGGCGCCATCACCGCGCTTTCTCGCTCGGCGAGCGCCAATACGTCGCCGTGCTTGGGCGAAAGGGCGCACGCCGGGTCGGTCGCGGCCGCGTCGCCCGCCAACGCGAAGGCCTGGCAGCGGCAGCCGCCCCAATCCACCTCGCGCCGATCGCAGCTCCGACAAGGCTCCGGCATCCAGTCGGTGCCGCGGAAGCGGCGAAAAGCGGGCGAGTCCGCCCAGATGGCGGCGAGCGGCCGGTCGCGCACCGATTCGAAAGCCAACCCGGGGATCGTTTCCGCCGCGTGACAGGGCAGCACCCGCCCGGACGGCGTGATGTTGACGAACTGGCGGCCCCAGCCGCCCATGCACGCCTTGGGACGCGCCGCGTAGTAGTCGGGCACGACATAGTCGATGACCATGACGCCCTTCAAGCGTTCGCGCGCCGCCATGACCGCCGCCGTGGTGTGCTCCAGTTGCGCCCGGGTCGGGATCAGGGCGGCGCGATTTTTGAGTCCCCAACCGTAATATTGCACGTGCGCGACCTCCAGCCGCGCCGCGCCGAGGTCGGCGGCCATCGCGATCGTCGCCTCGATTCGGTCGAGATTGCCCCGGTGCATCACCGCGTTCACGGTCAGCGGCAAGCCCGCGTCGCGGGTGAGGCGGGCGGCGCGGAGTTTCTTTTCATGCGCGCCGGAATAACCCGCGACCACGTCGGCCGGCCCGGCTTCGGTACCCTGGAAACTGATCTGGACGTGGTCGAGGCCGGCCTCGGCCAGCGCGGCGGCGCGCCGCTCGTCCAGCAGCACGGCCGAAGTGATCAGGTTGCTGTAAAGCCCCGCCCGGGCGGCGTGGCGTACCAGGTCCGCGAGATCGCCGCGCGCCATCGGCTCGCCGCCGGAAAAATGGACCTGCAATATGCCCATCGCCGCCGCCTGATCGAGGACGTTTTGCCACGCGGCGGTATCCATTTCCGCGTTCGCCCGGTCGAGTTCGAGCGGATTGGAGCAATACGGACATTGCAGCGGGCAGCGGTGCGTAAGTTCCGCGAGCAGCGCCAGCGGCGGGGCGGGTGGGACGCTCATGCGGCCAAGAATCCCTTGTCGGCCAAATCCTGGAGCATCTCGATCACGTCGTGCAACACCTCGGCGCGGGGCGATCGGTATTTTTCCGCGAGATCGTCGGCCACGGCGCCGACGGTCGCTTGCCCGTCGAGGCGCTGGAGAATCTCGACCGCGATGTCGTCGGGTACCAGGACGCGCTCGGGCGCGAGCAATACCCATTGTCCCCGCGATTCGTCGCGGCGCAGTTTGACGTGGCGCGGCAAGCTGGGCGCGCTGGCCTCGCCGATGACGCGACGCTCGCTCACCCCCCCGGCTCCGGCGCGAAAGCGCCGGGGGGAATGTGCCCCGGCGCGACGTAGGCGTGATAAAGCGCGTCGAGTTGCGCCCAGAGGAGATCGCATTTGAAGACCAGAGCGTCGAGCGCCGCCTGCTGGCGTCGGGCCGAGATCGCGTGGCGCTTGACGTAGTCGAGAGCGTAGTCGGCGTCCCTCGGCGCCTGGGACAGGCGGGCCTTGAAATAAGCCAGGGTTTCTTCGCTGACGAAATCGTAGTTGGCGAGCATCCCGGCGACGCGCTCGGAAATGATCTGGGGCGAGAAAATTTCGGTCAACGATGATGCCACCGCCTCCAGGAGCGTTTTTTCCGCGACAAATCTGACATAAGCGTCAACCGCGTGCCGCGTCGCGGGCAAGATGCCGCGCGTCGAGACGACGTAGGCGCGCTCCAGCCCGAGCCCATCGGTGAGCGCGAGCCAACGAGCAATTCCGCCCTCGCCCGCCTTCTCGCCGTCGTGATCGACCAGCCGTTGCCGCCAGACGCGGCGGAGTTCGGCGTCGTCGGCGCGCGCGATCAACGCCGCGTCCTTCATCGGGATCCGGCTTTGGTAGTAGTAGCGGTTGAGCGCCCACGCCTGCACCTGGCCGCGGGTGAGATGGCCGCCGTGCAGGAGCTTATGGAACGGGTGCAGGTTGTGATAACGCTCGGCGCCGATCTGGCGCAGCCGGCGTTCCAGTTCGTCGGCGGATACGGGCGCGCTCAGGCGGTCGGTCATAGGACGATTTCCATGCCGTCGAAGGCGACTTCCCATCCGCTCGCAACCGTCTCCGCGCGTTCGCGCGAATCATCGAGCAGAATCGGGTTGGTGTTGTTGACGTGGATGAATATCTTACGCCCGACCCCGAGAGAGGCGAATGCGGCGAGCGCGCCGTCGGGCCCGGAAACGCTCATGTGCCCCATGCGTTGCCCGGTCTTGGTCCCGACTCCGGCGGCGATCATTTCGTCGTTGCGCCAGAGCGTGCCGTCGAAGAAGACCAGGCCTGCGCCCTTGAGCCGCCGGGCGAGCGCGGGCGGCATTTCCGCGCAGCCGGGAAGATAGAAAAATCCCCGCCCGTCGGCGCCGCGAACCTCGAGCCCGAGCGCGTCGCCGGGCCGGGTTCCGAAACCGGGATCGGCGGCGTTCTCCAGGTAAAGGGCGACCTTGCCGGGAACGGCAAACGCCCGGACTTCGAGGCCAAGCTCGCGCCCGTCCCGATCCGCGAGCTTGACCGTCGCCGCGAGAGAAAGTTCGCGGCGCGCCACGATCTCAGGCGCGAGGACGTTGAAGATCGAGTTCGCCGCCAGGCTCGCGAGCACACGGGCCGAGGCATAGAGCGCGAGTGGCTGGCTTTCCCGGAGCGAGAGAAGCCCGGCGACGTGGTCGACGTCGCCGTTGGTCAGCGTGACCGCCGCGATCGGGCTATGCCGGCCGGGTTGGGATGGATTGAGGGCGGGGCTGGCGGCGATCTGCTGGCGCAAGTCCGGCGAGGCGTTGAGCAGAAGCCACCGGTCGCCGTCGGCACTGACCGCGAGCGAGGATTGGGTGCGCGGGCGCGCCGCCGGATCGCCCGCGCGCGCGCGGCGGCAATTGGCGCAATTGCAATTCCATTGGGGGAAGCCGCCGCCGGCGGCGGAGCCGAGAACCACTATCCGCACCGGAGGAACTCTCCGTCCCGGCGGCGCAGGCCGCCCAGATGAAAGACCGGGCGCGACGAAAGCCGCCGGGCTGTTAAATTTTGGCGCCTGCGCGCCCAGCGCTGCCGGGATCGGTCAGGAAATCAGGAGATTTCGGCGCAGGCGTAGGCGTTGATTTCCATGCCCACGGCGATCTCGACGATCTTCGGTTTCTTCCACATGAAAAGCTCTCCCGTGTTGTTCGTTCCGCGTCCACCTCGAAGGAGGCGCGATCGGGCCGATTATTCCCCACTTCGCCCCTATCCCACAAGGGGGCTCGTCAATTATCTCTCGATGGAATTGGGGGAGAGTCCGTCCAGGCAGCATGGCGGGCCCGCATATTCAACCACAATACGAGGGGGCGGCGTGGCTGCGTTCCGTCTAGCTGTCACCGTCCTATGGTGGATATAATGGCACCGACCCCCAGGGATATAACCCTCTCGCCCCGCGATGTTTGCCACGAAGACAGCAACCGATAGAGGAATACCTCGCCCCGAACACGGCAGGAACCCGCAACGGTTCAGGCGAACGATTCGCCGCGCGCCGGCCATCGGCGTTCTCTGCGCGGCCGGACTGCTCTTCATGGCGGTGGCGGCCTCGGCCAAGGGTACCGGGCAGGTGTTCGTTTCCAACGAGAAGAGCTCGACGCTGACCATCCTCGATAAAACGGGCAAGGTGTTGCGCACGCTCGAAACCTGCGCCCGCCCGCGTGGAATGATCTTCAATCCCGCGCGGACGCATCTTTTCGTCGGATGCGGCGACGACAACACCATTGCCCTCTACGACGTGGCGACACTGAAGCTTGAACGGCGCTATCGCAATATCGCCGCGCCGGAAACCTTCGATTTGCACCCCGATGGGCGTCACCTCTACATTTCCAACGAGGACGATTCGGAAGCGAGCGTGCTCGATATCGAAACCGGCCAGGTCGTCGCCAAGTATCCGACCGGACCCGAGCCCGAGGGCGTGTTGGCGACCAGGGACGGCCAACACGTCTATGTCGCCTCGGAAATCGCGAATTTGGTGCACGTTATTGACGTGTCGGCGCGCAAAATCGTCAAGGATGTGCCCGTCGGCACGCGGCCCCGTCGGTTCGCGCTGACCCCCGACGGCAAGGAGCTGTGGGTTTCGGCCGAGCTTTCGGGGCAGATCGATATCATCGACACGGCCAAGTTCGCAACGACCGGCCGGGTCGAATTCCAGATGAAGGCGATCCATCGGGACCTCATCACCCCCGTCGACCTTCTGATCACCACGGATGGCAAGCGGGCTTATGTCGCTCTCGGACGTGCCAACCATGTGGCGGTTGTCGACGTGCGGTCGCGCGCGGTGATTGATTACATCCTGGTCGGCAAGCGGCCTTGGGGGCTTAGACTGACGGCCGACGAGCAGCGGCTTTGGGTGGCGAACGGCCTATCGGACGATGTTTCGATCATCGACACGAAATCGGGGAAGGTGATCGTTTCCGTTCCGGTCGGTCAGGTCCCTTACGGAATATTGATCGATGAATAGCGGACGTTCGATTTATCGAACGCTGGGCGTCGTCGGCATCGCGATCATGCTCGCCAAAATGTTCGCGCCCGATGCGTCGGCCGCGGACGCACGCATTGCATATCTCGATCGCGCCGGCGATCCGGGCTACCGGACGCCCCTGACGTATGCCGGACTCTACCGCAAGGCCAAGGCATCGCCCTATCCCGCGGCCGAATTGGCCATCAAGGACACGGCGGCGGCGGCCCGCGCTGCGGGACTCGATCTTGCTCTCGAACGCAAGACACTGAAGGAGGGAGAGGATGCCGCCGCGGCGATCCGGGATCTTCTGAGGGCTGGCCCTCTCATCGCCGCCGTTCTCGATCTTCCGCTTGGCGAAGCCGAGGCCGCGGCCAATGCCTTGGCCAAGGACGGCCCGATCCTTATCAATGCACGCCATCGCGAGGACGATCTTCGGGTCGCCGCCTGCCGTTCCCGGCTGCTGCATGTTCTGCCGAGCTGGTCCATGTACATGGATGCGCTGGCGCAAGGCCTGTTGGCCGCCGGCTGGCGCGATGTGCTGGTGCTTCAGGGGCCTGAGAAGGAAGACCGGCGCATAGCCTCGACTTTTCTCTCCTCGGCCAAAAAGTTTGGTCTGCGAATCGTCGCCACGCGCGATTTTGTCTTTGGCAACGATCCTCGGAAGCGGGACCAGATCAACATTCGTCTGTTGACGAGCAATGCCGAATACGACGTGGTTTTCGTCGCGGATGAATCCGGAGATTTCGCCCGCAACGTGCCCTACAACACGCAGAAGCCTCGCCCGGTCGTCGGCGCGGCGGGGCTGATGGCGCACGCGTGGCATGCTTTCTGGGAGCGGCACGGCGCACCTCAATTGAACCGGCGGTTCGCCAAGGCGGCGGGGCGTCCGATGACGGACGAAGACTGGGCGACGTGGGTGGGCGTGCGCATGATCGCAACCGCGATCATCGACTCGCGGGAACACGACGGCGAAAAGCTCATGGAAGCATTGACCGGGCCCGCGATCCGGCTCGAACTCTATAAAGGCGTTCCCGGATCGATCCGGCCGTGGAGCCGGCAGTTGAGGCAGGCCATGCTGTTGGCGACCCATGACGCCGTAATCGGCGCCGCGCCGGTCGAGGGGGCGCTGCACCGCAAGAACAATCTTGACACGCTTGGTCCCGACGAGGCGGAATTCCGTTGCCCCTCTTGAACTCTTTGCCGCGCATGCGACCGGATGCTATCCGAAACAGACCCGGGAAGGATTGCCATTATGCGTAAGCTCTCGTTTGTCGCCGTGTTTCTGCTCGCGGCCTTGGCCGCGATACCTGCGCGCGCCGAAGGCTATCTCGCGACCGGGATCACCAAGCTTCCCGATCTCGTGTTCGGAGTGGACAGGGAAGGCTTCCGCGTGTCGCAGGAAGAATACAGTTTGGAGACCGGCAAGGCCTACCAGTTGACGCTCGTTGCCAGCGGCAAACGCGAATACGCGATTCGCGGCGATGATTTTTTTAATTTTATCTGGATACGCAAGGTCGAGGTTCAGGATGTCGAGATCAAGGCCATCGGCCTTTACGAAATCGAGATGGAGCGGGAAGGTAAGGCGACCATTGTTTTTGTTCCGATCCGTCCGGGTAAGTACCGCATCTACGCCAAGGGACTTGCGGAGAAAGGCACCGTCGCCACTATTAGCGTGAAATGACGCGGGCTTGCCGCGCCCGGAGCCGAAACGGATGCTCGCATTCAGCATGAAAAAACCAGAACCGAGTTCTGGCCGCCGGGCCTCCGGGCCGGGCGTCGGGATCCTTCTTGTCGCGCTCGCCTCTGTCGTGGCCGGGGCACCGCTGGCGGCCAACCCGCTGGAATGCCGCGAAATGACGCAGCGGTATAACGCGGGCAAGCGGGACCTGATCGAGCGGCAGGTCAGCTTTTATTTTTTACAAGCCGCCGGCAAGGGGTGCCTCGATCTTGTCCGCGACCTTGTCAAGGACGGGGCTTCGATCCGGGCTAAACAGCGGGACGGAAGTACGCCGTTGCACCAGGCCGTCAAGGTTCCCCGGCCCGACGTCGCCCGGCTTCTGCTCGATCTCGGCGCCGATATCGAAGCGCGCGATCTCACGGGTGCGACGCCCCTTTACAATGCGATCGACGCCGGCCGTTTCGGCGCGGTCGACTTGCTGATCGAGCGGGGCGCGAATCCGGATGGCCCCGGGAAATCGGCGGCGAGTCCGTTGATTGTCGCGGCCTTCAACGGCCATGAGCGGATCGTCGCGCTGCTGCTGGAGCGGAAAGCCGATCCGAACTTCGCCGACAACACGGGCAAATCGGCGATGGTCTACGCCGCCGCGCGGGGGTTCACGGCCATCGTCGAGCGCCTGCTTGCGGCCGGCGTCGACGCGAACCGGCGCTACGGCAACGATCTGACCGCCCTGATGTGGGCCGCCGGCCATTCCAACGACGTGCCCGAGGCGGACGGCGTAAAAACCGTCGAAACCCTGCTTTCACACGGCGCCCGCCTTGACGACGCCGACAATCGCGGCCGCACCGCGCTTATGATCGCGGCCGAGGTCGGTCGTCCGGCGGTGATCGAGCTTCTTTTGAAGCGCGGCACCAAGGCCGAGATCAAGGACAAGACCGGCCTGTCGGCCCTGGACTTGGCGGCTGACGACGCTGTCCGCAAAGCGCTGGGTGGGAAAGAACCGGCGAGCCCTCTCCGCTGATCCGGCGGTCACTCACTGCGAAAACCTGAGCCCCGCAAGATATTCGGCCAAGGCCGCGATGTCCTCTTCGCTCGTCGCCTTCATCAGGGTGGTCATGCCCGGATTGTTGCCGCGCGCCCCCGTGCGGATTTCCAGCATGGTCTTGAACAGATACTCGCGAGTCTGGCCGGCGAGGCGCGCTTGCGTGCCCTCGCCCCTGTACTGGTTCTGATGACAGCCGGTGCAGCCTACCGCCGTATTGGCACGCGCCGCCGTCAAGGCGACGTCGTCTTTCGCCGGCGGCTGCGCCGTGCGCGGCCAAGCTTTCTTGGAAAAGTATTCCGCGAGCGCCAGCATGTCGACCCGCTCCAGCGGTTCGGCGACGGGACCCATCTGCTCGTTCTTGCGGTCGCCGTTCTTGAAGTCCTTGAGCTGCAGGTAAAGGTAGCCCAGATGCTGTCCCCAGATGATGGGCGTCTCCTTCTCCTGGGGAATACCGTTCTCGCCATGACACGCCGAACAGAGCTTTACCTGGCCCTGCAATCGGTCGCCATCTTGGGAGGGCGGGTGCGGCCTGTTGGTGTCTTGAGCGCCGCCAGGGGCAGGGACTGCAACCAGAGCCAGAAGCACGAGGACACCGAGACGGAAGGCCGTAACGAACGAAGACATGGAATGGGCTCACTCATGGGAAACGAAGCACGCATCGGGACGATTCGAACCCCAGAAAACCCTCGGGCGAGGCGCCGTTGCCAGCGCCCCGCCCTTGGGGGGTACTTGTCTAACGCAGCCGAGATCAATCGGCGAGCGTGAACGCGATCAGCGTGTTGCCACGCTTGTAGTCGATCTGGGTGTTGCCACCCGCCGCAACCACGATGTATTGGCGACCGCCGACCGTATAGGACGACGGCGGGGCATTGACCCCGGCGCCGGCCTGGAATCGCCACAGCTCGGATCCGGTATCGGAGTCGTAGGCCCGGAACAGGCCGTTGCCTTCGCCCGTGAACACGAGGCCACCCGCCGTGGCGAGAATACCGCCGATCATCGGCTGCTGCGTCTTCACCTGCCAGCGGATTTTACCTGTGTTGTAGTCCACCGCCGTCACGTTGCCCCACTGCTCCTCGGCCGGAATGACCTTGAAGGCGCCACCGAGCCACAGCTTGCCCTTGGGATAGGGCGTCGACTCGACGTGGTACGTCATCGGCTGGTGCAGGTTGATCGCATAGGTGAGGCCCTTCGTCGGGTCGATCGCCATCGGCGACCATTCGACGCCACCGTTGGCGCCGGGTAGCATGCGCGCGCCATTCTTGGTCGGCAACACCCACATGTTCTCCTGCGGCACCATGGCTTCGGAGAAACGGATAAGGCTGCAGTCCTTGGCGTCGTGCACGTAGACATGCCCGGTCTTGCCGCCATGCAGGACGCCCTTCACCGGCTTGCCGTCCTTGCCGGCGACCGTGGTGATGATGGCCGGCGAGACCGCATCCAGATCCCACACGTCATGGGCGATATACTGAAGGTGGCAAACGTATTGTCCCGTGTCGAGATTCACCGATATCAGGCTGTTGGTGTAGAGGTTATCGCCGGGGCGCAGGGAGCCATCGAGGTCGGGCGAAGGATTGCCCGCCAGGAAATAGATGCGCCGCGTATCGAGATCGACCGCCGGGTTCTGCCATACGCCGCCGCCGAGCGTCTTGTAGGGATCGCCGATCTTGGCGAGGGCGGCTTTCTCGGCGGCGATGTCGCGTTTCATGTCACGGCCGGTGGCGTCGTGGGTCGCCCATACGCCGACCGACTTTTCCGGGATCGTGTGGAAGGTCCACAGCAACTTGCCGTCGGCGGCGTTGTACGCCTTGACGAAGCCGCGGACGCCGTACTCGCCGCCGTTGGTTCCAATCAGAACCTTGTTCTCGACAACGGTGGGCGCCATCGTTTCGGAGTAGCCGAGTTCGGGGTTTTCGATTTGCTGCTCCCAGATCAGCTTGCCGGTCTTGGCGTCGAGCGCGACCAGCTTCGCATCGAGGGTGCCCATGAACACGCGGTCGCCCGCGACGGCGACGCCGCGATTGTTGGGACCGCAGCAGTAAACGGTCACCGGGCCCATCTTGTGCTTGTAGTGCCAGAGCTCCTCGCCGGTACGCGCGTCCACGGCATAGACGTGGTTGAACGCCGTCGTGAAATACATGATGCCGTTGACGACGATGGGCGAGGTCTCGAAGGAGTCCTTGATCTCGGTCTGAAACATCCAGGCCGGACGCAGCTTGTGAACGTTCGAGGCATTGATCTGCTTGTTCGGAACGTACCGCGTCTGGTGGTAGTTATGGTTGGTGTGGAGAAAGTTGTTGCTGTCCCCCGCCGCCCGGTTGAGCATGTCCTGGGTGACCGTGTTCATGTCGCCCCATTTGGTCGCGCCTTTGACCTCTTGGGCCGACGTTGGCGACAATCCGCCGGCGGCGTAAAGCGCGAGCGCGCCGAAGCCGACGGCAAGACAAAGGATCCGTACTACAGGCATGGTTAGCTCCTCCCCGACTTTGTTGAATGCAAGTGTTTTTCAGGCCATCCGACTGAGACGGTTGCACAATAGCGACAGTCTTGGGAAAAGGAAACCGTATTGCGCGCGGCCCACACGGCTCTCGACGAGGCCATCGCCTCCGTGACGGACATATCCCAAGCCCTTGCCGTTCGGAACCTGTCGTTCAGCTACGGCTTGAAGCCGGTTCTGAGCGGAGTGACGATCGAGGTCGCGCCCGGCTCCTTCACGGTGCTGCTTGGACCCAATGGCGCGGGTAAAACTACGCTCTTTTCGCTCATCACCCGGCTGTTGGAGCCCGGTCCCGGCGCCATTTCGATCCAAGGCCTGGATGTCGTCGGAACCGGCAGCCGTGCGCTCGCTCCGATCGGGATCGTGTTCCAGCAAGCGACCCTCGATCTCGATCTGAGCGTCGAACAGAATCTCCGCTACTTCGCCGCCCTACATG
This sequence comes from Rhodospirillales bacterium, assembly GCA_009693905.1. Classification (GTDB taxonomy): domain Bacteria; phylum Pseudomonadota; class Alphaproteobacteria; order Rhodospirillales; family 2-12-FULL-67-15; genus 2-12-FULL-67-15. Next base: position 1,559 of record SHWG01000042.1, on the reverse strand, counting down.
GCCTCGATCGCCGGTTATCGGACACCCGCATTGCCGAGGCGCTGGGGGCGTTGTCGATGTCGGACCGGCGCCAATCCCGCGTGCGAGAACTCAGCGGCGGCCAGCGCCGGCGCGTTGAAATCGCCCGCGCGTTCCTGCCTAAGCCGCGCCTTTTGCTGCTCGATGAACCGACCGTCGGCCTCGACATTCCGACTCGTGCGGCAATCGTCGAACATATGCACGCCATCTGCCGCGAACAGAGCGTCGCGGTGCTGTGGGCGACCCACCTTATCGACGAGGTCCACGACGACGACAGCATCGTCGTACTCGACGCCGGGCGCGTCGTGGGCCGAGGATCCGTCGCCGAGATCGTTCAACAGGCGGGCGTTGAGAGCCTCGGCGAGGCCTTCAATCGTCTCACCGTGGGCAAGGCGGGGAATGTATGAGTACGCACTATTGGCGAGCATTAAAGGGCATCGCTTGGCGCGAGATTTTGCGCTTTCTTCAGCAGCGCGAGCGGTTCGTTGCCGCGCTTATCCGACCGTTGCTCTGGCTGCTCGTATTCGCGGTCGGGTTCCGAGCGGCGCTCGGCGTCTCGATCACCCCCCCTTACACGACTTATGTCACCTACGACATCTACATCGTGCCCGGCTTGGTGGCGATGATCCAGCTTTTCAACGGTATGCAGAGCTCGTTGTCCATGGTCTACGACCGCGAGATGGGCAGCATGCGCGTGCTGCTGACGACCCCGCTGCCGCGCTGGTTCCTGCTGTTCTCGCGGCTCCTTTCCAGTGTGCTCGTCTCGCTCGTACAGGTCTACGTCTTCCTCGCCATCGCACGCTTGGCCGGCATCGACCCGCCCGTCGGGGGCTATCTCGCGGTTCTGCCGGTGCTTATGGTGACGGGACTCATGTTCGGCGCCATCGGCATGGCGCTCTCCTCGAGGGTGACCCAGCTCGAGAATTTCGCCGGGGTCATGAACTTCGTTATCTTTCCGATGCTGTTTGCTTCCTCGGCCCTTTACCCGCTCTGGAAGGTACAGGAGACGAGCGACACGCTCTTTCTGATTTGCCAAATCAATCCCTTCACCCACGCGGTGGAACTGATTCGACACGCGCTTTACATCCAGCCGAACTGGTCCGCGCTCGGGATTGTGACGATGACAACGCTGTCCTTCCTTATCGTTGGGTTTTGGGCCTACAAGCCTTCGCGCGGGATGCTTGCCCGCGGCATCCCTTAAGCCGCTCTCCAGATTCGACCGGCTGTCTCTCCCACAACCCCCGTGCCGGGCGGCACGCGTCTTGTCCTTGGCCCGCGCGGCGAGGCCAAAACGACCGAGTTCCCCCGCATCCACCGAAAAGAGCCCGGTCAGAATCTGAAACAGCGTGGTCTTGCCCGCGCCGTTGGGGCCGAGCAGGGCGACGAATTCGCCGCTTTTCAGGGCAAGCGACACGCCGTCCAGCGCCCGCGCCGCGCCGAAAGACTTGACGACGCTCTCGACCGCGAGAAGCTCGCCGCCGCCCACTCCTTCCGCTCTCGTTTTGTTCATCAGAGCCCGCTGATGTTCGCTCTCGTCCAAA
>SHWG01000041.1 GCA_009693905.1 Rhodospirillales bacterium | reverse complement strand
CCGCCGCTTTCCCGCCCGCGCGAGGCGCTCGCCGAGGATGTCCTGCTCGGTCACCACCGCGAGGCCCGGCGCGACGAAGCCGTGCTCGAGCGCGACCACGGCGGTGGCGACCGAACTTGCCGGGCCGTCGGCCGCCTCGCGTCCGCCGGCCAGCGTCCGGAGCGGGCCGATGCCGTGCTCGCGCATCACCACCGCCAGGCGATCGCGCGAGCCTTCGCTGAACGCCGTCACCAGCACGCGCCGGCCCTCGGCCTGGACCGAGGCGATGTGCGCCTTGAGCGCCTCGTAGATGTTGGTCCCGGGCCGGACCCGGGCGTGGGCGAAATCGTGCCCCGGGCGGGCCTGCGCGTCGGCGAGCTCGATCACGCCTGGGGGCGCGATCTCGGGCGGGCCGAAGGGCGAAAATTCGACCCACGCGCGCGCCGCGAGGCGCCGGTCCCATTCGTCGCGGGTGAGATAGGTTCGTTCCGGCGGCATGGGATTGTAGGGCGCGGCGTCCTCGCCGCCATGACCGCGGATGCTGGAGCGGGCGTTGAAGTATTCCGCGATCAGATCGAGGCGCGCCGCGACCGCCTCGCCCGCTCGATGGTCGAGAACGATCCCGGCGTCCGGGGCGTAATCGAACAGGGTTTCGAGCCGGTCGTGAAAGAGCGCGATCCAATGTTCCATGCCCATGTGCCGCCGGCCGGCCGAAATCGCCTCGTAGAGGGCGTCGTTCGCGCCCGGAGCACCGAACAGCGCGCGGTAGCCGGTGCGGAACCGGGCGATCGATTCGGGATCGAGGAAAATTTCGCTCGTCGGCTTGAGGGTGGCGTCCGCCCTGGGGCCGATCGTGCGCTGGGTCACGGGATCGAAGACGCGGACCGAATCGAGGGTGTCGCCGAAAAAATCGAGCCGGAGCGGGTTGTCCGCTCCCGGCGGAAAGACGTCGAGAATGCCCCCCCGGACGGCGAATTCGCCGGGCTCCATCACCGTCTGGGTGCGGCCAAACCCATGACGAACGAGAAACGCAGTCACGTCCTCGGGCGCCAGGCGCGCGCCCGGATCGAGCGCGAAAGTCACCCCGGCGAAAATCGCGCGTGCCGGAACGCGCTGCAGCGCCGCCGCCACGGTGGTCAGCACCACCCTCGGCGTTGACCGCCGATCCCCGACCAGGCGGGTGAAAGACTCGACCCGCCGCCCGACCAGCGCCGCATTGGGGGAAACCCGGTCGAACGGCAGGCAATCCCAGGCGGGAATTTCCAGACGCTCCGCTTCCGGGGCGAAGAAGGCGAGCGCGTCGGCCAGGCTCGCGAGCCCCGCGTCGTCGCGGGCGACGAACACCACCTCGCCCCAGGCGCGGGCGAGATCGGCCAGAACTTGCGCGTCGAAGCCCGCGGGCGCGCCGGCGATCAACCTTCGGCCGGGGATCGTCAGGGGTTTGGCAAGCAGACTCAACGGTCAGGAACCTCGGGCGAACGATTGCAGCAGCGCGAGCACGTCGTGGTCGAACGCCGCCGGCGCTGGGCGCTTTTCGGTGATCCAGTCGAACAGGTCGTTGTCGGACTGGTCGAGCAATTCCTCGAAGCGGTCGATCTGGACGGGCGAAAGTTCCCCGAGCCGCCGTTCGGCGAAGCCCCCGAGCAAGTGATCGGTTTCCTGCATGCCCCGGTGCCGGGCGCGATAGAGGATCCGTTTCAAGCGATCGTCCAAGGGCATGAGTGGAATTCCGGCGTTGCCTCGAGCCGAGAGGGGCCTAGGATATAAGCTGTTCGTTCCCCTCTGTCAGCCGCCCATGCGCCCCGAGATTCTTTTTCCCCTCTTCAAGCCCGTCACCGCGATCGCCGGGATCGGGCCGAAGCTCGCCCGCATGGTCGGTGCGCTCGCCGGACCCAAAATCGCGGACCTGCTCTGGCACCTGCCGAGCGGGATCGTCGATCGCCGCCATTCGCCCCTCATCGCCGAGGCCCGCTCGGGCGAGATCGCGACCCTGGTTGTCCGCGTCGAGCGCCACCGCAAGCCGCCCAACCCCCGGCTCCCCTACAAGGTCGTCGTCGCCGACGACAGCGGGCGCATGGCGCTGGTCTTCTTCCACGCCCGCGAGGATTACCTGCAAAAGCTCCTGCCCGTGGGCGAGACGCGGGTGGTGAGCGGCCGGATCGAGCTGTTCGAGGGCGAGGCGCAGATGGCGCACCCCGACCACGTCGGCACACACGACGAGTTGGATCGTATCCGCGCGGTCGAGCCGGTCTATCCCCTTTCCGTCGGACTGTCGCCCAAGGTTCTCGCCAAGGCGATCGCCGCCGCCCTCGACCAAGCGCCCGAACTTCCGGAATGGAGCGACCCTGCTTATGTCGCCCGCAACGGCTGGGGGCCCTGGCGCGACTCGCTCAAGGCCGCGCACGCGCCGGGAAACTTGACCGACCTCGCGCCCGGCGCCTCGCCGCGCATGCGCCTCGCCTACGACGAGCTGCTCGCCAACCAACTCGCGCTGGCCCTGGTGCGCGCCGCCATGCGCAAAGTCAAAGGCCGCGCCATTGCCGGCGACGGCCGGCTGCGCGCCCAGGCGATCGCCGCGCTTCCGTTCGCGCTCACGGCGTCGCAACAAACGGCGGTCGCGGAAATCCTCGCCGACATGGCCGCGGAGACGCGGATGCTGCGCCTGCTCCAGGGCGACGTCGGCAGCGGCAAGACGGTGGTGGCGTTACTCGCCATGCTCAACGCGGTCGAGGCCGGGAACCAGGCCGCCTTCATGGCGCCGACCGACATCCTCGCCCGCCAGCATCTCGCCACGCTCGCGCCGCTCGCCGAGGCCGCGGGCGTGCGCGTCGTATTGCTCACCGGCCGGGAGCGCGGCCGGGGGCGGGACGAGGCGCTGGCCGGCCTCGCCTCGGGCGAAATCGCCATCGCCATCGGCACCCACGCGCTGTTCCAAGAAGACGTCGTTTTCGCCGACCTCGGGCTGGCGGTGATCGACGAGCAGCACCGCTTCGGCGTGCACCAGCGCCTGACGTTGGCCGCCAAGGGCCGGGCGGTGGATATGCTGGTGATGACCGCGACGCCGATTCCGCGCACCCTCATGCTCACCGCCTACGGCGACATGGACGTTTCGCGGCTCACGGAAAAGCCCGCCGGGCGCAAGCCGGTGGACACCCGCGCGGTTCCCACCGATCGCCTGCACGAAGTAACCGGGGCGGTCGGGCGCGCCCTCGGCGAAGGCGCCCGGGTTTATTGGGTCTGTCCGCTGGTGGAGGAGTCCGAAGCTCTCGACGTGGCCGCCGCCGAGGAGCGCTTCCGCCATCTCGCGGGGTTGTTCGGGGCGCGGGTCGGCTTGGTGCACGGGCGCCTGAAGGGCCCCGACAAGGACCGTGCCATGGCCGACTTCGCCTCGGGCCGGATCGATATTCTGGTCGCGACCACGGTGATCGAGGTGGGCGTGGACGTGCCGGAGGCAAGCGTGATGATCGTCGAGCACGCCGAGCGCTTCGGTCTCGCCCAGCTCCATCAGTTGCGCGGCCGGATCGGGCGCGGGGAACGCGCCTCGGTCTGCATCATGCTCTACGCGACGCCGCTGACCGAGACGGCGCGGGCGCGTCTCTCGATCCTGCGCGAAACCGACGACGGATTCCGCATCGCCGAGGAAGACTTGCGCTTGCGCGGCGCGGGCGAACTGCTCGGCACCCGCCAGAGCGGATTGCCTGAGTTCCGCATCGCCAATTTGGTGGTACACGGCGAATTGCTTGCCGCCGCCCGCGACGACGCGAAGCTCGTGTTGTCGCGCGACCCCGAACTGGAAAGCCCGCGCGGCCGGGCGCTGCGGACGCTGCTTTATCTCTTCGAGCGCGACGAAGGCGTGCGCAATCTGAGATCGGGGTAGGCTTTACACCTTCTCCGCCCCGCCGATGCGCCGCGAGGGCGGAACGAGCTGGGCGACGCGCTCAGGGGGAACGACGAGGCCGGTCGAGACGACGTACTTGATCGCCTCCTCCACCGTCATGGCGAGCGGAATCACTTCGCGCTTGGCGACAAACAGCATAAAGCCCGAGGTCGGGTTGGGCGTGGTCGGCACGTAGATCGTCACCATCTCCTCGCTCGCCATCCGGCCGATCTCCCCTTCCGGGCGGCCGGTGACGAAGGCGACGGTCCACACCCCCCGGCGCGGGTATTCGACCAGCACCGCCTCGCGGAAGGCGTTGGATTTCTGCGCCAGCACCGTCTCGAACACCTGCCGGGTCGCGCTGTAGATGCCGCGCAAAACCGGCATGTGCGCGAACACGTTTTCGGACAGGCGGTTGAACTGGCGGCCGACGAAGCCCGCGGTCAACGCACCCACCAGCGTCAGCGCCACGACCAGGACGACGAGACCGAGCCCCGGGATGGTGAACGGCATAAACTGCTCGGGGTCGTAGCGCGCCGGAATCAGCGCCGCGATCTTGTCGTCGACGAAGGTGATGAACGCCCAGGCGACGTAGAGCGTGACGAAGACCGGCGCGGTGATCAGGATGCCGGCGAGAAAATAGGCGCGAAACCGCGCGCCTAGGCTGATTCGCATCAGCGCCGGCGGAACGGGCTCGCCGCCGGAAGACGCTCCCTTTTCCGCCGTTTCGCTCATATCGTCCGTTTGCCGCCCGCGAATAAAGCCGACGACAGGCTATCGTTTGCCGTTATCGTCTTCCAGAAAGAACGCGCTGAGCGCGTCTTCCGTGGCCTGCGGGGCCTCTTCGGCGAGAAAATGGCCGCACGGCAGCGCGAATCCGCGCACGTCGGCGGCCCGCTCCCGCCAGAGCGCGAGCACGTCCGTGCTCCGCCCGGGCAGGCCCTGGGTGCCCCACAGCGCGAGCAAGGGACAGCTGACCTTGCGGGCAAGATCGGCGCGGTCGTGTTCGAGGTCGATGCTGGCGGCCGCGCGGTAGTCCTCGCAACTGGCATGAATGGTCGCCAGATCGGAGAAGCAACGCAGGTATTCGGCCAGCGTCTCGGGGGCGAAGGCCGCCAAAACGATAGACCCGGCGGCATTGCCCGCGCCCGGTCTATCGTTTTGGCGGCCTGCGCCCCCGCCGCGCGCGGTTTGTTGTCGATCAGGCCCATCTCGCCGAACAGGCCGCCCTTGCCGACGGTGGCGAGAACTTTCTTCTGCCCGTCCACGGTGCGGAAGATTTCGACCTCGCCGTCCTGGATGAGGTAAGCGTTCGACGCCTCTTCCCCCTCCTTGAAGACGACCTCACCCTCGGCGAGAACCTTGCGCTGTAGAATGGCATCGGCCATGGCTTCGGGTTCCCCCCGAAATCTTACGTGACGCGGTTCTCGTTCCCGGGTTGGACGCTTGCGCGCCGCCCTTCCCACGCTTCATTGTGGGGAAGTGTAGTCTCCCCGGGGGGAGGCGGGAATACTTTACTTGCTTCGAATCCCCAGCATCGGGTTCGATTTTCGCGTTTTCTGTGCAACAAAGAGCCTATTCATGAGCCGCGAATACCCGGACCGTCCCGTCGCCGGCGTCGGTGCGGTGATTATCGAGCGCGGGCGAGTTCTGCTGGTCCGGCGGGGCTCGCCCCCCCGCGCCGGCCATTGGAGCCTGCCGGGCGGCGCCCAGGAACTCGGCGAAACCTTCGCCGAGGCTTGCGTGCGCGAAACGCGCGAAGAGACCGGGCTGGTCGTCGAGGTGCTCGGCCTCGTCGATGTGGTTGATTCGATCGCGCGCGACGACGCCGGGCGGGTGCGGTATCACTACCTGCTCGCCGACGTGCTCGCCCGGCCCGCCGGCGGCACGCTCAAGGCCGCGAGCGACGTCACGGACGCGCGCTGGTTCACGCCGGACGAAGCCTTCGCCCTTCCCCTTTGGTCGGAAACGGCGCGGGTCATCCGCAAGGGATTCGCGCTCGCCGCCACCCTCACGGCAACCGGGCATTGATCTCGCGCACGATCCCGGGAACGAGCTTGAGCGCCTCGGCCTTCGCCATGCCAGGCTTCAGGCGCGGATCGTAAAGAGTCCGGACCAGGATGACGTCGGGCCGCGAGAGTTCCGTGAGATAATCGTTGTCGCTGAAGATCGAGGGCCTGAGCAGATCGGTGTCGTTGGGAAGGCCGAGAGTCTGGGTCAATTCCTCAAGCAGGCAATGGTTGATCCGCGCGCTATCCCGATCCGTGTTGACGACGATGGCGGCGCCGATGATGGTCCCGACCGGTTTCTGCCAGGAAACGAAATAACATCCTCCCGGCGCGGCGAGCCGCGCGATCAAATCCTGCTCCACGCCGCCGATCTGGATTTTGGCCATTTGCGTCCGGGGAACGAAAGCGACGGTGATATTGGCATTCTCGCCAGGCTTCGCCAGGACGATGGAAAGTCCGGTCAGGCCCGAGAGCGTCGCGGCGTGATTGCCGAGAAACTCGAGGTGGCGCGCGCCGGGCTTGCCCTGGATCGCAAGCCGGACCGGCTCTTGCCATTTGGCGATTGCCTTGAAGGCGAGTTTCGGGTCAGAGCTCGGAGCCGAACACGACCGTCTCGAACAGGCGGACGATATCCTCGACCGCCGGCCGGCGGGTCGCGTCGGCCGCCGCGTGATCGAGCGGAACGAAGGCAACCCACGCGACCGCGGCGGCGAGAATGTACCGAATCATCCGCCATCCTCGATCGACCAACTTTCCAGCATCGCCTCGGCGACCGGGCGAAACCGATCGAAGCGGTCGCGCGGCGCGTTGTAGGCCCAGATGTGGACCACCGGCAGGGCGGCCCGACGCATGATCACCACCCATTTGCGGAACATTTTGCCGCCGTGGTTGTAGTGAACGAGAAACTGAGAGCCCTCGATGCGTTTATCGCCCGCGCCACGGAAGATCGGGGTTTCGGCCTCGGTGCGGATATCGGGCACGGCGCGCGCGAGCCGCACCTTGAAGTCGGCGAGCACGGCGGCGATGGCGGCCGTCGGCGTGCCGGCACCCGGAGGAAGCACGTTTTCGATGCTGACGGTCGCGCGAAAGGCCTCGGTCCCTTCCCGCCCGCTGAAGACGACGAGATGGGGCCCCTCGCGCGCGGCGATCCACGCGTCGGGATAGGCGACGGCGAAGCCGAGACTCCGGTCCGCGAATCGCTGATCGAGCCGTAACCCGGTCGGTTGGCCGGCGGAATCGCTCCGGGGTTGCGCGCTCGCACTGGCAATCCCCATCCAAGCAAGGGAGCCCGCGACCAGCAGCGATGAAAGAATCCGCATGATCCTACGGTAAGCCCGTCCGCGCCCGGGACGCAACCCTGCATTCTCTAGCGCACCGCCAGCACCGAGCACGACGCCTGACCGATGACGCGCTCGCACACGCTGCCGACCAGCGCCCGGCCGAAACCGGTCCGGCCATAGCTGCCGAGCACGATCAGGTCGGCGTTCCGCGACTGGGCGGTGGCGATAATCACCGAGTCCGCCTCGCCCGGCGCGATGACGCCCTCGGCCTCGATCCCCTCTTTTTGCAGAAGCTGGACAGTGCGCTCGACCGCGCGCCGGCCGTCCTCCTGGCGCGCCTCGCTGTGGCTCGGCACCATCGCGCCCACCACCGTGACCGGCAGCGCGCAAACGCGCGCGATCGCGCCCGCCGTTACCGCCGCCGCGTCGCCGTAACGCGAGCCGTCGGTGCCGATCAGAATCCGGCGCGTCCACATCTCGGCGGCGCGCGGCACCACCAGCACGCTGCAATGGCCCTGGCCGATCGCCTTGACCGTGGCGTCGCCGACCAACATGCGCGCGAGTCCGCGGCTGCCGCGCCGGCCCGTGACCAGCAGATCGGGATGGGTTTCGACCTCGGCTTCGACGATCTCGCGCGCGGGGTCCTCGCCGCGCCGGAGCATAGGCTCGCAGGCGACATTGGCCACCGTCGCCGTCGCGATTACGGTATTCAGATAGTTCCAGGCGTCCTCTTCCGCGCGCTCGACCAGATCATGTGCGTAGGCTTCGTATTCGGGATTGGTCCGAACCATGGTCATGGCGACGATTGCCGCGCCGCTTTTCTTGGCGAACGCGACCGCCACCCGCACCGCGCCGGCGCCGAAGCCCGAGGCGTCGGTCGCGAGCAGGATTTTCTCGAACCGGCCGGTCGGCGAAAGTTGTCCTTGTTCCCCCATCGTTTCCTCCCTTAGTGTCCAACCGCGAGAATGCCGGAAGCGACCAGCAGCAAGACGACGATCTGCGCCACGACGATGCCGGCGAACGGGTAATCGCGACTCTTGAGCGGATAGACGAGAATGCGCGCATAACAGACGACGGTCACGCCCGACAGAAAGGCGATGCTGACGAAGTTGAGATAGTCTCCGGTCAGGGCGAGCGCGAGCCAGCCCCATCCCCTCGGCACGTTCGCGGCGGCGAGGTATTCATCGACCGGCAGCCCCCAGTAGCCGGACAGTTCGTCGATCGGCACGTGCGGCGCGAGCAGGCCGGAAACATAGACGGCGAAGGTCGCGACCAGGAGCGCGAGCCCCGCCTTCATGCCGAAGTCGAGGGCGGCGGCGTAAATCAATTGCTCGCGGGTCGCGTAGAAAGTCTTGCGGAAACGACGCGCCATCAGATTCCAAACCCTTTCAACAGCGCCCGCGAACCGGCGGCGACAAGAAGAACGATCACCACCACCCGAATGACCGAGGCCCGCGTGCGCGCGAGCAGCCGCGCCCCGATCACCGAGCCGAGCATGATGCCGACGATGGATGGCGCCGCGACGAGCGCGAGCACCGCGCCGGCGTTGAGGTAAACCCAGGCGGCGGCGGTATCGACGATCGAAAGCATGAACTTGCTGGTCGCGACCGAGACCTTGAGCGGCGCGCCCAGCACCAGATTGAGCACCGGCACATTGGCCCAACCCGCGCCGAGCCCGAACATTCCCGCGAGAAACCCGATCCCGGCGAACAGGACGAGGCCGAGCGGCGTGCGGTGGATTTTCCAGTCGATATCCTTCTCGCGGTAAGGATCGTGAAAGACGCCGCTGATGCGGAGCGCGTTGGACAGCCGGTCGGCTTGCGGCACCTCCGGCAGTTCCGACTTTCGCCCCAGTAACATCAGCACGACGATGCCGAGGATCGTGCCGCCGAGCGCGAAATTGATCACGTGGTCCGGCAGCGCGAGCCCGATCGACGCGCCGAAGATAGCGAAAATGGACGCGATCAAACCGAGCGGAAGCGCAAGCCGCAAATTCGCCATGCCGCTGCGCAGCAGCCCCGGGCCCGCCGCGAGCGCGCCGGCGAGCGCGACCAATAATCCCGCGCCGCGCACGAAATCGATGTGGAATGGAAAGAACCCGCCGACCACCGGCACGAACAGGACGCCGCCGCCGATGCCGCCCAGCACCGCGACGATCCCGAGCCCGAACGAGACGACAAAGAGGAGTCCCGCCCATCCCCACCAGGGCAGATCGAGCATCGCGCCCTCGGCGGCGAGCGCGGGCGCGGGCGCGACCGTCAGGAAAACGCCAACCGCAAGCGCGATGACCATCCCGCGCCACACCCTCGTATCGAACCGGCGGTCCATGGTTTCGCTCGACCTCGGCGAAAATGACGACCCGAATCCCGTCCCGCGGCGCGCCCTTCGCTCCTCCGCAAGCCTATTTCATGTTGTTAAATCAGCAAATTACGTGGGCGGCAAGACCGGTCGGAAATCAACGGACGATCATCACCGAATGGCGCGCGTCGCGGAGCACGGTCTGGGCGACGCTGCCCTTGACGAAGCGGCGAAATCCCCGTTTGCCCGAATCGGCGAGCACGATGACCGAAAAGTCCTGGCCCGCCTGGATGATCTCCTCGGCCGGGACGCCGACCGGCGTGAATTTGTTGAGCACCGGGATGCCGAGCCCGGCGAGCATCCGCGAAGCATTTTCGACGTTGTCCTTGGCCTGTCCAAGCGAAGCTTCATCGGCAGCGACCGAGATCAAAGAAATAGCGCAGTTGCAGCGGCTGGCGACGAGCGCGTCTCGGCGCACCGCCGCCAACGCCCGGTCCGATCCGTCGGTGCAAATCAGGTGGCCGTGGCCCTCCTCGATCGCGCTCGCGACCAGAACAGTGCACGGCGCCCGCCACGCGATCCGGTCGGCGACCGGCGGATCCCAGACCGACTTGGCGAGGCTTCGCTCCTTGCGCGATGCGCCGAGGATGATGAGATCGTAATGGCCGATGTCCCATTGCTCGAGGATGCCCGCAACCACGTCGGTCGCCACCTTCAGCTTCAGCCCCACCTTCTTGCCGGCGTTGTTGGTAAAAACGACCTTATTGTCGCCAAGCTCGTCGCCCTTGACGTCGATGTGGCCGGTTTCCTCCTGCCAGCCCTGGGGCTCGACCGCTTGCAGCTCGAGCAGCAAATCGCGCGCCCGGCTCAGGTGCCGCACGCCGGGGATCTCGAGACCCCAATGAAGCAGGCCTTGAGCGGCGGTTCGATCCTTGAATCCGGCGAGGCGTCCCGCCTCGTCCGGCGGGCGGATATTGACAACCACCAAGTCGGCGTCGTTGCCGCCGCCGATGCGGGCGGCATAGCGGAGCGCCCGATAGCTTTCGTCGGTGCCGTCGATGCAAACGAGGATGCGAAAGCGCTTGTCGGCTTGGGCCGCCGGTGCGGCCGCAGCCGCGGATAGAGTCGTTTCCACGATATCCCCTCTCCCGTTGCGCTGTTTCCCGCGACCGTTGAACGGCGGTTTTTACCGGCGCGAAAGCCGTGCGGATATATACGATAGGCAACGTCGCGCGCTCCAGTCTAGCCAACCCGCGCGGCGCTTTCCAACCGCCTGCCGAAAGCGGAGAAATTCCATAGCCTTGCCGCGTTCGCACAGCAACAATGCAAGTGCGGAATTTCACCGCCCGCAGCCATCATTCACGACCACGCGGCGAGCCGGGGTTCGGTGACGCGGGCGAGATAGGCGCAAAAGGCGCCGGCCACGAGCGAGGACCGTTTGCCCTTGGGCCGGACCAGATACCAATGCCGGACCAGGGGAAACCCCTGCACGTCGAGCACCGCCAATCCCGATGCGTGCTCGATCGTATGGCGCGATAGAACCGAAACTCCGAGGCCGCCGAGAACCGCCTGCTTGATCGCCTCGTTGCTGCCGAGCTCCATGCGCACACGGGGATGCGCGCCACGCTCGGCGAAAAAACGCTCGATCGCAGAGCGCGTTCCCGAACCCGGCTCGCGCATCAAAAACGGCTCGTCCATCAACCGCGCGAGTTGGATTCAAAGACCGTTAGCCTGCGGCGGCCGTGCGCAGCGCGCCGATGGTGGCGCGATAATCCGTGCCGGTAAAGACGGCGCTGCCGGCGACCAGGACGTTGGCGCCGGCGGCGACCACGGCGCGGATGGTTTCCACGTTCACGCCGCCATCCACTTCCAATTCGATCGGGCGGCTTCCGATCATCTGGCGCAGGCGCTTGATCTTGTCGATCTGCGAGGCCAGGAAACTCTGGCCGCCGAAGCCGGGGTTGACCGACATCACCAGGATCAGATCGACCTTGTCGAGCACGTAGACGACGGATTCCGCCGGGGTCGAGGGATTGAGGGAAACCCCCGCCTTCTTGCCGAGCCCCTTGATGACCTGCAGGCTGCGGTCGAGATGGGCGTCGGCCTCGACGTGTACGGTGATGATGTCGGCGCCGGCCTTGGCGTACGCCTCGAGGTGCGGCTGCGCCGGGTCGATCATCAGATGGACGTCGAACGGCTTTTTCGTGTGCGCGCGCAGCGCCTTGATGACCGGCGGACCGAAGGTCAGGTTGGGCACGAAATGGCCGTCCATCACGTCGAGGTGGACGTAATCGCAGCCGGCGGCGTCGATCGCGCGCAGTTCCTCGCCGAGCCGGGCGAAGTCGGCCGACAGAATGGAGGGCGCGATTTTGACGGCGGCGGTCACGGGGGTCTATGCCGCCTCGCCCCGGTAGGCGCCGTGGCAGGCTTCGCTGTTCATGCGCGCCCGGAGCAGCAAGACCGATTGCGCCTGGGCGACGTTGGCCGCTTGGCCGCGCCATGTCTTGAGCGCGCTGTCCTGCAACGCCCGCCCGTAGGAAAAGCTGAGTTTCCACGGCGCGTTCGGGAACTTGGCGTTCATGGCGTTGAGGTGCCGGGTCGCATCCACCTCGCTTTGCCCGCCGGAGAGGAACATTATTCCCGGAACCGCCGCCGGAACCATCCGGCGGAAACAGGCAATCGTGCGGTCGGCGACTTCGTCCACGCTCGCCTGCTTCGGACAGGCCTTGGCGGAAATGACCATGTTCGGCTTCAGGATAATGCCTTCGAACGCCACCCCTTGCCGGTAGAGGGCGTCGAACACGATCCGCAACGTGTCCGTGGTCACCGCGTCGCAACGCTCGATGCCGTGATCGCCGTCCATTAGGACCTCGGGCTCGACGATCGGCACCAGCCCGCCTTCCTGGCAGATGCGGGCGTAGCGGGCGAGCGCGTGCGCGTTCGTCTCCAGGCAATACGGGGTGGGGATACCGGCGCCGATCTTAATGACCGCCCGCCATTTGGCGAAGCGGGCGCCCATGCCGACGTATTCCTCGACCCGCTGGGCAAGGCCGTCCAGGCCCTCGGTCACGGTTTCGTCGGGCGAACCGGCCAGCGGCTTGGCGCCGGCGTCGAGCTTGATTCCGGGAAGAACGCCGGCGCGCTTCAAAAGAGCGCCCATCGGCGTTCCGTCTTTCGCCTTTTGGCGGAGGGTCTCGTCGTAAAGGATGACGCCGCTGATGTACTGGCCGAGCCCCTTGGCGGAGAACAGAAGCTCGCGGTAGTCGCGCCGATTGGTCTCCGTCGCTTCGACGCCAACGGAGTCGAGGCGCTTTTTGCAGGTGCCCGTGCTCTCGTCGGCCGCCAGCAGCCCTTTGTGGCCGTCAACCATGGCCTTGGCGGTCGCGTTCAGTTCCTTGATATTCATCGAAACAGCCCTCCGTGACGTGATTTCCTACCCTGGTTGCCGCTTTGGTTCAACTCAAAGCAACGCCTTCGCCGCCGCGGCCACCGCGGCCGGCGTGATGCCGAAATGATCGTACAGCTTGGGCGCCGGGGCCGAAGCCCCGAAAGTGCTCATACCGACGAACGCGCCCCGCGGGCCAAGATAGCGGTCCCAGCCGAACCGGACCGCCGCTTCCACCGCGACGCGCGGGGCCGAACCCAGGACTTGGTTCCGATAGGCGGCGTCCTGTTCCTCGAACAGTTCCCAACACGGCATGGAAACGACCGCCGTGGGGACGCCATCGGCTTCGAGCAGCTTTTTCGCTTCCACGGCGATGGCCACTTCCGAGCCGGTCGCGAGCAGGGTTGCCCAGCGCGCCGCCGAACCGCCCGCCGCTTCCGCCAGCACGTAAGCGCCGCGGGCCGAAAGGTTGGCGTCTTGATGCGTGGTGCGCAGCGTCGGTAGGCCCTGGCGCGTCAGAACCATGCCCGACGGGCCGCTTTCGCGCTCCAAGGCGAGTTCCCAGCATTCCGCCGTCTCGATCGCGTCGCAGGGACGAAACACCGTGAAATTGGGCATCGCGCGCAACGAGGCCAGCGTCTCGACCGGCTGATGGGTCGGGCCGTCTTCGCCGAGCCCGATCGAATCGTGGGTCAGCACATAGATTGCCCGTTGTCCCATCAAGGCCGACAGGCGCATCGCGGCTTTCATGTAGTCGGTGAAAATCAGAAACGTTCCGGAATACGGGATAAATCCCCGATGGAGCGCCATGCCGTTCATGATCGCGGCCATGGCGTGCTCGCGCACGCCGTAATGAATGTATCGCCCGGAAAAATCCTCTGGCGTAACCGGCAACGTGCACTTGGTTTGGGTGTTGACCGAGCCGGTGAGATCGGCGGAACCGCCGATCATTTCCGGAATCGCCGCGGTCAGAACTTCGAGCGCGGCGCCGGAAGCCTGGCGGGTGGCGACCTTCGGCTTTTCCTCGGCCATTTTGCGCTTGTGGGCGGCGAGCTGGGCGCCCCAGCCGTCCGGCAGGCGGCCGAACGCTCGCCGCGCGAATTCGGCGCGGTCGGCGGCGGCCATCGCCCGCAGGCGTTTCTCCCAGGCGGCGTGGGTTTTGGCCCCGCGCGCGCCCGCTTTACGCCACGCGGCGAGCGATGCGGGCGGAATTTCAAACGGCGCATAGCCCCAATCGAGCTTCTCGCGCATCGCCTTGATTTCGTCGGCGCCGAGCGGCGATCCGTGGGTCTTGTGCGAACCGGCGAGCTTGGGCGCGCCGAAGCCGATCACGGTGCGGCACGCGATCAGGGACGGCTGGGTGGAGGCGCGGGCACGTTCGATCGCACCCGCGATCGCCGCGGGCTCGTGGCCGTCGATCGCAACCGCGTCCCAACCGGACGCGCGAAACCGCGCGAGCTGATTGTCGGAAACGGCCAAATCGGTCTTGCCGTCGATGCTGATGCGATTGTCGTCCCAAAAAACGATCAACTTGCCGAGGCCAAAGTGCCCGGCGAACGAAATCGCCTCGTGGCTGATGCCTTCCATCAGGCAGCCGTCGCCGGCGACGGCGTAGGTGTAATGATCGACCGCATGGCGGCCGAAGCGGGTGGCCAACATGCGTTCGGCCAACGCCATGCCGACCGCCGTGGCGAGGCCCTGGCCGAGAGGACCAGTGGTGGTTTCTATTCCCGGAGCGTGGCCGTATTCGGGATGGCCCGCGGTCTTGGAGCCGAGCTGGCGGAAATTACGCAATTCCCCAATCGTCATTTCCGGATAACCGGTGAGATGGAGGAGCGCGTAGAGCAGCATCGAGCCGTGCCCGGCGGAAAGCACGAAGCGGTCGCGGTCGGGCCACTCGGGCCGGGTCGGATCGTATTTGAGGTAGCGGGTGAACAGCACCGTCGCCACGTCGGCCATGCCCATCGGCATGCCGGGATGGCCCGAATTCGCCTGCTGGACCGCATCCGCCGCGAGAAACCGGATCGTGTTCGCCATCAAATCGTGCAAGTCGCGGGCCGGGTCGTTCCGCCGCTTGCCTTTCGCCGGCTTCATTTTTTTCTTCTTGTTCGCCATCGCGGTCCCTCTTTGCCTGCGTTGTATGTTTCGCCGTTAGAGCCTATCCGGTTCTGTTGTCGTTTTCGATCCCGATTCAATCCGTCAGACCGCATGATGGCCGAGCGCCGCCTTGACCATGCCGCCACAACCGATGCGCTGGGCAATCCCACTGGCTTCACCCTGACCCCGGGCCAGGCCTGTGACCTGGACGGCGCCGATGAGCTTTTGCCCAACCTTGAGGCCGACACGGTCATTGCGGACAAGGGGTATGACGCCGACGAACGGGTGATTGATTTCTTGCGGCAGGCAGGAAAGAGCGTTGTCATTCCACCCAAACGCAACCGTAAAGTTCAGCGCGATTACGACAAGGACATCTACAAATCACGCCACCTGATTGAGAATTTCTTCGCCAAACTCAAACAGTTCCGCGCCATTGCCACCCGCTACGACAAAACAGCCCGTAACTTCCTGGCTGCTATTTATCTTGCTTCTGCTACCATCTGGCTTAATTGAGGGCACGCCCTAACGCGCCGGTGGCTCCCATTTCAGGTAATACGCCACGGCTTGAGCCCGGTTGGAAACACCGAGCTTCTCGTAAAGGTTTTTCAGGTGGAATTTCACGGTGTTGAGCGAGACGCCTATCGTTTTCGCGATTTGGGCGTTGGTGAACCCCTGCGCCAGCGTTCCGAACAGCTCGCGCTCGCGCGCCGTCAGGCTTCCGAACGGACCGGCTTGCGGCTTGCTCATGTCCATGAACGGAAAGACCATGCGGCCTTCCGCCACGGCCTGGACGGTGGTCAAAAGCGTCTCGGGCTTTTCGCGCTTGGAACAGAAACCGGCCGCACCCAGCAGCATCGCGCGCCGGGGCAGGTCGGCCGAAGGATCGCCGGTGTAGATGACAATCCTGGGGGCCTGGGGGCGACCGGAAATCGCTTTCAGCACCGCGGGCCCGTCCATGTAAGGCATCACCCATCCGATCACGCCGACGTCGAACGCGAGCCGATCGACCGCCTCCATGAACCGCTCGCCATCGGACGCATTCGCGACCAGCGCAAATCGCTCGTCGCCGGAGAAAACTTGCGCGAGCGCGCTCTGGATCAGCGGGCTTTTGTCGGCGATCACGACCTCGATGGGACCGGTGCGGTTCAAGGGTGAATTTCCGTGGGGGCAGGCCGCCCATGCGGACCCGCCTAAAAGGGTAGGAAGCCCATTTAGCCGAAGAAACGGGGCCAATAAAAGGGTTTTATGGGGCCCTTCGAATCCTTCCAATCAAGCCGGCAAACCGTATTTATGTACCTTAGATTTTAGTTATAGAACTGATCGGTTGATGTTAGCCTTCTCGACCTTCGCGGAAAAAACCAGATTTCGTCAGGGGGACTCTCCATGAAAATCGACTTCTCAAGCAAATTCACCATCGGCGCGGCGGTCGCGCTTGTCTTATCGGCCGCTTCGGCCATGGCCCAATCGCCTGAGCCGAACGCTTCGCTGATCGCGGCGAACTGCGCGGTCTGTCACGGAGCGGGCGGGGCGGGCGCGGGCGACATCGCCAAGATCAACGACAAGACGCCGGCGCAGATCGCCGAGAGCATGCGCGCGTTCCGCGACGACAAGAAG
>SHWG01000040.1 GCA_009693905.1 Rhodospirillales bacterium | reverse complement strand
CAAGCGGGCCCGCGCAGCTCTAGTCCGCGCAAAACAGAAAACCCCGGCCCGCGTCCTTCATTTTGCTCGCGGTCGCTCGCGGGCCCGCGCGGCTCTAGTCCGCGCAAAACAGAAAACCCCGGCCCGCGTCCTTCATTTTACTCGCGGTCGCTCGCGGGCCCGCGCGGCTCTAGTCCGCGCAAAACAGAAAACCCCGGCCCGCGTCCTTCATTTTACTCGCGGTCGCTCGTGGGCCCGCGCGGCTCTAGTCCGCGCAAAACAGAAAACCCCGGCCCGCGTCCTTCATTTTGCTCGCGGTCGCTCGCGGGCCCGCGCGGCTCTAGTCCGCGCAAAACAGAAAACCCCGGCCCGCGTCCTTCATTTTGCTCGCGGTCGCTCGCGGGCTTGAGCGGCCGAAGGCCTAAAAATCAGCCTTGCGCCGGCCCCCCGCCGCCGGTGTTGCCGGTCGTGGACCGGGGATCGGCGGCATAGCCCTGGTCGGCCTGGTCGGCCTGATCGAAGTCGCTGTCGGACCCGCCGTCGTAGCCGGTGGGCATGGGCGGCTGCGTGGGTTGATGCTGCCCCTGTCCCTGGGGCTGCTGGGGCTGCTGGCCCTGCTGGCCTTGAGGCTGCTGCCCCTGCCCTTGAGACGGGCGCTGGCCGCCGTTGCCTTGGCGGTTGGCGTTTTCGAAATTGATGATCCGGTAGTAGTGCTCGGCGTGCTGGAGATAGTTCTCGGCGGCGATGCGATCCCCGCCCGAGGCCGCGTCGCGCGCCATCGCGAGGTATTTTTCCAAGACCTGCTGCGCCGAGCCGCGGACTTTCATCTCGGGCCCGCTGCTTTCAAAGTTGCTGTGCCGGTGGCCGCCGCCGCCGCCGTGAAAACGCCTGATGTTGTTGTTATTGCGGGGCGGTCTGCCACCGCCGCCGCCGCCGCCGCGACGAATGTTGGAACCGTGTTTCATGATACCTGCCGGAAATGGGAACTCACGCTCAAAACTCCCCTCTGCCTCGGCAACTCTTTGCCGAAGCGCGGCCACGCAGACAAAAACCAAACCTTAACGGTCATCGACAACCGGCTATGGGGGATAGGCGGGGCGGGTTCGGTCGCTCGAAGCGACCCAAAAAACCTTCAACGGTTCTCGAACCAGCCCATCGACGAAAGCCTAGTCGGGAATCCCCCTGTTTCCAACACCTATTTTCGTGCCTTTTTGGCCCGGTTTCATTTTTGTCCGGGGGCTGTAGCCAGAACGACACACCGCTCGATCCCGGCGAGATCGCGCCTGATTTCGACAACGCGGAGGCCGGCTTCGACCGCGAGACCGCGCACCGCCCGGGCTTGGCCGGCACCGATTTCGAGGCACGCGAAGCCGGAGCGCGCGAGCAGGCGGGGAAGCTCCGGAACGATCCGCCGATGCGCGGCCATGCCGTCCGCGCCAGCGACGAGTGCAAGTTTCGGGTCGTGGTCGCGGACCTCGGGCCCCAGCGTCTCCCAATCCGGTTCCGCGACATACGGCGGATTGGCAAGCACCACATCGAACGGACCTTCGATCCCCGCCGCCCAGTCGGCGGGCCGCCAGTCCGTCCGCTCCGCCAATCCGAGCCGCGCGGCGTTGGCGCGCGCGCAATCGAGCGCGTCCGGGTCCCGGTCGACGCCAAGCCCGGTCGCGCACGGCAGTTCGGACAAGAGCGCCAGCAACAAGCAACCCGAACCGGTGCCGAGATCGAGCACGCGCCAGTTCGCTCCGCGCTCGAACAACCGTTCGAGCGCAACTTCAATAAGCGTTTCCGTTTCCGGCCGGGGCACGAGCGTCGCCGCGACCAGACGGAACGTGAGGCTCCAGAATTCCCGCGCGCCTTCGAGGCGGGCGAAGGGGATGCGCGCGGCGCGGCGAGCGACGAGGCCGGCGAACGCGGCCGCGTCGGCGGGCGCGAGCGGACCGATTTTGCGCGCGAGAATCTCCGCCGGCCCGGCCCGAAGCGCCAGTTCGGCGAGCCGGCGCGCCTCGCGGGGCGCGTTCTCGACGCCGGCGTCGCCGAGCGTGCGCGCGGCGAGGACGAGAAGATCGCCAAGCGAAGGAAGCGCATCAATAATCATGTGATCTCCGCGAGGCGCGCGGCCTGGTCGTCGGCGATGAGGGCCTCGACGAACTCGTCGATCTCGCCCTC
Organism: Rhodospirillales bacterium; assembly: GCA_009693905.1. Taxonomy (GTDB): domain Bacteria; phylum Pseudomonadota; class Alphaproteobacteria; order Rhodospirillales; family 2-12-FULL-67-15; genus 2-12-FULL-67-15. The sequence goes on along the minus strand of SHWG01000040.1, from coordinate 14,551 downwards.
CAGAATCCGGTCGAGCTTGTGCAACGTCAGATTGATCCGGTGATCGGTGACGCGCCCCTGGGGAAAGTTGTAGGTGCGGATGCGCTCGGAGCGGTCGCCGGTGCCGATCTGGCTCTTGCGGTCGGCGGCGCGCGAGGCGGCGTTCTTGGCCCGCTCGTGCTCGTAGAGCCGGGAACGGAGGAGCTTCATCGCCTTGGCCTTGTTCTTGTGCTGGGACTTCTCCTCCTGGCAGGCGACCGCGACCCCGGACGGCAGATGGGTGATCCGCACCGCGCTTTCGGTGGTGTTGACGTGCTGGCCGCCGGCGCCTTGCGAGCGGTAGGTATCGACGCGCAAATCCTTGTCCTCGATCTTGATGTCCACCTCCTCGGCCTCGGGCAGCACGGCGACGGTCGCGGCCGAGGTGTGGATGCGCCCGCTCGCCTCGGTCGTCGGCACGCGCTGGACGCGATGCACACCGGATTCGAACTTGAGGCGGGCGAAGACGCCCGGGCCCACGATCTCGGCGATCCCTTCCTTGAGACCGCCGAGACCGGTATCCGACATCTCGATCGGCGAGAATTTCCAGCCGCGCCGGTCGGCGTAGCGCTGGTACATGCGGAAAAGAGCGGCGGCGAACAACGCCGCCTCGTCGCCGCCGGTGCCGGCGCGGACCTCGATGATGGCGCTCTTTTCGTCGGCCTCGTCGCGGGGGATGAGGAGAAACTGGACGCGCTTTTCCATCGCCACGATCGTGCCCTTGAGGGCGAAATACTCGCTCTCGGCAAGTTTGCGCATCTCGGCGTCGACGCCGGCGTCGTCCATCATGTTTTTGAGGCCCGCCGCCTCGACCCGCGCCTTGTCGAGCCCCGCCAGCGCCTCGACCACCGGCCCGAGATCGGCGTATTCCTTGGCAAGCCGCGGGAAGTCGCGCCCCGCGTCACCAGCGGCCATGAGATGCGCGAGTTCGTCGCGGCGGGCGACGACGCGGGAGAGTTTTTCGTCGAGGCTCATGGTTTTTCGTCCTTGCCGGAGGACCCGTTCGCGATTCCGAACAGCTCTCTCAGCGCGCGCTCGGCCGCCGCCATGTCGAGGCCCGGACCGTTCGGCCGGACCACCTTCGCGAAGCCCGCGGAGCCGGGAGAATCAAGGCCCGCCTTCGCGGAGCTTGCGGAGCCGGGAGAATCAAGAGCGGCAAGCGCCCGAAGCGCCTCGGAAGGCGCATGCAAAAGTCGATTAACCAGAAGCCGGGTCGCCTTGTCCGCGTCGCCGCCGGAATCCGCCAAGGCCTGGGCGCGGGCGTCCTCGAAGGCGCGGCGGAGCTGGGCCAGCGCCGGCACCGCCGCGCGCTCGGCGCGGGCCTTGAGGAACGTACCGACTTCGTCTTCGAGCACCTGGCGGGCGCGCACGCCTTCGAGCTCGCGCACCGAACGGCCCCGCATCGCCACCCGCTCCAGGTCGTCGAGGGTGTAGAGGAACGCGCCGTCGAGATCGTTGACCGCGGGCTCGATGTCGCCCGGCACCGCCGCGTCCACCAAAAAGATCGGCCTGCGGCGGCGCAGGCGCAGGGCCTCGCGCACCGCCGCCACCCCGATCGCGTGCCGGCGCGCGCCGAGCGAGGCCAGCACCACGTCGGCGCCCGCGAGCCGCTCAGCCAGCGGCTCGAAGGCGTGCGCGTGGCAGCCGAAGATCCGCGCCGCCGCTTCCGCCCGCCTCGGATCGGGATGAATCACGGCCAGCGTCTTCAACCCCGCCGCCTGCATCTCGCGCACCATGATCTCGCCCATGGCGCCCCCGCCGAGCACGAGCGCGGCGCGCGGCGCGAGATCGCCCAGAATCTCGCGCGCGACTTCGACCGCGGCGGCAGCGATGGAGACGGGCCGGCGGCCGATGTCGGTTTCGCTGCGGATGCGCTTGGCCGCGCTCAGCGCCGCCTGCATCAGCGCGTCCATCTCCGGCCCGGCGAAACTCAATTCCCGGGCGAGCGCGTAGGCGTCCTTGACCTGGCCGAGCACTTCGGGCTCGCCGACGATGAGACTGTCGAGCGAGCCGGCGACGGCGAAGACCTGGCGCACCGCTTCTTCGTCGGCCAGCGTGTAGGTCTGGCTTTCCATCTCGGCCCGGCCGACGGCGCCGTGGGCGGCAAGAAGATCGAGGACAACCCGCGCCGCTCCGGCCGGATCGGGGTGCGCGGCCTGGACCTCGATCCGGTCGCAGGTCGAAAGCACGATGCCCTGCTCGATCCCGCCCGCGCGCAAGGACGCGATGAACGCGGGCAGCGCGCGTTCCTCGATAAACAGGCGGTCGCGCAGCGCCATGCCGCTGGAGCGGTGATTGGCCCCGACGACGACGTAGCGGCAGGCGTTTGCGAATGTATCGCCCATGACCCCGCTATCGGTAGCGGGCGAGGCGGTCTTCGAGCGCGGATAGCGGCACTTCGTCCTGCTCGCCCGTCTTCATGTCGCGCACCGTGGCGATGCCGCGGGCAAGCTCGCTCTCGCCCAAGACGACCGCGACCCGCGCGCCTATCCGGTCGGCGCGCTTCATGCGCTTGCTCATGTTGCCCGAAAACCCGAGATCGGCGGCGAAGCCCGCGCGTCTGAGCCGCTGCACCAGCCCGAGCGCCGCGTCGGTCTCGCCCGCCCCGACCGGAACCACGGCGATCGCGCCCGCCCAGGCTTCCGGCTCGGACAGCAGCAGCGCCAGCCGATCGACGCCCGCCGCCCAGCCGGTGCCCGGCGTCGGCGGGCCGCCCATCTGCTCGACCAAGCCGTCGTAGCGTCCGCCGGCGAGAACGGCGCCTTGCGCGCCGAGCGCTTCGGTCGTGAACTCGAAGGCGGTGTGGTTGTAATAGTCGAGCCCGCGCACCAGACGGGGGTTGAGCCGGTAGCGCACTTTGCAGACCTCCAGCCCCCGGCATACGGAATCGAAGAACCGCTTCGACGAATCGTTGAGACTGGCGGCGATCGGCGGCGCGCCGGCGACGATGCGCCGGTCGCCCTCGTCCTTGGAATCGAGAATGCGGAGCGGATTGCGGCCAAGCCGCGCCCGGCTGTCCTCGGATAGCTTGGTCTCGAAATCGCGCAAATAGGCCACCAGTTTTTCCCGGTAAGCGGCGCGGCTTTCGGAATCGCCGAGCGTGTTCAGCTCGAGCGTGGTCCGGTCGGCGACGCCCAGTTCATCGAGCAGGTGCTGGCCGAGCGCGATCACCTCGACGTCGGCGAGCGGATCGGCGACGCCGAGCAGCTCGACGCCGATCTGATGGAATTGGCGCATGCGCCCTTTCTGCGGACGTTCGTAGCGGAACATCGGCCCGCGGTAGAAAAACTTGAGCGGAAGCTGCTGCTGGAGGCCGTTGGAGAGAAACGCGCGCACCACGCCGGCGGTGTTTTCGGGCCTAAGCGTGATGCCGTCGCCGCCTTTGTCCCGGAAAGTGTACATTTCCTTGGTGACGATGTCGGAGGTCTCGCCGAGCGTGCGGGCAAAAACGTCGGCGAACTCGAAGATCGGTGTCGCCATTTCGGCATAGCCGTAACGAAGCCCGAGCGCGCGCGCCGTCTCCTCGACGCGGCGGTGACGGCGCATTTCGTCGGGCAATATGTCGTGGGTGCCGCGAACCGGCTGCAAATCGGGCATCGACGATCCCTCGCTATCGCGCCTGGGCGCGGCCGGCGGGGACGGTCGGGTGCGCGGTTGCGACGGAACCCGTGCGGAGGGGATAGTGGCTGGCGACGTAGTCCTCGACCATGCGATGGAAGTCCTCGGCGATCGAGGCGCCGCGCAGCGTGGCGATCTTGCGGCCGTCCACGAATACCGGCGCCGCCGGCTCCTCGCCGGTGCCGGGCAGACTGATGCCGATGTTGGCGTGCTTGCTTTCGCCCGGGCCGTTGACGATGCAGCCCATGACCGCCAACGACATGTCCTCGACGCCGGCGTGGGTCTCGCGCCATTTGGGCATGCGGGCGCGGACGTAGTCCTGAATTTTCCCGGCGAGATCCTGGAACACGGTGCTGGTGGTCCGCCCGCACCCCGGGCAAGCCGTGACCAGCGGCACGAACGAGCGCAACCCCATGGTCTGGAGAATTTCCTGGGCGACGATGACCTCGCGGGTCCGATCGCCGCCCGGCGCGGGCGTGAGCGAAACCCGGATGGTGTCGCCGATGCCTTGCTGGAGCAGCACCGCCATCGCGGCGGTCGAGGCGACGATGCCCTTCGAGCCCATGCCGGCCTCGGTCAAGCCGAGATGGAGCGCGTAGTCGCAACGCCGGCCGAGATCGGCATAGACCGCGATCAGGTCCTGGACCGCGCTGACCTTGCACGACAGCACAATCTGGTCGCGGCCAAGGCCGATCTTTTCCGCTAGCTGGGCGGAATCGAGCGCCGAGCGCACGATCGCTTCGCGCATTACCGAGCCCGAGTCCTTGGGCTCGGCGCGACCAGCGTTCTCGTCCATCAGGTGCGCGAGCAACTCCTGGTCGAGGCTGCCCCAATTGACGCCGATCCGGACCGGGCGGCGGTATTTCAGCGCCATTTCGATCATGGTCCCGAACTGGCGGTCCTTCTTGTCGCGGAAACCGACGTTGCCGGGATTGATGCGGTACTTGTCGAGGGCTTCGGCGCAGGCCGGATGATCGGCGAGCAGCTTGTGGCCGATGTAGTGAAAGTCGCCGACCAGCGGCACGCGCACGCCCAGGCGTTCCAACTTTTCGCGTATGTGGGGAACGGCGCGGGCGCTGTCGACGCGGTCGACGGTGATGCGGACGATCTCGGACCCGGCGCGGGCGAGTTCGGCGATTTGCGCCGCCGTCGCCTCGGCGTCGGCGGTGTCGGTGTTGGTCATCGACTGGACGACGATCGGGGCGCCGCCGCCGACGATCACGCCGCCGACGGAGACGGGGACGCTTTTGCGCCGCGACGCCGGTTCGATCAAACTGGACATACAAAAATTCTCCGAATTGCCGCCAAGTATTGCCTCAAGCCGCCCCGGCCGCAATGGCGGAGCCTCGGGCGCGCAAGCCGACAATCGCTAGCGCGGTTTCAATTTGACTGGAAACGCCCCCCTCACCCTCCCCTCTCCCCCCGCAAGTGGCGGGGGAGAGGGTTGCGAAGGGTTGGCGCGTCGGCACGACGCGCCTTACCCAAGGCTGGGTGAGAGGGGTGCTTCCAATCAGCGTAACATACGCTATTCGGAGGCGGCAGTGCCTTGCTTCAAGCGATCCACGTCGAGCGCGATGGCTCGCCGGACCGCGCCTTCGGGGCCGAGCGCGGGCATGGCCACGCCGTCGACGCGGATTTCCAACGCGCCGGCGTTGCCGGTCAGCAGCGTCAGGCCGGAACGATCGGGCACCGCGAAGGTTTCCCCCTCCCGGAGCAGGCGGGTGACAATAAATTCGCCCGCGCCGCCGTCGCGCACCTGAATCCAACTGTCGGCCTTGGCCCGCACTTCGATGCGCGAAGATTTAACCGGCGGGGGCGGCGCTGCAACCGCGACCGCGACTTGGGTGGGCGCGACTGTAGGCGCAGGCGCGGCGGCGCCGGTCGGAGACGGTGATTCCATTGCTCGCCCGCCGACCGGTGGAACCGCGGCCGGGGCGAACGACGCCGCCGACGGCGGAACAATGCTTGTGGCGACAGACGTCGTAAGGGGCGCGATCGAAGTTGCCAGGGGAGAGGGGGGAGAGGACGAAAGCGCGGGTGCGACGCGGATCGGTTTGCTCTGGACCGGTGCGGTTGCCGGCAACGACGCCGCCGTCGCGGCCTGTGGGGAAGAATCGATCCGGGCGGAGTCCCGCGCCAGGCGTTCGGGGACGGGCGATACCCGCGCGATTTGACCGCTATCGCGCGACATTCCCGCGAGATAAGCGCCGTAGGCGACCACCACCGCCACCAAGCCGACCATGACCACCGCGCCGCTCGGGATCGAGCTGTCGGAGAGCGGCACCGGGAACGTCAGTTCCGGCTTGGCCTCGGCAATTTCGGCTTCGGCGCGCAAGCGGCGGATGACTTCCGCGCTGTCCAGTCCGAGATGATTGGCGTAGGTGCGGACGAAGCCGAGCGTGTAGGCTGGGCCGGGCAGATCGGCGAAGCGGCCGTCCTCGATCGCTTCGAGATGGCAAAGCCGGATGCACAACACCTTCGCGGTCTGGGGCAATTCCTCGCCGCAGCGAATCCGGCTCGCGCGCAGAAGCGCGCCGACGCCGCCGCGCGCTCCGCGCGCGCCAACCCGCGGCGCGCCGCTTTCCGCCATGTTGTCGTCCGTTGAGTCGGCCAAAACGTGTTTTCCGTTCAATCGGGATCGGGGCCCGGATTCTGCCAGAAAAGCGAATAATTTCAAGACAAAATGGGCATTTCGTGAATTCTAAAGCGCAACCCCGTGGGCGGCGGCGAACGCGCGCAAGGCTTCGCGCCGTGAATTTCCGGCGTCCGGGACGAAATTTACCAAAAATGCCGTGAGGGCGGCCAAGTCGAGGGACCTAATCATGTCCTTGATCGGACCGACCGCCGGCGGGGACAGGGACAGGTCCCGAAAACCCAACCCGATCAAGGCCATGGCCTCCAACGGACGCCCCGCCATCTCGCCGCAAAGTCCGACCGGCCGGCCAGCGCGCTTGGCCCCGGCGACCACGTCGCCGAGGCATTTGAGAACCAGCGGCGACAGCGGATCGTAGCGTTCCGCCAGCCCCGGCGCGCTCCGGTCGCTGGCGAACAGGAATTGCAGCAGATCGTTGCTGCCGACGGAAACGAAATCCGCCCGCGCCAGCAACGCATCCAGCTCGAACAGCAACGAGGGCACCTCCAGCATCGCCCCGACCCGGAGGGGCTCGGGCAGGGGGCGGCCGGCCGCCCGCTCTCTCTCGATCTCGCGCTCGAGGATCGTGCGCGCGGCTTCGAACTCCGCAACCGTGGCGATCATCGGGAACATGACGCGAAGCTCGCCGCCGGCCGCCGCCTGGATCAAGGCGCGCGCCTGCTGGCGCAAGATCGCGGGCCGGCCGAGCGCGACGCGGATCGCGCGCCAGCCCATCGCCGGGTTTTCCTCTCCGGATCGGTCCCAGTAAGGAGCCATCTTGTCGCCGCCGACGTCGAGGGTGCGAAACACGACCGGTTTGCCCTTCGCTTGCGCCAGGATGCGGACGTAAAGATCGCGCTGGGTGGCGACGTCGGGAAACGCGGGGCGAACCAGGAAGGGAATCTCGGTCCGGTAGAGGCCGACCCCGTCGGCGCCGAATTCGTGTAAATTCTCCATGTCGAGCAGCAAGCCGGCGTTGATGTTGACCGTGATCCGTACCCCGTCGCGGGTGACCGCCGGCTCGTCGCGCCGCTCGACGTATCCGGCGCGCCGCTCGGCGCGGGCACGAATGGCGGCGCCGAACGCTTTCCGCACGTCCTCGCCGGGGCGGACCATGACCTGGGCGTTGTCGCCGTCGACGACGATGACGTCGCCCGGCTCGATCCGGGCGAGCGCCTCGGCGGTCCTGCCGACGACGGGAATTTCGAGGGCGTTGGCGAGCAGCGCGACGTGCGCCGTCGCCGAACCTTCCTCGAGCACGACGCCGCGCAGGCGCGAAGAATCGTAGTCGAGCAGTTCGGCCGGCCCGAGCGCGCGGGCGATGAGAATCACATCTTCGGGCAGCGCCCGGAGCCGGCGGGTCGAAACCTCTCCGAGCAGGTGCTGGATCAAGCGGTTGGCGAGGTCGTCGAAGTCGTCGACGCGCCCGCGCAAATATGGATCGTCGAACTGGCTGAGGCGCGCGCGGATGTCGTTCTGGACCTTTTGCACCGCCGCTTCCGCGGTCAGGCCGCCGTCGATCGCCTTTCCGATCCGGCCGAACCAGCCGGCGTCGGCGGCGATCATCCGATACGCCTCCAGCACGTCGCGATGGGCGTCGTTCGGTCCCAGCCGGGCGGCGCTGAAGAGATCGTCGAGCGCGCCGTGCATCTCGGCGGCGGCGCGGCGGAGGCGTTCGTGCTCGGCCGCCGGATCTTCGGCGACCATGCGCTGGAGCGCGACCCGCGGGCGATGCAGCACGGCGGTGCCCATGCCGACCCCGGGCGCGAGGCGCACGCCCGCGAGCCGGTGCGGTTTCGCCGCCAGCGCGCCCCCGCCCCGGACCTCGTCGGAGCGCGCGCCGCCAATCCCACCGCCGGCGATCATCTCGGCCAGCACCATCGCCACCGTCTGGAGCGTTTCCACTTCCTCTTCGGTGTAGTGGCGCCGGGTCCGGTTCTGCACCGCGACCACGCCGGCGACGCGGCCGTCGCGCAGGATCGGCACCCCCATCATCGAGCGGTAGATTTCCTCGCCGGTTTCGGGGCGGTAGGCGAAGTTGGGATGCGCTTGGGCGTCGGCGAGCGCGAACGGACGGGCGTTGGCGGCGATGTCGCCGACGATCCCCTCGCCCACTTTGAGGACGGTCCGGTGCACCGCCTCGGGCCGGAGGCCCTGGGTGGCGAACAGCTCGAGGATATCGCCGGCGCGGCGGACGTAGATCGAGCACACTTCGGCGACCATGTCGGCGGCGATGATGGCGACGATGCGCCGGAGCCGGCTTTCGGTGTCGCCCGGGCCGGCCATGACGTCGCGCACGCGCGCGAGCAGGCGCCGAGACGCGGGCGGGGCCTTGGGAAGGGGCGGATCGTGCGAAGCCATATTCGCGACAACTTTAACTGCGGAGGACCGACCCCTTGGGTCCCTTCCATTTTGCCGCCTAGTCGGCGTCGAGGCCGTAGACGGAGTGGAGCGCGCGGACGGCAAGCTCGGTGTATTCCTCGGCGATCAGCACGCTGACCTTGATCTCGGAGGTGGTGATCGCCTGGATATTGATGCCCTTCTCGGCGAGCGCCTGGAACATGCGCTGGGCGACGCCGGCGTGGCTGCGCATGCCGACGCCGATGACCGAGACCTTGACCACGTTGCGGTCCTGGATCAACCCGGCAAACCCGAGATCCTTCCTGCGCGCCTCGAGGATGGCGACGGCGCGATCGAGGTCGGCCTTGACGACGGTGAAGGTGAGATCGGTCGTTTTTCCATCCGCGGAAACATTCTGGACGATCATGTCGACGTTGACGTTCGCCTCCGCGAGCGGGCCGAACACCGCCGCCGCGACGCCCGGCCGGTCGGCGACCCGGCTCAAGGTGATTTTGGCCTCGTCGCGGCTGTAGGCGACTCCGCTGACCAGGGCTTTTTCCACGATCTCGTCCTCGTCCACGACCAGGGTTCCGGGGGCGTCGGAAAAGCTCGATCGCACCTGCAGCCGGACGCCCTGTTTCATCGCCAGCTCGACCGAGCGGGTCTGGAGGACCTTCGCCCCGACCGAGGCCATCTCGAGCATTTCCTCGTAGGTGATCTTATCGAGCTTTCGCGCCTTGGCAACGACGCGCGGATCGGAGGTGTAAACCCCCTCCACGTCGGTATAGATGTCGCAGCGATCGGCCGCGAGCGTCGCCGCGAGCGCGACCGCGCTGGTGTCCGAACCCCCGCGGCCCAAGGTCGTCAGCCGCCCACCCCGGGTCACGCCTTGAAAGCCGGGCACCACCGGCACTTCGCCGTTGGCCATGGCCGCGAGCAGGTCTTGGGCGGCGATGCTCTCGATCCGCGCCTTACCGGGCGCGTCGTCGCTGACGATCGGGATCTGCCAGGCGAGCCAGGAGCGCGCCTTGACGCCGAGCGCCTGGAGCGCCAGCGCCATCAGGCCGCACGTCACCTGCTCGCCGGTCGCCACCACCACGTCGGATTCGCGCCCGGCGGCGTCCGCCTCGGCGCCATAAGACCAAGCGCCGATCTCGCCCGCCCAGGCGACGAGCTGGTTGGTGACGCCGGCCATGGCCGAGACCACCACCGCGACCTCGTTGCCGGCGTCGCGCTCGCGCTTGACGTGCTTGGCCGCCGCCCGGATGCGGGCGACGTCCGCGACCGAGGTGCCGCCGAATTTCATCACGAGTCGGGCCATGAAGGCGGTTCCTCGAAAGATCAAGGTCGAGCGGGTTGCGCCGCAAAGAGCGGGGTTACATACTCCGTCGGCCCCCAACTGGCAATCCAAACTGGCAATAAACCCCGCCATGGCCGCGTCCCGTCCTCGTACCCGCGCCCGCCGCCCGCCACCGACGTCACGCGGGCGTGCGCGCGCGGAGCGCACGACACGCGGGCTTGCGCGCGCGGAGCGCACGACGGTGCCCGAAGAGATCGCCCGTTTCGAGGCGCGGTCCCAAGACTGGTGGAACGCGGCGGGCGCGTTCGCGCCGCTGCACCGGCTCAATCCTGTGCGCATCGCCTTCATCCGCGACGCGGCGCGGGCGCATTTCAGACGCCCGCTCGCCGGCCTCGACGTGCTCGACGTCGGCTGCGGCGGCGGCCTCTTGTGCGAGCCGATGGCCCGGCTCGGCGCGCGGGTCACCGGAATCGACGCCGGCCGGGACAACATCCGCGTCGCGGCGGCTCACGCCCGCGCCGGCCGACTGAAGATCGCCTACCGCGCCGCGACGCCCGAGGTTCTGGCCCGGGAGCGGGCCCGCTTCGACGTGGTTCTCAACATGGAAGTAATCGAGCACGTCGCCGACGCCAAGGCGTTCATCGCAACCGCGGCGGCGCTGGTGCGGCCGGGCGGGATCATGGTCCTCGCCACCCTCAACCGGACCCTGAAGTCGCTGCTGCTCGCCAAGGTGGCGGCGGAATACGTGCTCCGCTGGATTCCCCCCGGCACCCACGATTGGCGCAAGTTCGTGCCGCCCGACGATCTCGCGGCGATGCTCGAAAGCGCCGGCATGGCGACGACCGACGTGGCCGGCGTCGTCTTCGACCCGTGGCGGGGCGAATGGAAACTCAAGGCCGACGACACGGCGATCAATTACATGATGGTGGCGACGAAAGCCGGTTCGCGCCGGGGAAAGTCGCGGCGGAGCCGCGCGCATCAACCGTCGTGGCAAAACCGCGCTCAACCGTTGCGGCGCGGGGTTCCGGGCAGGCGGAAGACTTCGATGCCTTCTTCGTCGAGCCGGCGCGCTTCGTCCGCCGTCGTCTCGCCGTAAATGCCGCGCGTCTCCGCTTCGCCCGAGTGGATGCGACGCGCTTCCTCGGGGAAGGCTTCGCCGACGTAGTCGCAGCTTTCCTCGACGTGCCGGCGCAACTTCTGGACCGCCTCGACGACCTGGTTGGCGAGTGCGCGGGATTGTTCGGACCGTCGCGGCTCGGGCGCGCTCGCGTTCCCGACCAGGTTCGGCGCCATCGGCGCACGAGCGACCTTGGCCGTGCCGCAGAAGGGACATTCGACCTCGCCCTTGCGGCTCTGCGTTTCAAATCCGGCGCTGCCCTTGAACCAGGCCTCGAACTCGTGGTTTTGGTCGCAGCGGAGTTGGTAGAGGATCATCGGTCGAACCTTTACGCGGGTGGCGGGGCACCCCGAATATCTGGCATATCCGGCCGTATATTAAAATGATTAATATGCCTGGGGTGATCCGGCATGACCTCCGATTCCGCGATGGACGAATCCGAATTGCGCGCCCGGCACATGCGCGAGGCGAGCCCGTCGCCCTGGGTCGCGCGCCACGCCCACCTGATCCCGGCCCGGGGGCCGGTTCTCGATCTCGCCTGCGGCGGCGGGCGCAACGCCCGGTATCTCAGCGGGCGCGGCCATCCGGTGGTGGCGCTCGACCGGGACACGGCGGTCATTGCCGCGGCGGGCTTAACCCCGCCGCCATCATACGATCGCCGCGTCACGCCGCTAGGTATGCATTCGCACGACGATTCGCTCGCGGCGGACGCCCCGGCGGGAATCGAGATCGTCCAGGCCGACCTCGAGAGCGGAATTCCGGTGTTCGATCCGCCGGGGCCGCTCGGCCATCGGCGCTTCGCCGGCATCGTCGTCGTCAACTACCTTTACCGGCCGATCCTGCCGAGGCTCATCGCCCTGTTGGCCGAAGGCGGCGTGCTCATCTACGAAACCTTCGCCCGGGGAAACGAGAAATTTACCCGCCCGCGCAACCCCGACCATCTGCTCCGAGCGGGCGAATTGCTCGAATTCGCGCGGGGAAAACTCCAGATCGTCGCCTACGAACACGGCCTGCTCGAGGCCGATCCCATCCCCGGGGTCAAGCAGCGGCTCGCCGCCGTCAACGATCTCGGAAAATCCGCTCGCGACGACGGCGAGCCCGAGCCGCACCCGCTCGCTCCGTCGCCCCGGTAGGGGCGCATCATTAGAAGCGCGCGGGGTTAAGCCCGCGCGCGCCGCCCGCTTAATCGAACGGCCGGTCGCTGGCCAGCGCCGGAACCTTGGCGCGGGCCTCGGCAACCCGGGCCGGGTCGATGCGCGCGGTGATGATGCCGGTCTCCTCGCCCCCGTCCGCCAGCACCTCGCCCCACGGATCGACGATCAGCGAGTGGCCGTAGGTCTTGCGCCCTTCCGCGTGCTCGCCGCATTGCGCCGGGGCGAAGACGAAGCAGCCGTTCTCGATCGCGCGGGCGCGAAGCAGCACGTGCCAATGCGCGCGCCCGGTCGGCCGGGTGAAGGACGACGGCACCGAAAAAAACCCGGCGCCCCGGTGGGCGAGCGCGCGATAAAGCTGGGGAAAGCGCAAGTCGTAGCAGACGGTCATTCCCAAGCGTCCCCACGGCACGTCCGCCGTCACAATCTTGGCTCCAGGAAGATACGTCCGGGATTCCTGGTAGCGCTCGCCGGCGCCGAGATCGACGTCGAACATGTGGATCTTGTCGTAGCGCGCCCGGATTTCGCCGTCCGGCGCCAGCAGGAACGAGCGGTTGGCGAGCTTCTCGTTTTCGCCTTCGCGGCGCACCGCGAGCGAGCCGGCGAGCAGCCAGGCGCCGGTCTCGCGGGCAAGGGCGCGAAACGCGGCCAACGCGGGGTCGTCGGCCTCGGGCCTGGCTTTCGCCAACAGAAGCTCGCGCTTCGGTTCGATCATGTTGACGATTTCGGGCAACAGGATGAACTCGGCGTTTCCGTCGCGGGCGCGGCGCACCAGATCGCTGGCGGCTCGGATGTTAACGTCGGGCTCGCGCGCCGAATTGGTCTGGACGCAGGCGACGGTGAAGGACGCGGGCGGCATGATCAGGGGGCGCGGCCGAGCAGGGTGTCGAGATGGCCCTTGGCCTCGAGCGCCTGGAGATCGTCCGAGCCGCCGATGGCTTTGCCGTCAATGAAGATTTGCGGCACCGTGCGCCGGCCCTTGGCGCGCTTGAGCATCTCGTCGAGCCTTCCTGGCTCGGCGTCGACCGCGTATTCGGCGTAGGCGACGCCTTTTCGCGCCAACAACGCTTTCGCCCGCTGGCAATAGCCGCAAAGCGCGGTCGTGTAGATTTCCACCTCGGCCACGTTTATCTCCTCAACCGTCTGCCGCTTGATATAAACCGGCGCTTCGCGTCAAGCTAGGGGCTACCCACGGGAACCTGTTCATGTCGCGCCGCTTTGTTCTCGCCCTGCTTTTCGCCTCGGCCGCCCGGCGCGCAGGCGCCAAATGTAATAGACCCGGCGGCGTCCTTGGCGCCGGGATTATTATCTTGGCGGCATGCGCCGCCCTGCCCGCATGGGCCGATCCGGTCGTCGGGCCCAGGCCGCAAGCCGTCGACGACGCGATTCTGGAAGGCGCGCCCGGATTCAAGGTCGAAACCTGGATCGCGGGGCTGGAGGCGCCGTGGTCGCTGGTTTTCCTGCCGGACGGCCGCGCACTCGTCAGCGAGCGGCCGGGGCGCATCCGCCTGATCCGGGGTGGCATTCTGGTGCCCGAGCCTTACGCCACCCTCGACGTCGCCACCGGCGGCGAAGGTGGGCTGATGGGGTTGGCGGTGCATCCCGATTTTCCGCGCGTGCCCCTCGTCTACGCCATGCTCACCTATTTCCCGGGGCCGCTGCCCGCGTTCCATCGCCAGAACCGGGTCGTCCGCCTGCGCGACCAGGGCGGCATCGGCGCGTTCGACCGGGTGGTGCTCGACGGCATCCCCGGCTCTTTCAACCACAACGGCGGGCGGATCGGATTCGGTCCCGACGGCATGCTCTATGTGGCGACCGGGGATACCTACCAGGCCGATCTCGCCCAGGACCCAAATTCGCTGGCCGGAAAAATCCTGCGGCTCACGCCCGAAGGCGCAATTCCCGCCGACAATCCGTTTCCCGGCTCCCCGATCTATTCCTTCGGCCACCGCAATCCCCAAGGGCTCGCCTGGCACCCGGCGACCAAGAATTTGTTCATCTCCGAGCACGGGCCTTCGGGCGAATTCGGTTTGGGCGGCCACGACGAAATCAACGTCGTCGTTCCCGGCGGCAATTACGGCTGGCCCAAGGCGGTGGGCGCCCCGGGACGCGCGCCGTTCAGCGATCCCCTGATCGCCTGGAAAACGCCGACCACGCCGCCCTCGGGCGCCGCGTTCTGGCAAAACGATCTTTTCGTCGCGACCTTGCGCAGCGAAGCCTTGATCCGCGTCGTTATGACGCACGGGCGCGCGGGCAACGATTACCGGGTCGAGCGCATCGAGCGCCTTTTCGGGCGCGGCGAAACGCGCCCGGGAAGATTGCGCGACGCCGTCGCCGGCCCCGACGGCGCGCTCTACGTGCTCACCAACAACCGC
>SHWG01000039.1 GCA_009693905.1 Rhodospirillales bacterium | reverse complement strand
CATTTCGCCGCCGGCGAATTGATCCCGGCGCTGGAAGGGTTCGACGCGGTGTCCAAGGGCACCATCGAAATGAACGCCGCCAACAGCTATTTCTGGTCGGGCAAGACCTTCGCCGCGCAATATTTCACCGCCGTTCCGTTCGGGCTCAATTTCCAGGGCATGACCGCGTGGCTTTATCACGGCGGCGGACTGAAGCTGTGGGAAGAAGTTTATGAACCCTTCAATCTGGTGCCGATCCCGATGGGCAGCACCGGTATGCAGATGACCGGATGGTTCCGCAAGCCCGTCGAGAAGGTCGAAGACCTGAAGGGACTGAAGATGCGCATTCCCGGCCTGGCGGGAAAGGTTTACAGCGCCCTCGGCGTCGAGGTGAAGCTGTTGCCGGCGGGCGAGATTTTCCCGGCGCTGGAGCGCGGCGTGATCGACGTAGCGGAATTCGTCGGTCCATTCCAGGATCGCCGCCTCGGCCTGCACAAGGCGGCGAAATACTACTACACCACCGGTTGGCACGAGACCTCGACGATCACCGAGTTGATCATCAATCGCAAGGCTTGGGATTCTCTGCCCGCCGATCTCAAGGAAGTCGTCCGCGTCGCCGCCGCCGCCTGCCACATCATCAGCCATTCCTGGTGCGAGGCGACCAACGCCGAGGCCCTTGAAGACCTGATCAAGAATCACGGGGTCATCGCCGCGCCCCTGCCCGCGGCCATGGTCGAGAAGCTGCGCGAAGTCACCAAGCAGGTTCTCTCCGACGCCACCAAGGACCCGCTGGTGAAGAAGGTCCACGACTCGTTCATGGCCTTCAAGGCGATCCACGACAAGTGGGCCGGCATCAGCGAAGCCGTGTATCAGAACCAGATCCGCGGCTGACCCGGAAGGGGCGGGTTTCATGCGCAAGCTGGCCGCGCTGGCGTGCGCCGGCGAGGCGGTGGTCGACGCCATCGGGTCGGTCACCGCCTGGAGTTCGCTCGCCATCGTCCTGGTGATGGCGTTCAACGTGCTGCTTCGCTATGCGTTCAACACCGGATCGGTCGCCATGCAGGAGCTGGAGTGGCACCTGATGGCGCCGATCGCGCTGCTCGGCATGTCTTATGCGATTCTGAAGGACGGGCATGTCCGGGTCGACGTCGTGTACGCGCGGATGTCCTGGCGCTATCAGGAGACGATCAACGCGATTTCGCACCTGCTGGTTCTGACTTTCGCGGTGATCATGGTTCTGCTCTCGATTCCTTACGTCGAGCAATCGTTCCGCATCGGCGAGATATCCCCCGATCCCGGCGGGCTGACCCATCGTTTTCTGCTCAAGTCCATGATCCCCTTCGGCTTTATCCTGCTCGGTATCCAAGCCCTGGCGGCCATGCTGCGCGCGATTCTTAAGCTCCAGGCCCACCATGCCGACTGAATACCTGGCAATCCTCACCATCGTTTCGTTCTTCGTGCTGCTGATGATCGGCTTGCCGGTCGCGCTGACGCTCGCGGTCAGCGGTTTGTTCTTCGGCTTTATCGGCTTCGGCGCGGGCCTGTTCAGTCTTCTGCCGGCGCGCATCTACGGCGTGACCGCCAACTACACGCTGATCGCCATTCCGCTGTTCGTGTTCATGGGGGTGATGCTGGAAAAATCCCGGCTGGCCGAGGAATTGATGGACGTCATCGGCCATCTCGCCGGAAATCTGCGCGGCGGCATGGGCATCGGTATCATTCTGGTCGGCGTTCTGATGGGCGCGACCACCGGGATCGTCGGCGCGACGGTGGTCACGTTGGGTTTGCTCACGCTGCCCACCCTGCTCCGGCGCGGCTACGACAAGCGGGTCGCGTGCGGGTCGATCTGCGCCTCGGGCACGCTTGGCCAAATCATCCCACCGAGCCTGATTCTGATCCTGCTCTCCGATATTCTCGGCGAATCGGTCGGCACGCTGTTCGCCGCCGCGGTGATGCCGGGCCTCATGCTCGCCGGCATATACTGCATTTTCTTCCTCGGCCTCGGCATGGTTCGCCCCGACATGGTGCCGCCGGTGTCGCTCGACGAGCGCGACAGGCTTTCGCGGCGCGACCTCTTGTCGAAAGTCTTGCGGGTCGGCCTGCCGCCGATCGCGCTGGTGCTGGCGGTGCTGGGCTCGATCATCGGCGGCGTCGCCGCGCCGACCGAAGCGGCCTCGATGGGCGCGCTCGGCAGCATTCTCGTCACCGCGGTCTCCGGCCGATTCAGTTGGAGCGTCCTCAAGGACACCGTCTACACCACCACCCGCATCACCGCGGGCATGATGTTCATCCTGGTTTGCGCCCAGGTGTTCGCGCTCGCCTTCCGCGGCCTGCAGGGCGAAAAGCTGGTCCACGACATGTTCGCCTACATCCCCGGCGGCATCGAGGCCGATATCTGGTTCATGATGCTGATCATCTTTATCCTCGGCTTCTTCATCGAATGGATCGAGATTTCCTACATCGTCGTGCCGTTGTTCCTGCCGATCCTGATTCAAGCCAACGTCGATATGGTCTGGATCGCGATCCTGATCGCGGTCAACCTGCAAACCTCGTTCCTGACCCCGCCGTTCGGCTGGGCGCTGTTTTATCTGCGCGGGGTCACTCCGCCCGAAATCCGGACCGAGGATATTTATGCCGGGGTCGTTCCCTTTATTATTCTCCAGATCGTGACGCTGGCGATCGTGTTCTTCTATCCGGGGCTGGCGACCTGGCTGCCGAAAGCCATCGGCTGGTGAACCGCGCGCCGGACCCGGCCTATTTCGTCCTGATTTTTATTTCGGAGTGCAAGGTGCGGTGGACCGGGCATTTGTCGGCGATCTCGAAAATCCGCGCCCGCTGCTCGGCGTCGAGGTCGCCTTCGAGCGTGAGGGTCCGGGTGATTTCGTCGACACGGCCCTCGCGGGTTTCGCAATCGGCGCAGTCTTGGGCGTGGACCTTGTCGTGATCGAGTCCGACCTGGACGCGCTGGAGCGGCCAGCCCTTTTTGTCGGCGTAAAGGCGAATGGTCATCGCGGTGCACGCGCCGAGGCCGGCGAGGAGAAAATCGTAGGGGCCGGGACCGGAATCGAGTCCGCCGACGTTCTCGGGCTCGTCGGCGATCAACCTATGCCGACCGATGCGGACTTCGTTTTGGAATTTTCCCCGGCCGGTTTCCCGGACCACGACCCGGGACCCGGCAGGCGCAATCGGTTCGGCCGCATTGGCCGCGCCTGCGTCGGTGCCAAGGTAACGCGAAGCCCACGCCGCGATCACGCTTGCGGCGTATTCCGCGTCGCGCGGCTTGGACAGCAAGTGATCGGCGCCGTCGAGCGAAATGAAACTCTTCGGATGGCGCGCTTTCAGGAATATCTGGGAGGCGTATGTCGATCCCGACGGTGGTGTCGCCGGGCGCGTGCATGACGAGAAGCGAGCGGCGCAGTTCCCCGATCCGGCTGCCTTGATCGTGGCGGGTCAAATCTTCGACGAACGAGCGCCCGATTTGGAACGGTCGCCCGCCGATCTCGACCTTGGCCGCGCCGGTATCCGCGATCGCGGGCACCCGGTCGCCGAACAGATTCAGCACGTGCGCCGCGTCGAAGGGCGCCCCGATGGTCGCGACCGCCTTCGCTTCGGGAATCCGCCCGGCCGCGGCGAGCACCGCGGCGCCGCCCAGGCTGTGGCCGACCAGGAGCGCCGGCGCCATGCGGGTGCGCCGCAGTTGATCGGCGGCGGCGACGATATCCTCGATATTCGAAGTAAAGCCGGTGTTCCCGAATTCGCCTTCGCTGCCGCCAAGGCCGGTGAAATCGAACCGGAGCGTGGCGATGCCGAGCGCCGCGAGATGGCGCGCGATCCGCGTCGCCGCCAGCGCGTCCTTGCCGCAGGTGAAACAATGGGCGAACAGGGCGTAAGCCGCGGGAGTTCCTTCGGGGAGTTCCAGCCGGCCGGAAAGAGCGTGTCCGTTCGCGCCCTGGAAATCGAAACGTTCGGTCGGCATGGAGCCTTCCTCCTTCGGTTGTTCGTTCGAGGTCTGGTGCCCGCTGCTGGAGTCGAACCAGCACCCCCGTTGCCGGGAAACGGATTTTAAGTCTGTTTTCGCCGGTGGCCCGGGCTTGCCTCTCGTTACCCTTGTAGACCCCCTGCGTCAGTCACAGTGGCTTGGAATCGGTGTTTCTGTTGCACCCTAGATTGCGTCCCCTTATGATTCTTACTGCTTACCCGTTGCTTACCAGGCAAGGTCGCAGGGACAAATGCAGGTAGAGGGTGCCTTATGAAATTCACGGAAAGGCTGGTTGCCGGCCTCAAGCCCACTGAGCGCGACGTATTCGCATGGGATGATGAAACCCCCGGCTTTGGACTCCGCATTAAACCGTCAGGCCGCAAATCATTCATTGTGCAGTACCGCACCAACTCGGGTGTCTCTCGTCGGTACACGCTGGGGCCGTGCGGTGTTCTCAAGCTGGAGGCGGCACGCGCAAAAGCTCGAAAGGCACTCGTGGCGGTGAAGGACGGTGCTGACCCGGCTTCGGAGCGCAAAGCCGACCGCAACGCGGAGACGGTAACGGAACTCTGCGACCGTTATCTTGCCGAGCACGTCAAGTTGCGGAACCGAGAGAGCACCGCCCGCGAGTTTGGCCGGCTGATTGAGTGCCATATCAAGCCGGAGTTGGGACGGTCCAAGGTCAAGGACGTGACGCGCGAGAATGTCATGAAACTGCACCGGAAGTTATCCGAAACGCCGCGTCAAGCTAACCAGGTCGTGGCGGTTCTCTCAAAGATGTTCCACTTGGCCGAAGCATGGCGATTGCGGCCGGATCACACCAATCCGTGCCGCCTCGTGGAGCGATATGCTGAGTCGAAGCGGGAGCGTTTCCTCAGTGAGCCGGAGCTAGCAAGGCTTGGTGTCGTGCTGGGCGAAGTTGAGCGCAATGCGACCGAACACCCCAACATCGTGACGGCTATCCGCCTGCTGCTGCTCACCGGATGCCGTCTGTCGGAAGTGCTAACCCTCAAGTGGGAGCACGTTGACATCGCTAACGCCTGTCTTCGCCTGCCGGTATCGAAGACCGGCGCAAAAACAGTGGCGCTCGGTGCCCCCGCCGTCCGATTGTTGAGCGCACACGCGAGCAAGAGTGATTACGTATTGCCCGCGCTCATCCGGGCTAATGAACCGTTGCCTGTCGCGACGATTGAGAAAGCATGGCGGCGGATTAAGGCAAAGGCGGAACTGCCCGACGTGCGGCTGCATGATTTCCGGCACACCTCGGGCACGTATGCGGGGCAAGCAGGGGCGAACGCGTTTCTCGTGCGCGATCTGCTTGGCCATAAAACGCTGGCCATGACCGCCCGATACGTTGGCCGCGATGCAGACCCGTTGCGTGCGCTCGCTGACAAAGTATCAGAACGGATCGCCGCAGCGATGTCCGGACATTCCGGCGAGGTTGTCGCCCTCCGACGCGTGAGCAACCACTAGACACTCGACCTACCTAAAGGATGCTATGCTCGCTCGTCAGGGTCCGGGTGCAGTCCTCCTAGGCTTTCGTGAACCCTTAACATGAAACAGCGAAATGCCCGCCCATGCCGTTCCTTGAGGAAGGCGAACATCGAGCTCCGGGCCTAGCTCGGCAGGGCGCAGTTCCATATCGGACTTCTCCTAGCTTCGCCGAAAAACACGGCACCGCGGTGGTATGGCCTTAATCGGTGCCGGGCTGTGGTGGGTGTTCAAACGTCGGCAAACGATTGGACAGGGTGCGGTGCGACGCCTCGGCTTAGCTGAGCACCATCGAGGACACGCCGCTAAAGCGGTGCGCGCTTGTCGGGCAAATCAAACACGAGGCCGATAAGCACGAGCGCTAGGCTTTGTAGTTTCGATAGAGGCCAGCCGTCTTCGATGGCCGTGATCGCCAGCGTGCCCGCGAGCTTGCGGGCGCTGCGTGGTTCCTGCCTCGCAAGGCCGGGCGCTGCGCGGTCTGTCGACAGATCCGCGATTGATGCGGCGAAGACACCTGACGAACTTAAGGCAGTCTTACCGGCGAGCCTGCCTGCGACCAGTTAAGAGCGACGTCTCTGCGGGCGAATACCGCTGTTACTGAGCGCTCGACACGGTGCGTCTGAGGAAAGTTGCTCATTGGAAATTCCTGGTTGTCACCGCAGCGGAAAATCAACCGGTATCCAAGTTCCTCGACTGCACTGACGAAGCTATCGAAGTTCAAGAAATAGACCGGCGTTGGCAGGGATGTATCGGCAGACTTCTCTACCGACACGAACGCGGGATTGGTCCCTGCGGCCAAGCGCACGAACACCAGGAACTCCATCTGCGCTTCGGCAAGCGATCGGATCGGCGCGATCGGATCGCTGAAATACTGCAAGGCGGTTCGCGCGAAGCCGATGCGTAGCGCCCCGCGCGAGTCGTCCGTCTTTGGCAGCTGGTCGGTTATCGTTACGTCCTCGATTTCGCCTGCTAGAGCAGCCATTGCGGCTTGCTCAACCACGATCCATGACACGGCGTCACGCATCAGGTGGGCGAAGCGAAAAGTACGTTTGGCCCAGCCCACCGCCAATATCATAGACCTCAGCGCGGCGACCTAGTTCCATTGTGAGGCTGAGTAGCGACAGAAGGAACACATCACCTGGCTGTAGGCCTCCCGCCCCACGTCGCCAGTCCCTGTTCGCTTGAGCAGCGCGCAGTTTCTGCCGTGTCCATTCGAGCCCCGCGCTACTGATGAAGTTGACGCCTGCGGGGTACTTGACTTCATCGAAGCTGCTGAAGATGCCGCTATACGGTACCGGATTGCGCCGCGGTCTCAGTAACTGAACGATGATCGGGGGCGCTATCTGCTTCAGCGCTCTGCGAAGTGTTAGGGCCATGCCCATTTTGTAGCCCTCCGAAAGGCAGGGACGATTAGCGCCGCAACAGGCGTGTGACGCGCTCGGCTGCGCGGGTCGGCTTGGCATAGAGCAGGGCAGCACCGCGCCAGCCGAGTAGTTTGCGGGCGAGCAGCGCCGCACGGGCTTTGCCGGTCTTCCGATACAGCGGAAGATTCTCGCCTACGCCTAAAACCGTGGCGGTGATGCTCTGGCGAAGGTCGGCCACCGTTGGCTTTGCGGTTTCCATAAGCGGGCCCGGCCCTTTGACCAGGAGCGCACTGAAAGACGTGTTCCAGCCGAAGGGCACGCGGGCATCGTCCGACCAGTCCCGCACCGCAACGGCATGGAAGCCATAACGGTGAGCGAAGCGAAGAAACGAGTACGGCGTGAAATACGCGCGGTGGAGGTCTTGCAAGAACGCGTTCGACATATTGAGTGCGTTCGGCTCGCGACAGTACAGGAGCCCACCTGGCCGCAAGTGCTTCGCCGCAGCGATGAAGAAATCGGTCATCGGCTGGACGCGATGTACCACGCCGCCAGCCAAGATGAGATCGAACGCATCGCGGTCGTACTCTTCAGCCGTGTAGAACGCCGCCTTGCTGGGAATGCCGAGCGTGCTCTGCGTGAAGGCCGCCCATGTCTTGGTCGGCTCTAGCATTTCGACGGAATAGCCCTCGGTCGCGTACATGTGGCCGAAGCCGCCGCTTTTCGCTCCGACCTCTAGGACGCGGAAGTCCTTGGTTGGCCCCGGTATGCGTCGGTCGGCTTCGCGGGAAATCCAGTCCTTTTCGAGGGCGTTCCAGTAAAGGTATGCCCCGAGCCGGCGCCAGCCTTCCAGTGAATCGATGTCGGCAAAAGCCTCGGTGTAGTTGACATCTAGATGTGCGGCAGACACGGCATGTGGTCGAAAGAGCAGGGTGCAGTCTCGGCAAAACCAGATTTGCTCCGTCTGCTGACTTTCCGCGATGTGCTGGAACACCACGGCTTGCAGCGTTTCGAACGGCTCGGTATGCGCGCTGTCGCATGTCGGACACTGCGTATTCTGAAGCATTGGCCACCCTTCGGTTCTTTTGCCGCAACTGTAGGTGTGAGGCCGACCTTTGTCTAGCGCGGCCGACGCCTGCTGTGAACAGGCGCCGGCCACTCGATTCCCAACTCCACCTAAGAGGAGCGGAAACCCGCCATGGCGCGTTCGTTCTCGATGCTACGGACGGCAGTGTGGTGGGCGGTTGCTGGAAAAGACAGGATTACCACTGGAACCCAGCAGGAACCGCTCTACTTGAGACGCCCGGCCGCTACACATTCGGCTGTCATATGGAGCGGTGAGGCAGGTGGTACATTAGAGGCTGCGTGAAGCGGATTCTGCGGATGACCGCGAACATTGGGATTCTGATGCCTCAAGCCCAGAAGCTAGTGCCCCGTATCGATGGCATTGCTTACCCCTGGCTTACCCCGCGTGGGGAATTGACATCTCGGCTTCCTTTCGCCTCGGCGTTTTAGGGGCTCAAGGTCTTGATAACACTGGTGCCCGCTCCCGGACTTGAACCGGGACGGCCCTTTCGGGCCAACGGATTTTAAGTCCGTTGCGTCTACCGTTCCGCCAAGCGGGCCCCGCGCCCCGGTAGGGGCGCAATACGAATAGATGCGGCGGGATTCGCCGCCGCGTCGCGAACCGAGGGAGATTAGCGGAAAAAAACCCCGCCGCCACCGCCCCGGAAGGCTCATCGAGCCCATACCCGATCATATGCCAGCCATAGACTGGCCAAGAATGGGCGATTGCAGCATGCGTCGTCGACCCTGTACCATGCCCTCCATGGCATCCAGAAACTTCGACTAGGGAGGTCGATATGAAACTATTAAATGCGTTAGTTGCGGCATTCATCGGCGCTGGCCTGATGCTGACATCCGTATCCGCCGGCGCGCAGGGAAGCCCGGTCAAGATCCGGATTCAATCGGTGATTCCGACCACGGCCGACGAAGTGACGATGCTGAGGGAATTCACCAAGGACGTCGCCGATCTCACCAGCAACACGGTTCAGTTCGAAATTCTTCCCGCTGGCGCCATCGTCGCGGTCAACGACACCCTCGACGCCGTGGACAAGGGATTGATCGAGGGCGGCTTCGCCTGGACCCACTACTGGTCGGGCAAGCATCCCGCCGCCGTTCTGTTCGGTTCGCCCGCGGCCGGTAGCGGCGTGGGCATGGATAATTTCGCCTGGGTGTCTTGGTACCTCTACGGCGGCGGCCAGGCGCTCTACGACCAGCTTTGGAAGGAAATGAAAGTCAACATCAAGGGCTTCATCCTTCAGCCGGTGGGGCCCGAGGCCTTGGGCTGGTTCAAGAAGCCGATCACATCGATGGCCGACTTCCGCAAACTTCGCTTCCGCACCCCTCCCGGCATCCCCGGGCAGATCTACAACGACATCGGCGTCGCTTCGGTCGCCATGGGCGGGGGAGATATTCTACCCGCGCTCGAAAAAGGCGTCATCGACGCCGCCGAATGGTGCTGCCCCAAGCCGGACATGACCTTCGGATTCCATAAGGTCATGAAGCACTATTACCTCGAGGGGCTTCACCAGGTGGTTGTCAACGCCGACCTTTACATCAATGGAACCGTCTGGGGCAAACTGACCCCGCTGCAAAAAAAGGCGGTCGAAGTCGCCGCCAATGCGTCCTTGATGAAAACCGTCGCCTACCGCATCTACGAAAACGGGAAGGCTCTTCAGGAATTGACGACCCAGCACGGCGTCATTCTTCACGATACGCCTCCCGAGTATTTCAAGGAGTATGGGGACGCGGCGCTCAAGAACTTCGAGAAGAACGCCAAGGATAATCCGTTCTTCAAAAAGGTTTGGGACAGCCAGAAGGAATTTTCCGGAACCACCACGCCGTACTGGGCGCGGGCCCAGAAGACGAACGCGGCGGTCACCAATGCCTACGCCGACATTCTGGCCAAGGCTGCCAAGAAATAGCGCTTTGAACTTCGGGAGGGGGGCGGTGCCCCCCTCTTTCCTTTAGGGCTTGGATCATGACGGAAAAAATATTTATCGTGGACGAGATGATCCTCGGGCGGAGTTCCGACGATCTCAGCCATCTGCCGGACGATATGCCGCCGTGGATGAAACGCACGATCGTTATCATCGACGGATTCAGCATCAAGACCGGAAAGATCATTTGCTGGTTTACCATCCCGCTCATCGCCGCCATGTTTTATGAAATCACCGTCCGCTACTTGTTCACGGCGCCGACGGCCTGGGCCTACGACATAAGCCGGATGCTTTACGGCTCGATGTTCATCCTCGGCGCCGGATATGCCCTGCAGAAAAACGTCCATATCCGCTCGGACTTCATCTATCGGACATGGTCCGTCAGGGCGCAGGCGGGAACGGACCTAGCCATGTACCTGATCCTCTATTTTCCGACGATGGTGATTTTTCTTTGGGTCGCCGCCGACTGGGCGCTGCTTTCGGCGATTCGGGCGGAGCGCGGGACCGACACGACCTGGATGCCGTATCTCGGTCCCATCAAGCTCGCCCTGCCGGTCGGCGTTCTCACCTTGATCATCCAAGGCGTCTCGGAAGTGCTCAAGGCGGCATACGCCTATCGGCACGGCAAGTGGCCCGGCAATGACTCCTGAAATTATCGGCCTGCTCATGATTCTCGCCATGCTCGGCGGGATATTCATCGGCTTCCCCATTTCGTTCGTTCTCATCTTCCTCGGCATCGTTTTTGGCTACTGGGGATTCGGCGAGCTGGTCTTCTATCAACTCACGCTGCTGTTTTACTCGACCATGATGGAGCAGACCCTCGCCGCGGTGCCGCTTTTCGTTTTCATGGGCGTGATGATGGAGCAGGCGAACCTGATGGAGCGCCTGTTCAACTCGATTCAGCAACTGCTCGCCCGGGTCCGGGGGTCGCTGTATCTGGCGGTGATGTTCGTCGCGACGATTTTCGCCGCCGCCACCGGGATCGTCGGCGCGTCCGTCACGCTGCTCGGGATCATGTCGGGCAAGCAGATGATCCGCTCGAACTACGACACCAAGCTTTCGGCGGGGCTGATCGCCGCCGGCGGCACCCTCGGGATTCTCATTCCGCCCTCGATCATGCTGGTCGTCATGGGGCCCATTCTTCAAGTGCCGGTGACGACTCTTTTCGCCGCTGCCGTCATGCCCGGATTGCTGCTCGCGGCGTTGTTCACGTGCTACGCCATGATTCGCTGTTGGATCGATCCGAGTCTCGGGCCGCCGCTCGCGATCACGGATCGCCTGGATACCAAAAAGAAAATCTGGATAGAGTTCCTCTTGGGCCTGGTGCCGCCGGCGGTCCTGGTCTTGGCCGCGCTCGGCAGCATCATGTTCGGGCTCGCGACCCCGACCGAGGGCGCGGCTTGCGGCGCGGCGGGATCGCTCCTGCTCTGCGCCGCCTATGGCAGGCTGACTTGGGAAAATCTCAAGGATTCCCTGGTCAAGACCCTGGAAATCTCGGTATTGATCCTGTTCCTGGTCGCGGCTTCGAGCTTTTTCGGCGGGGTATTCGCAAGGCTCGGCACGCCGACGATATTGGTCGAGTTCCTGCTCGATCTCGATCTCAATCGCTACGTCATCCTGGCGATTGTCATGGCCATCATCTTTCTGCTGGCCTGGCCTTTGGAATGGGTCCCGATCGTCCTGATCGTCGTTCCCTTCCTGATCCCGCTGATGGAAAAGCTCGGCTTCGACCTCGCCTGGTTCGGTATTCTGGTCGCGGTCAACCTACAGACAGCGTGGCTGTCCCCGCCGGTCGCGCTCTCGGCGTATTTTCTCAAAGGAGTCGTCCCGGAGTGGGAATTGTCGGATATCTACCGCGGCATGGCCCAGTTCATGGGCCTGCAACTGCTGGGCCTTATTTTGATCATTATTTTCCCGGCGATCGTTATGTGGTTGCCGGGGGTGCTCTACAAGTGATCGGGCAACTCTAGCTCTCCTCGATCGGCTCGCCCCCTTGGGCGCGCACCAGGACCTTGACCGCCTCGGTCGCGGCGGCGACTTTCGCGGCGTCGGTTCCGCGCACCACCAGACTCGTGCCCAGTCGGCCGGCACGAAAGAAGGGATAGCTCCCGATCTCGACGCTCGGGTGGGCGGTTTGCACAGCCCCCAGGCCCGCCGCCATCTGACCTTCGGGCACATAGGCGAGCACGGTGCGCGAGCGCATGGGCGCCCCGCCTTTCAGCCGGTGGCGAAACCCGTCGAACATCGCCTGCATGATGCGCGGTACGCCCGCGAGCACCATCACGTTGCCGATGCGGAATCCCGGCGCCGCGCTGACCGGATTGTCGATCAGCTCGGCGCCCTCCGGCAACGTGGCCATGCGCAGACGCTGGGCGTTGAGATCCTCGGGCCTGGCGTAGTGCCGGCGCAACCGGGCCTCGGCCTCGGGGTGCACGACGTGGGGCACGCCGAACGCCTTGGCGATGGATTCCGATGTGATGTCGTCGTGGGTCGGGCCGATGCCGCCGGTGGTGATCACGTGGTCGAACTTGGCGCGGCATTCATTGACCGTCGCGACGATGGTCGCCTCGACGTCGGGAATGACGCGCGCCTCCATCAGCCGCACGCCGGCCTCGTTGAGCGCACCCGCCAGATATTGCAGGTTGGCGTCCTGGGTGCGGCCCGAAAGAACTTCGTTGCCGATGATGACGAGGCAGGCGGTGACGGGTTTTTCCTCGGCCATGACAGGGCGAAGCCTACAGCAAGTCCCGCAACAGCGACACCAGCGGCGCGTCGGCGGGCGGCATGGCGAGATCGGACAGGCGAGCCGGCATGACCCAGCGCAGTTCTTGGCCCTCGCGCGCCGCCGGCGCGCCCTTCCAGACCCGGCAGGCGAACAGCGGCATCAAGAGATGGAATTCGTCGTAGTCATGGGAGGCGCAGGCGACCGCGGCGAGGCAGCTATCGCGCACATCGAGGGAAAGCTCCTCGGCGAGTTCGCGGATCAAGGCCGCCTCGGGCATTTCGCCCGCGCCAACCTTGCCGCCGGGAAATTCCCATAAACCCGCCATGTCCTTGCCCTCGGGCCGGCGGGCGACCAGAACCCGACCGTCCGCGTCCACCAACGCCACCGCCGCCACCAGCACCAGCGGCCTGGCGGCGTGACGGGTTTCCCAATCGCCGCGGGCGAGTTTAAAGAGCCGCGCCGGGTACGCGCCGCCGGGCCCGTAAGCGACCGTTCCCCATTCCGTAAACCCGGCCTTGCTGAAAACCCGCGCCGAGGCCGCGTTGGCGGGCATCACCCGCGCGCTGATCTCGCCAAGGCCCAGGCCCTGAAAGGCAAAGCGGGCGAGACGCCTGAGAACTTCGGTGGCGAATCCCTTGCCCCAGAAGGCGCGACCGAGCCAGAGCGTGATCTCGCCTTCGTCGTTCGCCTCGGCGCGGCGAAGCTGGATGACGCCCATAAGGGCGTTGTCACGGATGCGCTCGATCCCGAAGGCGAAGGCGCGGGGGGACTCGGGCGGAAACCGATAGGTGGACTCGGCCATCTGCTTGGCGATGTCCGGGTCGTCGCCCAATTCCGAGAGCTTGTCTGCGTCTGATTTGGCCAGCGGCCTGAGGCGCAGATTGCGCGCAGGCAGCGCGGCGCTCAGGCCGCCGCCCGTCCAACACGACGGATCAAGAGCGATAATCGGCGTTGATTTCGATGTAGCCATGGGTGAGGTCGCAGGTCCAAACCGTTGCCCGACCTTGCCCGATGCCAACGTCGGTTTCGATCGCCACGCTCCGGCCGCGCACGTGTTCGACCACCGGGGCCTCGTCGTAGCCGGATACGACCCCGCCGTTTTTCGCCACTTGAATCCCGCCGATGCGGATCGAGAGTTTATCGCGATCCGCGCGCTCGCCCGCCTTGCCGACCGCCATCACGATCCGGCCCCAGTTAGCATCGCCGCCCGCGATCGCCGTCTTGACCAGTGGCGAGTTGGCGATCGAGAGCGCGATCCGCCGCGCGGCGCGGTCGTCCGCCGCACCGGTGACGGTAACGGCGATGAACTTGGCGGCGCCTTCGCCGTCGCGCACCACCTGTTGGGCGAGGTCCGCCATGACCTCCTCCAACTTCGCCCGGAAATCGGCGACGAGCGGCGCCGCGGCGTCGGTCACAGGCGGGTGCTTAGCGCCCGAGCCGGTCGCGAACACCAGCACCGTGTCGCTGGTCGAGGTGTCGCTATCCACGGTGATCGAGTTGAACGAGCGATCCACCGCCGGAGCGACGAGCGCCTGCAGAACGGGCGCCGGAATCGCGGCGTCGGTGAAAATGAAGGACAGCATCGTCGCCATGTCCGGGGCGATCATGCCCGAACCCTTGGCGATGCCGGCGATGGTGACGGCGAACCCGCCGATGCGCGCGGTCCTGACCGATCCCTTGGGGAAGGTATCGGTGGTCATGATCGCCCGCGCGGCTTCTTCCCAGGCGCCGGCGGCGAGGTCTTTGGCGAGCGCCGGCAACACGGCGACGATCTTCTCCGCCGCCATGGGCTCGCCGATGACGCCGGTCGAGGCGACGAAAACCTGGCTCGGCCGGCCCGCAAGCACGTCGGCGACGCCGCGGACGGTTTGTTCCACCGCCTGCACTCCGGCGCGGCCGGTGAAAGCGTTGGCGTTGCCGGAATTGACCAGCAGCGCGCGGGCAACGCCGCCCGGCAGGGACTGGCGGCACCAATCCACCGGCGCCGAAGCGGTGAGCGAGCGCGTGAGCGTGCCCGCGACCGTCGTTCCGGGCGCAAACTCGACCAGCAGCACGTCGGTGCGGCCGCGATAGCGCACGCCACAGGCGCCCGCGGCGAAGCGCACCCCGGCGATGCTCGGGATTTCGGGAAAACGCTCCGGGGCAAGCGGCGAAATTTTCGGCGGCATGGCGGGCATGGTTATCGAAGGGCCAGCGTTGGCGGTGTGGCGGACGGGGCTTTTTATGGCCTCCCGGCGGACAAGAAAAGCCCTGAATACGCGCCGGCGAAACCGGGCCCCAGCATTGACAGGGCTAGAGCGGGACTCTATCTCTTGCCCGCCCTTCTTCCGGCCGCCCGCCGCCCCCGGCGCCGCCCCTTGGAATCCGCATGTTCGACGCCCTCGCCCGCAAGCTGTTCGGCTCCGCCAATCAGCGATTCCTGAACCGGCTCCAAAAAGACGTGGACCGGATCAACGGGCTCGAAGCCGAGTTGGAGGCGCTCTCCGACGACGCCCTCAAGGCCCGCACCCCTTGGCTCCGTGAGCGGCTGGCCTCCGGCCAGGACCTGGATGAGCTGCTCCACGACGCCTTCGCCACCGTGCGCGAGGCCTCGAAGCGCACCTTGGGCCAGCGTCACTTCGACGTGCAGCTTTTGGGCGGGATGGTCCTGCACCGGGGCATGATCAGCGAAATGAAGACCGGCGAAGGCAAGACCCTGGTCGCGACGCTGCCGGTCTATCTCAACGCGCTCGCCGGAGCCGGCGTCCACGTCGTCACCGTCAACGACTATCTCGCCCAACGCGACGCGGAGTGGATGGGCCGCATCTACAATTTCCTGGGCTTGAGCGTCGGCTGCATCGTCCACGGTCTCGACGACAACGAGCGCCGGGCCCAGTACGCCCGCGACGTTACTTACGGCACCAACAACGAGTTCGGCTTCGATTATCTCCGCGACAACATGAAATATGCGCTCACCGACATGGTGCAGCGGCCCTTCTACTACGCCATCGTTGACGAGGTCGACTCGATCCTGATCGACGAAGCGCGCACGCCGCTCATCATTTCCGGTCCGACCGAGGATAACTCCGAGCTCTACACCACCGTCAACCGGCTGATTCCCTTGCTTGCCAAGACCGATTTCGAAAAAGACGAGAAGGCTCGCGCCGTGACCCTGACCGAGGCCGGCAACGAGACGGTCGAACGGCTGCTGCGCGAGAAAGGCATGCTCGGCGCCGGAAGCAACCTCTACGACATCGCCAGCATCACGCTCGTCCATCACGTCAATCAAGCCTTGCGCGCGCACAAGCTGTTCCAGCGCGACGTGGATTATATCGTCAAGAACGATAAGGTCATCATCATCGACGAATTCACCGGCCGCATGATGGAAGGCCGGCGCTATTCGGAAGGATTGCACCAGGCGCTCGAGGCCAAGGAAGAGGCGACCATCGAGAACGAGAACCAGACTCTCGCCTCGATCACCTTCCAGAATTATTTCCGGCTGTTTCCCAAGCTCGCCGGCATGACCGGCACCGCCATGACCGAGGCGGGCGAGTTCTCGGAGATTTACAAGCTTGAAGTGATCGAGATCCCAACCAACCTGCCGTGCGTGCGCCAGGATCACGACGACGAGGTTTATCGCACCGCCGACGAAAAATCCGAAGCGCTCATCGGCCTGATCGAGGAATGCCGCGCGCGCAAGCAACCCGTCCTGGTCGGCACCGTCAGCATCGAGAAGTCCGAGCACCTCGCCGGCCTGCTCAAGAAGCGCGGCGCGCCGCACCAGGTGTTGAACGCCCGCTATCACGAACAAGAGGCCCACATCATCGCCCAGGCCGGCGTGCCCGGCACGGTCACCATCGCCACCAACATGGCCGGCCGCGGCACCGACATTCAGCTCGGCGGCAACATCGAGATGCGGCTCAAGGAAGAACTGGCCGCCATCGCCGACGGGCCTGAGCGCGCGCGGCGCGCCGACCAAATCCGCGCCGAAGTGGCGGAAGCCAGGCGAATCGTGGTCGAGGCCGGGGGGCTGTACATCGTCGGCACCGAGCGCCACGAAAGCCGGCGCGTCGACAATCAGCTCCGCGGCCGATCGGGGCGCCAAGGCGATCCCGGCGCGTCCAAGTTCTTCCTCTCGCTCCAGGACGATCTCATGCGCATTTTCGGCTCGGAGCGGATCGACGGCATGTTGCGCACCCTCGGCCTCAAGGAAGGCGAGGCCATCGTCCACCCTTGGGTCAACAAGGCGCTCGAGAAGGCGCAGCAGAAGGTCGAGGCGCGCAATTTCGAAATCCGCAAGAATCTCCTCCGCTTTGACGACGTGATGAACGACCAGCGCAAGGTGGTCTACGAACAGCGGCGCGAGCTGATGTCGGTCGACGACGTGTCCGAGGACCTGCGCGACATGCGCCGCCAGGTGGTCGACGACATGGTCGAGCGGTTCATACCCGAGGGCGCCTACCCCGAGCAATGGGAGACCTCCGCCTTGCACGAGGAGGCCTTGCGCGTCTTCGGCCTCGATCTGCCGATCGCCGACTGGGCCAAGGAGGAAGGAATCGCCGACGCGGAAATCCGCGAGCGGATCGCCGCCGCCGCCGACCGGCGCATGGCGGAGAAGGTCGCCAATTTCGGACCCGAGCTGATCCGGAGCGTCGAGAAAAGCCTGTTGTTGCAGGTGCTCGACCAGGTGTGGAAGGAGCACCTTTTGACCCTCGACCACCTGCGCCAGGGGATCGGGCTACGCGCCTACGGCCAGCGCGACCCCTTGAACGAATACAAGACCGAGGCCTTCTCCCTATTCGAGAAAATGCTCGACCGGCTGCGCGAGCGGATCACGACCATCCT
>SHWG01000038.1 GCA_009693905.1 Rhodospirillales bacterium | reverse complement strand
CGCCGCCGGGCGCGGCGGCGCCAAAATTTAAAGACCCGGCGGCGTACTTGGCGCCCGGTCTTTCGGTTGGGCGGCCTTCGCCGCCGGGCGCGAAAGGCTCAAGGGGCAGCGCCGCCGCTTTCTTCACCGGCAGGAACGAATCCACCGCCAGCTCGCCCGCGGTCAGGTCCGCGCTCAGGCGCGGGCGCGCGCCGCCGGTCGCCACCTTGAGCGAACCGGCCATGGTGGTGGCGCCGGCGCTCAATTTCAGTCCCGTCACTTCGACGGTGTCGGCGCCGGTCTTGATCTGGCCGGAAAAAGCGAGCGGCCCGACCTTGCCCGCGGGCCGATAGGCGATGCCCAACGCGCCCGCCAACCGGACGGGATCGTCGTGGTTGATGTTCGCCGTGCCCTCCAGGATGAGCGCGGGCAGGACCGCCGCCTTGCCGGCGAAGGTCGCGGTTGCGCCGGCGGCGCCGATCTTCGCTTCGATCTGCGGCGCAAGAAAGTTGCCGTTGATCTTTCCGCTCGCGGTCACGGCGCCGAGGCCGCGAACGAGATCGGGCGGCTCGATGCCGAACGCGCGCGCCGCCCGGCCCGCGTCGGGCACGCGCACATCGAACTGCACGTCGCGGGCCAACGGCAAATCAGTAAGACCATCGACCCGGCCCGAAACCGCGAGCGCTATGCCGGCGAGATCGGCGACCGCCAGGCGGCGGACTTCCAGCGTCCGGTTCTTGAGCGTCGCGTCGAGCACGGCGTCGCGCACCGCCATGCCCCGCGCGGTCGCGGCCTTGACGACGAGTTTCACGTCGGCGTCGAATTCCGGGATGCCCTGCAGCGCGACCGCCCGGCTCGCCGCCGCCGCCGCCGCGGGCGCGGCCTTGGGCGCGGCATCGGCGGACATTCGCGTGACCGGGGTCGCGGGCGCGGCCTTGGGCGCGGCCGGGCCCGGCGGAAAATAGGAATCGAGGTTGATCCGGTCGAGAACGAGATCGAGACCGTAAGTGGGCTTGCGCGCAAACCCGGCCGAGACCGTCCCGGTCAGGCGCGAGCCGTCGAGCGCGAGGTCGAGTCCGGTCAGGCGCACGTCCGCAGGCGTCGCCGCGATCTTGCCCGAAAATTTGAGCGAGCGGAGCCGCTCGGCGGGCACGTCGGGAGGGGCGACGTCGAGCCACTTCAACAGCGCTCGCAGATCGCCGATCGTCACGTCCGCCTGTCCGTCGAATTTGGGCTGGCCGGCGGCGGCGGTGACGAAACCGAAGGCGGCGACATCGGAGGAGCCCGGCAACTGAGCCGAGATTTGGCTGAGCGTGATTTCGCCGTCGGCGATTTCCGCTTTCAGCCGGGCTTGGCCGATCAATCCGCCGCGGAGCGTGATGGCGTCGGCCGCGAGCGCGAGCGTGACGGCCACGTCCTTCGGGATCGCGAACGGCGTCGGCGCGGGGGCGGAAGCGCTCGCAGGCGGAACGACGGCGGTCGCGGACGAGAGGCCTGCGCCAATAATTGGGCCGCCCTCTCGGGCGGCTGGCGAGAGCCCGCGCTCACTAGAGGCGCCGCCTCCGGCGGCTTGGCGCGAAGACTTCGCTTTGGCGTCCGACTTGGCGGCGTCTTTCGCTTTGCCGCCCGGGGCCGGCGCGGAACCCTCCGGACCGGCTTCCGCCGACGCCGCGAGCCAGCGGTCGAGATCGAGACGGTTGATCGACACCTGGACCGCGGCGTTGACCCCGCCCTGGAGCTTGGCCGCGATCGCGCCCGTTCCCCGGCTTTCGCCGAGACGGATATCGAGGTCCTTGAGTTCGAGCATGGCCGCGGAAGCCGTCAGCGCGCCCTCGACCATGAAAGGCTGGGCGAGCGGCGGCGCCGGCATGCCCTCGGCCGCGAGCGCGAGCACGGCGGCGAGACTCTCGCCTTCGATCTTGACCTTGCCGCGATAGCGCGGCACTTGGGCGAGACCCGAGACCGTGCCGGTGGATTGGAGCTTGGCGCCGGCGATGTTGAGGCTGAGATTGACCGGAATGGCGCGATCGTCGGCGAGCTTACCGATCCCGACGACGTAGCCGAGCGCCATGCCGCGCGCCCTGAACGAGCCCGAGCTTTCGAACGGCCCTTCGAGGGTCGCCGCCGTCACCCGCGCGGCGATCGTTTCGATCCGCTCCTCGATCCCGGCGGCGGCGTCGCGGTATACGACGGTACCATTTTCGACGACGAAGCTATCGATGCGCACCGCCGGACCCGGGCTGCGCGCCGGATCGGGCGCGCGCCCCGGCTGGGCGGGCATCGCCGCCGAAGCGGCGGGCGCGAAATCCCAAGTCCGCCGGCCGTCGCGAAGAATTTCGAGCGCGAACACCGGCTCGACCAGCCGCACCGTCTCGATCTCGATCTGTCCCGAAAAAAGCGGCGCGAGCGCGATGCGCACCTCGAGCGCCTTGAGACGCACCAGTTCGGCGTCTTTCGCGCCGGGAAGGCTCGCGAGCGCGACGTCGGTGACGCGAAGCGCGGGCGCCGGCAGGAGCGCGAGCCGGATATCGCCCTTGAGCGTCACTTCGCGCCCGGTCAAATCCCGCGCCCGGGACGCGATCTCGACCTTATACTCGTTCCAGTCGATCAGGCCGGGCAAGACCAAAACCGCGCCGACCAGGACAACGATCAGGGTCGCGACGCCAAGGAGAAAATTCTTCATGGCCTGATTGTATAGACGTATGGACCGGCGATCAAAGGATGACGGTATATTCAGGGAAGCACGAGAATCGCGCGGAAGTCGTTGACGTTAGTCAGGGTCGCGCCGGTCACGACCAGGTCGCCGAGAGCGGCAAAAACGGTGTAGGCGTCGTTGTCGGCGAGCCGGGCCTGGGCGTCGATATTTTTCCCGGCGGCGCGCTCCAGCGTCGCGGGATCGATCAGGGCGCCGGCGTTGTCCTCGCTGCCGTCGATGCCGTCGGTGTCGCCGGCGATGGCGTAAATGCCGGTCTCGCCCCGAAGCGCGACGGCAAGCGCCAGCAGAAATTCGGCGTTGCGCCCGCCCCGGCCCCGGCCGCGAACGGTGACGGTGGTCTCGCCGCCCGAGAGCAGCACCACCGGTGGGCGCGCAAGCCGGCCGTGGCGGCGGAGCGCCAGCGCGGTTGCGGCCATGACCGTCGCGACTTCCCGCGCTTCGCCCTCGAGCGCGTCGCCGAGGATGACGGGTTCGATGCCGGCGTCCCGGGCCAAGGCGGCGGCGGCTTCGAGGCTCGCGATCGGCCGGGCGACGATGCGCGTCTCGGTGTTGGCGAGCCGGGGATCGCCCGGTTTCGGGGTTTCGTCGGCGCCCGAGCCGAATCGCCGGCGCACCGATGCGGGAGCCTCGATGCCGTACTTGGCGAGAACCGCCCGGGCGTCGGCATAGGTTGTCGGATCGGGAACGGTGGGGCCGGACGCGATCGTCGCCGGATCGTCGCCGGGAACGTCCGAAATCAGGAGAGTCACCACCCGGGCCGGCGCGGCGGCGGCGGCGAGCCGGCCGCCCTTGATCGCCGAGAGGTGCTTGCGCACGCAATTCATCTCCGCGATCGTCGCGCCCGAGTTCAGCAGCGCGCGGTTGACCGCCTGCTTGTCCTCGAGCGTCACGCCGTCGGCCGGCAGCGCCAGCAGCGCCGAGCCGCCACCCGAAATCAGGGCGAGCACCAGATCGTCGGGGCGGGCGATCGCGGCGAGGTCGAGAATCCGCCTCGCCGCCGCGCGGCCCTTGGCGTCGGGAACCGGGTGCGCGGCCTCGACGATCTCGATATGGCGGCAGGGAACGCCCGCGCCGTAGCGGGTGACGATCAGGCCCGAGAGCGGCCCCGGCCAATGCTCTTCCACCGCGCGCGCCATGGCCGCCGAGGCCTTGCCCGCGCCGACGACAATGGTGCGTCCCTTGGGCGGCGAAGGTAGATGCGGGGGCACGCAGCGTAAGGGATCCGCGGCCGCGATGGCGGCATCGAATAACCGGCGAAGAAAAGCGCGGGCCGCGTCCGGGCCCACGATGTCGTGCGCTCGGCGCGCGCGCGCCCGCGTCACGGAGTCTTTTCGCGCGTCTCGCCCGCCGCCGGAGCATGCGGATGGGGATGCGCCGGAAGCGGCGGATGGGGATGCTTGAGCGCGTGCGCCGCGACCCGCACTTTCACCCGGCGCAGCAGCAGCCATACCACCACGATGAAGACCAACAACGCGCCCAGGCCGAAGGCTTTCGCGCCCTTGCCCAACGCGGCCTCGGACACGTGCCCGAACAGATAGCCGATGGAAACGAAACTCGTCGCCCAAAGGCCGGCAGCGATGAAGTTGGTCACGCTGTAGCGCGCCCAACTGATCTCCGACAACCCGACCGCGAAGGAGCTGACGTTGCGGATGCCGTAGATAAAGCGGAACGACAAGATGAACAGGGTCTTGAACTCGTAGAGCAGGTCGAGGGCGACCTCGACCCGCGGCCGCCATTTGGGAAAGCGCACGAGCAGCGTCTCGCCGTAGCGCCGTCCGAGCCAGAACCAAACCTGGTCGCCGAGAAAGCTTCCGAACCAGGCCACGAACAGGAGCTTGATCGGGTCGACGATCCCGTCGTAGGCGGCGTAGCCGCCGAAGATGACGATGGTTTCGCCTTCGAAGAATGTCCAGACGAAAATGCCGAAGTAAAACCAATCGCCATATTCGTTCATGAAAGCGGCGATCTGATCTTCGATCATCGGCGGGATGTCCAAGTCCTCGGGGTGCGCGGGCTGCGCCCCGCGCGCTCATCAAGATGCGCCCCTCCTGGGGGGCGCGCGCCCGGCTGCGCGCAATTCACCTATCCGCAAAAACCGCGCCCGGTCAAGGGGAAGGGGCCGACTCAGGGCTTAAGGATTTTGCCCGGATTCATGATCCCGTCCGGGTCGAGCGCCTGCTTGATCGCGCGCATGACGGACAGGGCCTCGCCGTGCTCGGCCTGCAGAAACCCGACCTTGCCGTAGCCGACTCCGTGCTCGCCGGTGCAGGTGCCGTCCATGGCGATCGCCCGCAGCACCATCCGCTCGTTGACCTCTTCGGCGCGGCGGATTTCGCCCGCGTCGTCGGGATCGACGACGAAGATGACGTGGAAATTGCCGTCGCCGACGTGGCCGACGATCGGGGCGATCAGGCCGGAACGGTCGATGTCGGCGCGGGTTTCCAGGATGCATTCGGCCAGCCGAGAGATCGGCACGCAAACGTCGGTCGCCATGCCGCGCGAGCCGGGACGAAGGGCCTGGGCGGCGTAATGCGCGTCATGCCGGGCTTGCCAGAGTTTGGCCCGATCTTCGGGTTGGATCGCCCATTGGAAATCGGCGCCGCCGAAATCGCGCGCCAGCGCTTCCACGGTTTCCACCTGCTCGACCACGCTTTTCGCGCTGCCGTGGAATTCGAAGATCAGGGTCGGCGCTTCGCGATACGCGAGCTTGGAATAGCGGTTGATCGCACGGACCTGAACATCGTCGAGCAGTTCGATCCGCGCCACCGGCACGCCGGTTTGAATCGTGGCGATGACCGTATTCACCGCCGATTCGAGATCGGGAAAAGCCGAAACCGCCGCCGAGATCGCCTCGGGGATTCCGCTGAGCCGGACCGTCACCTCGGTGATGACCCCGAGCGTTCCCTCCGAACCCACGAACAGGCGGGTGAGATCGTAACCGGCCGCGGACTTGCGCGCCCGACGGCTGGTGCGGATGACGCGGCCGTCGGCGAGCACCGCGGTGAGCGACAAGACGTTTTCGCGCATGGTGCCGTAGCGCACCGCGGCGGTGCCCGAGGCCCGGGTCGCGGCCATGCCGCCGAGCGTCGCGTCGGCGCCGGGATCGACGGAAAAAAACATTCCCTGGTCGCGCAAGGCTTCGTTCAATTGCTTGCGCGTCACGCCGGCTTCGCAACTCGCGTCCATGTCTTCGGGGCGAATCGTAATAATCCGATTCATCTGCGAGAGATCCAGGCACACGCCGCCGTTGAGGGCGGCGACGTGGCCCTCGAGCGAGGTTCCGACCCCGAACGGGATGATCGGCGATTTCCGCGCCGCGCACGCGCGCACCAGCGCGACCACTTCGTCGGTCGAGCGCGCGAACACCACCGCGTCGGGCGGATGGCCGGGGTGATGGGATTCGTCGCGGCCGTGCCGCTCGCGCACCTGGGCGTTGGTCACCACCCGCTCGCCGGCGATGGCGCGAAGCGCGGCCAGAAATCCGTCGTCGAGGCGGAACGCGGGCAAGTTCATCCGGTTAGGGTATCGCGCCTGCCCGGGTCAGGAAAGCCCGGCCGGAACCGGCCCGCCGGTCGCCCAATCGAGCAGTTCGACCGTATGAACGACGGGGATAGGGCTCGCGCCTTGCGGACTCGCGCCTTGTAGGTGGGCAAGGCAGCCGATGTTGCCGGTGGCGACGATCCGGGCCCCGGTGGCGGCGAGGCGCTCGATTTTGCGCTCCTTGAGTCCGGCGGCGAGTACCGGCTCGAGGATGTTGTAAACCCCGGCCGAGCCGCAGCAGAGATGGGATTCCGTGGGCTCGCGCACCGTGAATCCGGCCTCGGCCAAGAGTCGCTTCGGCGCTTCGCTCACTTTCTGTCCGTGCTGGAGCGAACACGCCGCTTGATAGACGACGGTGGGCGCGGGCGCGAGCTTCGCGCCGGCAAGGCCGAGCCCGGCCACCCACTCGCTCACGTCCCTGGCGAGCCCGGCGATGCGCGCGCCCCGCGCCGCCCATGCCGGATCGTGGCGGAGCAGGAAGGCGTAATCCTTGACCGTGGTGCCGCAGCCGGACGCGTTGATAACGATGGCGTCGAGGGTGCCCGCCGCGATCGTCTTTTCCCACGCCGCGACGTTGGCGCGCGCCGCTGCTTCGGCCCCCGCGGCGTCGCCGATGTGATGGGCGAGCGCGCCGCAGCAACCGGCGCCCTCGGCCACCACCACCTCGCAGCCGAGCCGGGTCAAGAGTCGCACGGTGGCTTCGTTGATCGAGGGGCGCAGCACTTGCTGGGCGCAGCCGTTCATCAGGGCCACCCGATGGCGCCGCTGGCCTTCGGCGGCGAAAACCTGGGGCCGATCCACCGCCGAGGGCGCGGGCAGCCGCGCCGGCGCCATCGCCGCCATGACCTTGAGCCGGCCGGGCAACAAGGCCTTAAACGGCCGCGCCCACCTGGCCGCGATCAACGCCAGCCGGAACAGGCCGGGCCGGGGGAGAACGAGCGCGAGCAGCGCCCGCAAGAGTCGTTCAGGCCAGGGGCGGCGGACGTCGAGCGCGATCCGCGCGCGCGCGATGTCGGCGAGCCGCATGTAATCGACCCCCGAAGGGCACGTCGTCATGCAGGCGAGGCAGGTGAGGCAGCGATCGAGATGCTTGACCGCCGTCGGCGGGGCTTTCGCGCCGCGCTCGAGCATGTCCTTGACCAGATAGATGCGCCCGCGCGGGCTGTCGAGTTCGTCGCCGAGCAGGACATAGGTCGGACAGGTGGCGAGGCAAAATCCGCAATGCACGCACTTGCGGAGGATTCCATCAGCCTCGCGGATGTCGGGTTCCTCAAGCTGCGCCGGGGAAAAGTGGGTTTGCATGCTGCTACACGTCCGCGAACATGCGGCCGGGATTGAGGCGGCGGTCGGGATCGAACCCTTCCTTGACGCGCCGGGTGAGTTCGGCGAGCGCCGGCGGCAGCGGCTGAAAGACGGCGACGCGGGCGCGCACGCCCGCCTCGGCGCGGATCAGGGTCGCCTGTCCGCCGTCAGGAGGGAGAACGCTGCGTACCACCTCGGCGCCGGCGTCGGGCAAGGGCGCGAGCGCGAACCAGACCAGCCCCCCGCCCCAGTCGAGAAAGTATCGCCCCTTGAGGCGGGCCGCGATCGCGCCCGCGACCCGGGCGCCGTCGGCGGGCGGCACCGAGAGCCGCCAGATCTGCGCCACGGGGTCGGCGGCGAAGGCCGCAACGTCGCGCACCTCGCGCCAGAAGATTTCCGATTTTTGCGTGTGCAGTTCCTCGGTCGCGCCGCGCCCGTCCAACACCCCTTTGAGCGCGCGGCAGCGGTATTCGGCCGACGGCCCGTGTCCTTCGATCCGGAGCGCGGCGACCGATGCGCCGGCCCGGGCGACCAGATCGACCGCCGAGGTTTGGGCGACGTCTTGGGGCAGATACGCCGCGGCGGCGACCTCGTGGGAGCTTCCGAGCGATTCGCGCAAGACGCCGACGGCCGGATCCGCCGCCAACCCAAAGACGAGAACGGTGCGGATTTTTTCCGGCCGCGGCAAGACCTTGACCGTGACGTCGGTCAACGCCGCGAGCGTGCCGTAAGAGCCCGCGATCAGCTTGGAAAGATCGAAGCCGGTGACGTTCTTCATCACCCGGCCGCCCGACTTGAATTCCTCGCCCCGGCCGTTGACGCCGGCAAATCCGAGAATGTGATCGCGCGCCGCGCCGCTCTTGATGCGCCGGGAGCCGGAAAGATTGCAGGCGATCGCGCCGCCCAAGGTGCCTGCGTCCCGGCCGCCGAAAAGGCCCGAATAATCAGGCGGGTCGAACGCGAGTTCCTGGTTTTTTTCGGCCAATGCGGCGCGCACATCGGCGATCGGGGTTCCGGCGCGGGCGGACATGACCAGTTCCTCGGGCTCGTAGAGCGTGATTCCGGCGAGGCCGGAAAGATCGAGCACCGCCAGGCCTTCGGGCACCGGCCGGCCGAGCGCGCGCTTGCTTCCCCGCCCGCGCACCTCGATCGCGCCTTTTGCTTGAACAAGCACCTCGGCCACGGCGGCGGGCCGCGCCGGCTTGAAAATTTCGGACATCGTTCAAAATCTCGGCAGGTCGGGAAAGCGGGTTTCGTTCTTGTGCACGCGCATCATGCCGTGGTCGGCGCAGCGATGGAGCGTCGGAAACACCTTGCCGGGATTGAGCAGCCCCGAGGGATCGAACGCGCACTTGAGGCGGTGCTGCTGTTCGAGATCGAGAGGGGAAAACATCTCGGGCATCAGGTCGCGCTTTTCGATCCCAACGCCGTGCTCGCCGGTGAGCACGCCGCCTGCGGCGATGCAGGCGCGCAGGATGTCGGCGCCGAAGCGCTCGGCGCGATCGAGTTCGTCGCCGACATTGGCGTCGAACAGAATCAACGGATGGAGGTTGCCGTCGCCGGCGTGGAAGACATTGGCGACGCCGAGGTTGTAGCGGCGCGACAGCTCGGCGATCTTGGCCAGCACCTCGGGCAATTTGCGGCGGGGAATGGTGCCGTCCATGCAAAGATAATCGGGCGAGAGGCGCCCGATCGCCGGAAACGCGGCTTTGCGTCCGGCCCAGATGCGCTCGCGCTCGGCCGCGTCGCGGCTGATCGTCAGCGTGGTCGCGCCGGCCGCGCGCGCGATCTCTTCGACGCGCTTGACCAGATGCTCGACCTCGACCGCCGGACCGTCGAGTTCGACCAGGAGCAGGGATTCGACGTCGAGCGGATAGCCGGCGTGGGCGTATTCCTCGGACGCGCGGATCGCCGGGCGGTCCATCATTTCCATCCCGCCCGGAATGATTCCGGCGGAAATGATCCGCCCGACGCAATCGCCGGCGGATTCGTTGCTCGCGAATCCCATCATCATGGCCCGGGCCGTTTCCGGCGCCTTGAGAATCCGCACCGTGACCTGGGTGACGATCCCGAGCAAGCCTTCGGACCCAATCACGACGCCGAGCAGATCGAGCCCGGGGGTGTCGAGATGCTTGCCGCCGAGCCGGACCACTTCGCCGTCCATCAGCACCAATTCGACGCCGAGCACGTTATGAACGGTGAGGCCGTATTTCAGACAATGCACGCCGCCCGAGTTTTCGGCGACGTTGCCGCCGATCGAGCAGGCGATCTGGCTCGACGGATCGGGCGCGTAATAGAACCCGGCCGAGCGAACGGCGTCGGTGACGCCGAGATTGGTCACGCCCGGCTCGGCCACCACGCAGCGGTTGGCATAATCGACCTCGATGATCCGGTTCATGCGCGCAAGCCCGACGGTGACCGCGTCGGCGAGCGG
The DNA here is from genome assembly GCA_009693905.1 of Rhodospirillales bacterium. GTDB lineage: Bacteria > Pseudomonadota > Alphaproteobacteria > Rhodospirillales > 2-12-FULL-67-15 > 2-12-FULL-67-15. The sequence continues at coordinate 7,518 of SHWG01000038.1, read as the reverse complement.
CAGGGCGCCGCCCGAAAGGCCCGTTCCCGCGCCGCGCGGAACAATACGCACGTTGTGGGCGTGGCAGTATTTGAGGACCCGGACGACTTCGCCGGTTCCGCGCGGCAGCGCCACCAGCATCGGCGGTTGCCGATAGGCCGACATCCCGTCGCAGTCGTAGGCGCGGAGCGCGTCGGCGCCGTCGATCACGCCGTCCGGGCCGACCAGCGCGCGCAAATTCCGCGCGATTTCGGCGCGGCGCGCGATCACGGACGGATCGGGTACGGGCATGCGCATGGGTCGGCGCTCCCTCGAAGAGCGGCTTCGATGGTAGGTCACTACCCTAAGGAAGAAAACGCCAAACCGCGCGCGAAATTAACCCTGGCGGGCCTTCATTCGCGGGTTTTTCTTGTTGATGACGTAAACCCGGCCGCGGCGGCGGACGACGCGGCAGTCCTTGTCCCGCTTTTTCGCGCTCTTGAGGGAATTTTTGACTTTCATGATTGGGGCCTAAATCGAATCGTCCGGCAGGCGGGCGGCGCGGACAATAGGCAGCGGCCACGGCCCTGTCAACGCCGGGTACGCCGGTTTTGCGGTTGTGGACCATACCCTTGCCGGCCTTACCCTCTCCTTCATGCCCCCGACGACGGCCCGGACACGAACCATTCACGCGGCCATCATCCTGTTTCTCGCCGCGCTCTTGATGTTCTGAGCCGAGTTGCAGACCGATGGCTTTTCGAACCTAGCAGAGGCGATATGCTGGTAGATCAGAACCAGAAGCGAACCCCGGTAACGAATGAGCGGTTGTCCACCGTTTCCCGGTCGGCCCGCGCGTAATCGGCGGTCTGTCCGAGCTTCCGTTCCCATTGAAAGCCGATGTAGGGCGCGAATTCGCGGATGATTTCGTAACGCAGGCGCAAGCCGACGCCGACCGAGTTGACGCCCGATCCGATGTCACGCTCCTTCACGCTCTGGACCGCCAGGTTGATCTCGGCGGTCGGTTGCAGGATCAACTGCTGGGTGATGAGCATGTCGTATTCGCCCTTGAGCCGCGCCGATACCTCGCCTTCGTGGCTGACGAAAGCGGCGGCGTCGATTTCGATCTTGTAGGGCGCGATCCCCTGCACGCCGAAAACGGCGAAGGTCCGATCCGGATTCGGTTTGATGTCCTGGCGAACGCCCGCCTGAACATCGAAGAAATCCGAAATGGGGCGGCTGTAAAGAAGCTGGAACTCGCCTTTTTCCAGCTTGCCCTCGTTCGGCTTTTCGCCTTCGGTCTTGAACCAAAGCTTGTGGTCGTCGTTGCCGACCCAGCCCTGGGCATCCCAATTAAGCCCATCCTTACCGGTGCCGGTCCGGTATTCGAGTTGTTCGGCCTGAAAGAAGGTGAATATCTGCCCCGGCTCGGCCGCCCAAGCTCGACCGGCGGCCAAGGCCGATACGAGCGCCGCGCCCAAGGCGAGAGGAATAGCTTTGTTGTTCATCGCCCCTGTCCTCAACCGCGCGCAATTTTCTGTTCGACGATGAAGCGCGTCATCATCCCGGCGGCCATGTGATAGACGAGATGGCAGTGAAACGGCCAATCGCCCGGCTCGTCGGCGGTCAGGACCGCGGACACGGTCTGGCCGGGCGGCACGACAACGACATGCTTCAAGGGTTTGCGGTCGGTCTGACCGTTTTCGAGTTCGACGAACATCCCGTGCAGGTGCATGGGATGCGCCATCATGGTTTCGTTGACGAACTTGATCCGCACCCGGTCGCCGTAATTGACCCGGATCGGCTCTTCACGGCCGAACGGCCGCCCATTGAGCGTCCAGACGTAGCGATCCATGACCCCGGTCAGGCGAACTTCGATTTCCTGGCTCGGCTCGCGGGCATCGGCGTTCTTGGTCGCGGCGCGGAGATCGGCGTAGCTCAATGCTTTCGCGCCCGGCAGCGTGCCGGCGTCGGCCCAACCGAAGGCACGCTTGCCGTCGGGGCCGGTCGCCGGCGCGGCACCTTGACCCATGGCTGAATGATCCATCCCGGGCATGGCCATCTTGCTGTGGTCCATGCCGGCCATCGAGCCACTACCCGAGGTCATGGCCGAGTGATCCATGCCGCCCATCGCCATGCCCATGTCGGCCATGCTGAGGATGGTGCGCGGACGTTGGTCGGGGATCGGACCTTCCATGCCTTCGCGGGGAGCGAGGGTCGCGCGGGCATAGCCTGAGCGATCGAGGGGCTCGGCGAAGATGGTGAACGCCTTGTCTTCGCGCGGGAGGACGATGACGTCGTAAGTCTCGGCGACGCCGATCCGAAATTCGTCGACCCGCACCGGCTGCACGTTCTGGCCGTCGGCGGAAACGACCGTCATCGGGAGACCCGGAATCCGGACGTCGTAAAAGCTCATGGCCGAGGCGTTGATGAAGCGCAAGCGAACCCTCTGACCCGGTGTAAAAATCCCCGTCCAGTTGTCCTTGGGCCCGCGCCCGTTGACGAGAAAGGCGTAGCCGGTGACGTCGGCGAGATCGGTCGGGTCCATCCGCATCTCGCCCCATTCCAAGCGATCTTTAAAGGCGGCGGCGAATCCGTCGCGCCCGGCGTCGCGGAAAAAATCGATCAAAGTCCGCTTGCCGCGATTGTAGTAGCCGGCATCCGCCTTGAGGTTGGCGAGAACCCGCATCGGATGTTCCTGGGTGTGGTCGGAGAGAACCACGACGTAATCGCGATCGGCGCGGACCGGATCGCGCCCTGCGGGCTCTATGACGATGGCGCCGTACATGCCGGCCTGTTCCTGGGCGCTGGAATGACTGTGGTACCAGTAGGTGCCCGCCTGGCGCAGCCTGAACCGATAGGTATAAGTCTGGCCGGGTTCGATGGCGACGTAGCCGTTGAAGCCCGGCGCGCCGTCCATGACGCCTTCGAGCAAAAGCCCGTGCCAATGGATGGACGTGGGCTCCGAGAGCTTGTTGGTGGCATGAATCACCACTTCTTCGCCTTCGCGCCAGCGCAAGATCGGCGCGGGGACGGATCCGCCCATCATGATGGCGTTGCTGCTGGTTCCGTCGACCACGATCCGCCCCGCCTCGATGGCGATCTCGTATCGTTTGTCGGCCGACGCGAAGCCGCGCCGGCCGGGATAGATGGTCAGCAGCCCCGCCGCCCCGGCGAGCTTGAGCACGCCGCGCCGGGAGATGCCGCGAAGAGGATTGGTCATCGTCACTTCTCCTGCCCTATTCGGCATTGAGATCAATCGTGCCGACCATGCCGGACTCGTAGTGACCGGGGATGGTGCAGGCGAACTCGACCGTCATCGCCTTGGTGAATTTCCACGTTAGCTCGCCCTGCTTGCCGGGCTCGACCAGCACGCTGGCGCTTTCCGGGCCGTGCGCGTGCCCGCCCGGGCCCATATCCATCTTCATTGCTTCGTGGTTGACGGCAGTCGCGGTGATCATGCCGTGGTCCATCATCGTCTTCATCATTTCCTGGTGCTTGGCATGGTCGTTCGGCTGGCCGAGGGCAAACTCGTGCAGGAGGTCCCCCCTATTCAAGACCACGAACCGGATTGTCTCGCCGGGCTTCACGGCGACGGTTTCGGGCTCGTAGAGATTGTCCCTCATCGTGATGGTGATGGTGCGGGTTGTGGGCCCGACCTTGACCGCCTGGCCGAAGGGAAAGCTTTGCGCCGGGGCGGCCTCGGCGGCGAAACCGGTTCCCAGGAAAGAAAGGCCGAGAACGGCGGCGAAAACATTGCGGGTCGTATTCATGACGTAAAATCCTTGTCTGTCGGGTGGGATGGAATGACGGAGTCCGCGCGCGAGAAAGCGGCCGCGACCGTTCGGTCGCCGACAACCCGCAAGCGTGCGAAAGCGGAAGGTGGGTTAGGAAAGGCGCGGGGGACGAAGCGGCGGCGCGGCGCCGCTTTCGGGTACGTCATCGCCCGGCGCGAAGACCGGAGCGGACGCGCGCGCATGGATAACCGCACCGCTCGGAAGCGGCATTACCGCCGCGAAGGAACACCCCGACAAGCTACAATGATCCATGCCGCCCGCCGTGTTGTCGGCATCTGCCGGTGTAGTTGCCGCAACGCCATTATGATGATCACCGCCAGTTGCAAGGGTGGCGGCGCCTTGGTGGTCGGTGTGATTTTGCGCGACTTGGGAACCGGTTTCTGGAATGGCGTCGTGGGCCGCAGGCGCGGCGCCAGCCAGCCCCCAAAAGAGGACCGCCACGCAAGCGAGTATGGAAGGAACGATTTTGTAGAGCCGGCGAAGCACTGGGATATTCCCCTCGGATGTCCGTTCCCGCGACGGGCGAACAGCGGGGATACCCGAACCGGATTCCGAAAGCAAGCCGGAACCGACCCATCCCCGTTCACAAACGCGTAGGCCCCGCATAAACGCGAACCCCCCAGGATTTTCCGGAGCGTTTCAATGGTGGGCGGTACAGGGATCGAACCTGTGGCCCCTACGATGTCAACGTAGTGCTCTACCGCTGAGCTAACCGCCCTTGAGCCCGTCCCGAGCCTGCGGCTTTTACTGTTCGGGCTCCGCCTTGGCAAGGCTTGTCCCCGCGCAAGCGGGGAGCGGCGCGGCCTCGAGCGGAATCCTCCTTTTGCCGTTGCAAGCGCGCACACCCGCCCGTAAACAAGGTTTCCTTGAAACTCCGGGGTATTCCTTTGTCCGCCAAAAGCCGCCACGGTTCCGCCAGCCCTGCCTTCGTCTACCAGCCGCTCGAACCGGCCGACGCGCCCTTCGACGTGCTCGAGCCCGAGCGCCGCACGGTGCCGTTCGTCTTCGCCTCGCCCCATAGCGGACGGACGTATTCGGAAGCGTTCCGCGCGGCATCGAGGCTCGATCCGGTCACGCTCCGGCGCTCCGAGGACGCCTTTATCGACGAGCTTTTTGCCGCCGCGCCGCTGTTCGGCGCGCCGCTGCTCAGGGCCCATTTTCCCCGCGCCTATGTCGACCCGAACCGGGAGCCGTTCGAGCTCGACCCGGCGATGTTCGAGGGCCGGCTGCCGGCGCATTGCAACACCACCTCGCCCCGGGTAGCGGCGGGGCTCGGCACCGTCGCCCGTGTCGTGACCAGCGGCGAGGAAATCTACCGCCACAAGCTCGGCTACGACGACGCCATCGAGCGCATCGAGCGATTCTACCGGCCCTACCATGCCGCGCTTGCCGGCCTGATCGCGGACACGCGCCGCCAATTCGGACATTGCGTTTTGCTCGATTGCCACTCGATGCCGTCGGTCGGGGGCCCGATGGACCAGGATTCGGGCGTCAGGCGCGTCGACGTGGTGCTCGGCGACGCCCACGGAACCTCGTGCGCGGCCTCCGTGGTGGACACCGCCGAGCGCCTGCTCAAGTCGCTCGACTTCGTCGTCGCCCGCAACATCCCCTACGCCGGAGGTCACACCACCCGTCATTACGGCAAGCCCGGCTCGGGCGTTCATGCCCTCCAGATCGAAATCAACCGCGCGCTCTATATGGACGAGCGCACGGTCGCGCGCGGGCCGGGCCTGCCGGCCTTGGCCGCCAAGCTCGCGCGGTTCGTCGAACTCATGGTGCGCATGGACCCGAAGCCCTTGGCCGCGGAAACCTCGTCCAAACCTCGCTCGGTCGCCGCCGGCTCCGTCGTCGTCCGCCCGGCCGCGGCCGACGACATGGGCGCGATCCAAGCGATCTACGCCCACCACGTCCGGCACGGGCTCGCGAGCTTCGAGTGCGATCCGCCCGATCTCGCCGAGATGACGGCGCGCTGGCAAAATGTCGTCGCCAGGGGCTTGCCCTTTCGTGTGCTCGAGGCGGACGGAAAAATCGCCGGCTTCGCCTATGCCGCGCCCTATCGCGCCCGCGTCGCTTATCGCTTTAGCGTCGAGGATTCGGTTTACGTCGTGCCCGAGGCGGCCGGGCGCGGTTATGGCCGGATGCTGCTCGCCGACATCATCACCGCCTGCGCCACGGCCGGCATGCGCCAAATGGTCGCGGTCATCGGCGATTCGGCCAACGCCGCCTCGATCGGGTTGCACCAGCAACTCGGCTTTCGCCAGGTCGGTACACTCGTCGCGGCGGGCTTCAAACTCGGCCGCTGGGTCGATTCGGTCCTGATGCAGCGGTCCTTGGGCGAAGCCGACACGACGCCCCCCAAGGGGTGAAGGGTTCACCCCCTCGGCTCCGCCATTTTTTCCGTAAGTGGTTGGGAAAATCGCTCCCGACGCTTGCGCATTATAACATGAATGTTATATAAGGAGCGATGGCATGGACCGTCGAAACCCTCAGGCCGACGGTGGACGACGAAATCGCCGATCTGCCGCTTAAAGTCCAGGCCAAGCTCCTGTGGATCATGGAGCAGATCGAGGCGCGCGGGCTGCCCGCGCTTCGGCCGCCGCACATAGATCACCTGGGCGGCGGTCTGTACGAACTGCGGGCGAAGGGCCAGGAAGGCATCGGGCGGGCGCTGTTCGTCACCCGGGGCGAGCGGGTAATCGTCGTCCACGCCTTCCAGAAGAAAACCCAGAAAACCCCCGCCCGGAACCTCCGCCTGGCGATCGAGAGAGCAAAGGAAACACGATGACGACCTTGAAACAGTTGAAAAAGCGTCTTCTCCAGAACCCGGAGGTCAAGACGGAATACGAGACGTTGAAGTTGGAGGAAAAACTGGCCGCGCGGCTGGTCCAAATCCGCCTCTCGGCCGGACTGACGCAAAAACAGATCGCGCTTAGGATCGGCGCGAAGCAAGCGGCCATCGCCCGGATCGAATCGGGCCGCCACGCGCCGGGACTGGCGACCCTCGAAGGCTACGCGGCGGCGACGGGTCGCAGGCTGGTGGTGGATTTCAGGCCGGTGAAGGGGGGCAGCGCGAAGGGGAAGGCGCGGCGGATCGCGCGAAGGAAAACGGCCGCCGCCGCGTGAGGTCGGAAGTTATCCGGGGAACGATTATATGTTTCGCTCCCGGGTTTCCCCCCTTCCCCTTCCCCTTCCCCTTCCCCTTCCCCTTCCCCTTCCCCTTCCCCTTCCCCCCTCTCCTCCCGCGGCTGGCACGGCGCTTGCTTTTCCCTTGGCAAGGCTTGGAGAGGGAACACGCGATGTCGAGAACCGTCCTGATTGTCGGATTGATCGCCGGCCTGGCCGCCTCAGGGTCCGCCTGGGGCACCCCGGTTGCGCGCCAAGCAATTGAAAATCCTTGGAAAATCTGCGCCTCCGAGGCCGCGCGCCAGGAGGCGGAATTCGGCCTGCCCCGCCATCTTTTGGCCGCCGTCGGCAAGGCCGAGTCGGGCCGCTGGGACGAAGCCAACCGGGCAAATGTTGCCTGGCCCTGGACCGTGACCGCCGAGGGCGAGGGGCGGTTTTTCAACTCCGCCGCCGAGGCCCTGGCCGAGGTCCGTCGCCTCAAGGCGCGGAAGGTTGCGAACATCGACGTCGGCTGCATGCAGGTGAACCTCGGCTATCACGGGCAACGCTTCTTCAGCGTCGAGGAAGCGATGGATCCGGCCGTCAACACCGCTTATGCCGCCCGGTTCCTCAAATCCCTGCGCGAGACTTCGGCGGACTGGAT
>SHWG01000037.1 GCA_009693905.1 Rhodospirillales bacterium | reverse complement strand
CCGAATTCGAGCCGGGGAACCAGCGCGATCCGCGCTATCGGCGAGCACAAGGGCTCGGGCCTTGCGTTCATGATCGAGCTGTTGGCGGGCGCGCTCACCGGGTCGGGCTGCTCGGGCCCGCCGCCGCGCCCGTTCGCCAACGGCATGCTCTCGATTTACCTGAAACCCGAGGCGTTCGACCGGACCGGCGGCTTCGCCGCCGAGGTCCGGGAGTATTTGCGCTTCTTCAAGGGCGCCAGGCCGCTCAAGGCCGGGGATGAGGTGCTGGCCCCCGGCGAGCCCGAACTCAAGGTACGCGCCCTCAGGGAAGCCCAAGGCATCCCTTTGGCGGAAGAAGCCTGGCATAACATTTTGATCGCGGCCGAGCGCGTGGGCCTCGATCGGAAAGCTCTCGAAAAGATCTCCGAAGTCACGGCGAAATAATCCGCGCCCCGATAGGGGCGCAACATGTATTGCGCGCGGGGTTAAGCCCGCGCGACGGAGCGACCGACATGACGGCGGATATCCAGACGCGGGCCTTGGCGGTCTTTCCCGGCGGGATCGCGAACGGAGAATTCGGCCTGCCCGAGGACGCGATCGTGGCGATCGCGCGCGGCCAAGGCGCCCGGCTTTGGGACACCGCCGGCAAGGAATATCTCGATTTCTCCATGGGCTGGGGATCGGCGCTGGTCGGACACGCCTGCCCCGACGTCGTCTTGGCGGTTCAGCGCCAGGTCCCGCTCGGGTCGAACTTCGCCTATCTCAACACGCAATCGCTGGCGCTGGCCGAGGAGATCCAGCGCGCGTGCCCGGCCGCCGAGCGCTTGCGCTTCTGCGCCTCGGGAACCGAAGCGACGATGTACTGCATGCGCCTTGCGCGCGCCCACACCGGCCGGCCCAAGATCCTGAAATTCGAAGGCGCCTATCACGGCGCCAACGAGGCCGGGGTAACCAGTCTTTTCCCGCGCCGTAACCTCGATTTCCCCACCCCTGAGCGGACGTCCGCCGGCACGCCCTCGATCGAGGGCGAGCTTCTGGTCGCGCCCTACAACGACCTTGAGATCACGGCCGAGATCGTCCGCGCGCGGCGCTCCGAACTCGCGGGCGTGATCATGGAACCCTTGCAGCGCTGCACGCCGCCCGAGCCGGGGTTCCTCGAAGGCGTGCGCCGGCTCTGCACCGAAGCGGGCGTGCCGCTCATCTTCGACGAGGTCGTGACCGGCTTTCGCCTCGCCTACGGCGGGGCGCAGGAATACTACGGCGTGATTCCCGATCTCGTCGCCTACGGCAAGGCGCTCGGCGGCGGCTATCCGATCGGCGCGTTCGGTGGACGGCGCGAAATCATGGATCTCGTCGACGAGAGCAGAATCGGCGACGACGGTTACGTGTGGATGGCCTCGACGCTGGGCGGCAATCCGATTTCAACCGCGGCGGCGAACGCGGCGCTCGCGGTGCTCAAGCGGCCCGGCACCTACGAAAAACTGCACGCCCTCGGCGCGTCGTTCCGCGATGCGCTCCGTGCCGCGCTCCGGGATCGCCAGATGACCGCGCAGGTCATCGGCGACGGGCCGCTCGCCCAGGTCGTGTTCGCCGACCGGCCGGTGAACAACTACCGCTCTTCCGCCCGCGGCGACAAGGTCCGCGCGCGCAAGCTGATGCTTGGGCTATTCGAGCGCGGCGTGTTCGTCAATCCGATGGGAACCAAGCTCTATCTCTCCATCGCCCACGACCAGGCGATCTGCGCCGAATTTCTCGACCGTTTCGACGCCGCCCTGGGCGAGAGCGGATAGAAAATTTTGCGAACTTGAAAGGACGATCGTCATGCGAATCTCCGCGTTGTATTTCATGTTTCCCCTGCTGGCGGGAGCTGCCGGCTTCGCTTCGAGCGCGATGGCGGTCGATTCCGACGAGCCGAGCACGACCCGAGGCGCGCCCGACCTGGCCTCGGCCGCGCCAAGGTCAAGGCCGAGGATTTTCGGGGCGCGATCGCCGAACTGACGCCGATCCTGAAGGTTAATCCGGACGCCGACGGACATAATTTAATGGGATTCAGTCTGCGCCGTACCGGGGACTTCAAGCAATCCTTGGTCCATTACCGCAAAGCGCTCGATCTCGACCCCAATCACAAAAGCGCTCTCGAATACCTGGGCGAGCTTTATGTCGAGACCAAACAGATCGACAAGGCGAAGGAAATCGTCGCGCGTTTGAAGAAGTTGTGTCCGAAGGGCTGCGAGGAACTGGAAGATCTGGGAAAAGCGATAGCCACGGTCGCGCGGGCTGCTCCCCGCGCGCAATAAACGATGCGCCCCTATCGGGGTCGCGCGGGCTTAACCCCGCGCGCGATAAATGATGCGCCCCTATCAATGATGCGCCCCTATCGGGGTCGCGCGTTAATTTTGAATCACGCGCGGGCTTTGAACGGCGCCGATTCTTGCGCCAATCGGATGACCGCTTCGATCAAGGGCCGGGCGCGCCTGGCGGTCAGAACCGTGACGTAGGCGGATATGTCGATGGCCGCGTTCTTTACCCGCAATGCCCGGATACCGGGATGCGGCGCGAATTCCCGCTCCGAGACGACGCCGAGACCCATGCCGCGCGCCACCGCCTCGCGGATCGCCTCGCGGCTGTTGATTTCCAGGATCGGCTTGACCCGGACGCCGGCGCGGGCGAGCGCGCCCTCGAAGGCGCGCCGGGTCGCCGACGACGGATCGCGGAAGATCACCGGCTCATCTTGCAATTCCTCGATCCGGATCGACTTTTGCCGCGCCAGCCGATGCGCCGCCGGAGCCATGACCAATCCTTGATGGCGGTCGTAGAGCAGCGAATAAAATTCGGGGCTGCCGATGTCGTCGGCGAGAATTCCGACGTCGATCTCGAAATTGGCGAGGCGGGAGACGATTTCGTCGCGCCCGGCGACGTTGACCGCGATCTCGATCTGCGGATAGGCGTTGCGGTAGAGATGGGCGAGTTCGATGACTTCGTAGGGTCCGACCGCGCCCAAACGGAGCAACCCGCGCTCGTTGCGCCCGACCATGCGCAGATAACTCGCCGCCTCGGCCTCGTGGCCGTAGAGACCCTGGGTGATGGTCAGGAGCGCGCGGCCCGGCTGGGAGAGTTCGAATTTCCGCCCCCGGCGGTAAAACAGCTCGACCTGGAAATGATCTTCCAGCGACTTGATGTGGGTTGAAATGGTCGGCTGGCCGACGTTGAGGGCGCGCGCCGCGCGGGTAAAGCCGCCTTGGGAGGCGACCATGTGGAACGCTTTCAGCCACTTTTCATACATTGATTAAATCAATGATATATGCCGATTAATAGATTTTTCGGATGATAAGAATTTAGCTACGGTTACGCAAGCGGGCGAAGAACATCCCAGGGAGCTTAGAGTCCTCCATGCCAAAAAACGGCGACAACCCAAGCGTTCGGGTCAACGGGGTCGATTACAGCTGGCCCCGAAGGCCGCTGGTCGTGGTGTGCATCGATGGCGGCGACCCGGCCTATTTCGACCGCGGCCTGAAAGACGGGATCATTCCCAACATCGGCCGCTTCATGGCCCGTGGGTTCAGCGCCATCGCCGACGGCACGGTGCCGAGCTTTACTTGTCCCAACAACATGTCGATCGTGACCGGCGCGCCGGCCTCGGTCCACGGCATCTCGGGAAATTTCTATCTCGATCCGGCGACCGGCGAAGCGGTGGTCATGACCGGCCCCGAGCTTCTGCGCGGGCCCACGATTCTCGCGGAATTCGCCCGCGCCGGCGCCAAGGTGGTGTCGATCACCGCCAAGGACAAGCTGCGGCGCCAATTGGGCAAGGGGCTCGACATCGCGCGGGGCAACATCAACTTCTCCTCGGAAAAAGCCGACGCCTGCACCCGGGCCGAACACGGCATCGACAACGTTCTCAAGTTCGTCGGCCAGCCGCTGCCCGACATGTATTCGGCCGAGTTGTCCCTGTTCGTGCTCGAGGCGGGAATCCGGATCCTCGAGCGCGACCGCCCGGATATCATGTACCTGTCGCTGACCGATTACATCCAGCACAAATACGCCCCCGGCGAAGCCGAAGCCGACCGGTTCTACCGCAACCTCGACGAAAAATTCGCCCGGCTCGCGGAATTGGGCGCGGTCGTCGCGCTCACCGCCGATCACGGCATGAACGACAAATCGAAGCCCGACGGCACGCCCAACGTGATCTGGCTCCAGGACATTCTCGACGAGGCCTTCGGCCGGGGCGACACCCGGGTGATCTGCCCGATCACCGATTATTTCGTCGGCCATCACGGCGCGCTCGGCGGGTTCGTGCGGGTCTATTGCTGCGGCGGCAACGCCAAGCCGGAGCAAATCATGAAACTGATCGAGCCGAGCGCGGGCATCGAATTGGTTCTTGACAAGCACACGGCCTGCGCCAAGTTCGATTTGCCCGCCGACCGGGAAGGCGACGTCGTGGTTATTTCGAAACAAAATACGTGCATCGGCGCGGCCCGGGCCGACCACGATCTTTCCGCGCTCAAGGGGTTCCGGCTGCGCACCCACGGCGGCGTGTCCGAAGCGCGGGTGCCGATCGTGATCAGCGAACCCATCTCGGACAATTACCGGAAGAAAGCCAAGGCCGGCGCGCTCAAGAGCCACCATATCTTCGAATACGCCCTCAACGGCGTCGCGGCGCATTGATCGAGCCCGACCGGCAGGGCGGCAAAAACATGAGTCCCTCGAGCGGCAAAGCCGCCGTCTACGACGCGCCCAACCAGCCGTTCACGGTCCGGGAGTTCCCTTTGCGCGCGACCCGTGCCGGCGAAGCCCTGGTCCGGGTCCGGATGTCGACCATCTGCCGCTCGGATGTCCATTCCTACGAGGGCCGGCGGCCCAATCCCTGCCCCGGCCTTCTCGGCCACGAGATCATCGGAACGATCGTCGAGCTCGGCCGCGGGATCGAGCGCGACATGCGCGGCGAATCCCTGGCCGTCGGCGACCGGATCACCTGGAGCGAATATTTCATCCGCGGCCCCAACTATTACACCGAAGTTCTCGACATCCCGCAGAAGTCGCCGGGGGTCGAGAAGTACGGGCACATGGCGGTCAGCGAGGACCCGCATTTTCACGGCGGGTTCGCCGAATACTGCTACATCCTGCCGCACTCCTGGATTCTCAAGCTCCCCGCCGAATTGAGCGACGAGGAAGCGACCCCGATCAACTGCGGGGTCGCGACCATGATCGCGGTCACCGAGGCGGCCGAGATCGGCATGGGCGAAGCGGTGGTGATCCAGGGGCTCGGCCTGCTCGGTCTTTACGGCGCGGCCATCGCCAAGGCGCGCGGCGCGCGCCTGGTCGTCGGGATCGACACCGTCCCGGCCCGGCGCGAACTGGCGCGGAAATTCGGCGTCGATCTGGCGCTCGATCCCGGCCAGGCGGGCGAGGACGACCTGGTCAAGGCGGTCCGGGCGCGCTGCCTGCCCGAAGGCCCCGATGCGGTGATCGAAGTGTGCGGTTCTCCCGACGTAATCCCGTCCGGCCTCAAGATGCTGCGCGTCGGCGGGCGCTATGTCCTCGGCGGCCTGGTCAACCCCGAATCCTTCGTCCGCATCGACGCTAATATGATTTTGCGCAAGCTCGTCACCTTGCGCGGCGTCCACAACTACCATCCCCGCCATTTGATCGAGGCTCTCGATTTCGTCGCCGCCAACCGGACTCGTTTTCCCTTTCACGATCTGGTGGACGCCAAATTCCCGCTCGATCAAGTGGGCGTTGCCTTCAAACGGGCCTCCGAACGTACCGTGCTTCGGGCCGCGATCGTCCCTTGAAGAGATAGAGAGGAGTGTTCCCATGAACAAAATCGCCCCACTGCCCAAGGAGCCCGATCTCGGCTTCGCCCCGCGCGGCCTCTATATCGGCGGGCGCTGGGAAGCCGCCGCCGACGGCCGCACCTTCTCCACCCTCAATCCTTCCACCGGCCGGCACCTCGCCGACGTTCCCCTCGCGGGCCCGGCCGACGTCGATCGCGCCGTCCAGGCGGCCGGCAAGGCTTTCCCCGGGTGGCGGAAAACGCCGATCAAGGAGCGCGCCCGCGCGCTTGAGGCGCTGGCCCGGCGCATCCGCGAACATCGCGACCAACTCGGCCTGATGGATGCGGTCGATTCGGGAAACTCGATCAAGGGCATGCGCGGCGACATGGATTGGACCGCAGACTCGCTCGAATATTTTGCCGGACTGATCACCGAGATCAAGGGCGAGACTTCGGCCCATGGGCCGAACCACCTCAATTTCACCCGCCGCCAGCCCTACGGCGTCGTCGCCAAGATCAACCCCTTCAATCATCCCTTCCGGTTCTGCGCCGAGAAGGCGGCGGCGCCGCTCGCTGCCGGCAACTGCGTCGTGATCAAGGGCTCGGAGCAGGCGCCGCTGTCGAGCCTCAAGCTCGGCGAACTGTGCGAGGGCCTGTTCCCGCCGGGAGTGGTCAATATCATCACCGGCGACGGCGCCACCGGCTCGGTCCTGGTCCGCCACCCGGACGTGCCGCGCATCGGCTTCGTCGGGTCGGTGCCCACCGGGCGCGCGATCGCGCGGGACGCCGCCGACGGCCTGAAACGGGTATCGTTGGAGCTGGGCGGAAAGAACCCGATTATCATCTTCCCCGACGCCGACCCGAAATCCGCCGCGGCGGCGGCGATCAAGGGCATGAACATGAACCGCCAGGGCCAATCGTGCAGCTCGACCTCGCGGGTGTTCGTGCACGAATCCCTGCACCGCCAAGTCCGCGACGAATTGGTCCGCCTGGCCTCCGAATTGCCAGTCGGGCTGCCGTGGCTGGAAAAGAGCGAACTCGGGCCGATCGTTTCCGAGCGCCAGTTCAACCGGGTCATGGGTTATATCGAATCCGGCCGCCAAGAGCGGGCCGAACTTCTCACCGGCGGCGGCCCGCCGCAAGACCCGGAACTCGGCGGCGGGTTCTTCGTTTCGCCGACCGTGTTCGACCGGGTCACGCCGGCCATGAAAATCGGCCGCGAGGAGATTTTCGGGCCCGTCATGTCGATCATGATCTGGTCGGACTTCGACGAAATGCTGGCCCGGGTCAACGGCCTCGAATACGGCCTGACCGCGGCGATCGTCACCAACGATCTGGCCCGGGCGATGGAAACCGCGGACCGCATCGAGGCGGGGTACGTCTGGATCAACTCCAACGGCCGTTACCTCGGCGCCCCCTATGGCGGCTGGAAGCAGAGCGGGCTCGGCCAGGAAGAATGTTTCGACGAATTGTTGAGCTATACCCAGATCAAGAACATCAATCTCAGGTGGTAGATCGGGCGGACAAAAGGCGACTCGTCGGCGTCCGCCTAAACAAATAAGATCATCCGCGGATGAGGACCCCCTCGAACCGCGGTTCATTGCAGGCAGGCTTTAGCAGAGGAAACCAAGTCATGAAATTCCTGAAATATCCGTTGCTCGCCGTTTGCGCCGTCCTCATGGCGACGAACGCGGCTTGGGCGCAAAGACAAGCCCACGATCCGACCAAAACCGGCGTCCTCAGGATCGGGTTCATCCCGGCCGAGGATTCGCGCGCCATGGTCCGGCAATCGCAGGCGATCCTCGACGTCGTGGCCAAGGAGACCGGCATGAAGATCGAGACCTTCGTCGGTTCCGACTACAACGCCACGATCGAGGCGTTTCGCAGCGGTCACGTCGATGTCGGGCTGCTCGGGCCGTTCTCATACGTGCTGGCGACGACCCAGGCGCCGGTCGAGGCATTCGCGGTGACGGTGGTGGCCCGCACCATGCAGCCGAGCTACCAGTCCATCATCATCGCCAAGAAGGACAGCGGCATCGATTCGCTCGAAAAACTCAAAGGCCGCACTTTCGCCTTCGTCGATCCCGGTTCGACGTCGGGCTCGATGGTGCCTTCGGCGGCGTTCGTCAAGGCCGGCATTTCGCCCCAGAAGGATTTCAAGCAGGTCATGTATTCGGGCGGCCACGACGCCACCATCGTCGCCGTCGGCTCGGGCAAGGTCGACGCCGGGGCGGTTGCCGACCGCATCTACGAGCGCGGCTGCGCCAAGGGCCTCGCCGACTGCAACACGCTGAAAGTGGTGTGGACTTCGCCGCCGATCCCGAACGACCCGTTGCTCTATCGCAAGTCCCTGCCCGATGATTTGAAGAAAAAGATCCGCGACGCGTTCGCCAAAGTGCAGAATCTTCCGTTCGGCGAAATGGGAACGGTCGCGCGCTTCGATCCGGCGACGGACAAGGACTACGACCCGATTCGCGAAATCGCCTCGGTGCTGAAACTCGATCTGACCAAGATGAAGTGATCGGAGAAAATCGCGACCCGGCCCGGCCGATGCGCCGGGCTGGTGCCGGTTAACGGGGGAAGGGCGTGACGACGGGAACCGCGACGGCGGGCGACGGGGGCGAGGCGCGGACGGTCGATCGGGTGCTCGCCGAGATCGCGGCCCGCAAGCGTTGGCGATTGCCGCACTTGATCGCGCTCGCGTTCGCCATCGGATTCCTGGCTTGGGCCGCCGAAGGGGTCAGCCTGCGCCCCGGCGAAGTCGTCAGCGCGCTCCCCGTCATCGGCGAATATTTCGCGCGCATGTGGCCGCCGAAGTGGCAGTTCGCCGCCAACGTCTGGCAGCCCGCGATCGAGACCATTTACATCGCGCTTTGGGGCAGCGTGCTGTCGGCGGCGATCGGATTGCCGCTCGGCATTCTCGCCGCCAACAACGTTGTCCGTTCGGTCGTGGTCCGCAACGCCGCCAGGGCCGTTCTCAATCTCTTGCGCAGCATCTCCGAGTTGATCTGGGCTATCTTTTTTGTCTCCGCCGTCGGCCTCGGGCCGTTTCCCGGCGCGCTCGCGCTCGGCGTTAACTACGGCGGCATCCTCGGCCGGCTTTACGCCGAGGCGATGGAAAACGTCGATCCCGGCCCGATCGAGGCGTTGCGCGCGACCGGGGCCTCCCGGATGCAGGTCATCCTTTTTGCGATTCTGCCCCAGGCGTTGCCGCAATTCGTGACTTACAATCTTTATTGGTTCGAGGTCGGCGTGCGGTCCGCGACCGTGCTCGGCATGGTCGGCGCGGGCGGCATCGGCTTCGAGCTGGTGACCTCGATCCGCCTGTTCGAGTGGCGCGAAACCGGACTCATTCTTCTCATCATCCTCGGCATGGTCACGGCCATCGACATGACCTCGACCTACATCCGCGGCCGCATCTATTGAAAACCGAAAGCACCCCATGAACACCCTCGCGCCCTCACCGACGATGTCCTCGACCGCCGCCCTGTCCCGCACGACGCTGTCGATCCAAGGATTGTCGAAGCTTTACGCCGGCGGAACCCAGGCCCTGGATAACGTCAGCATCGATGTGCGCGAGGGCGAATTTCTGGTCATTCTCGGCCCGAGCGGCGCCGGTAAATCGACGCTGATGCGCTGCCTCAACCGCCTGGTCGAGCCGAGCGCGGGAAAAGTGATTCACAACGGCGAGGAAATCTCCGGTCCGAACAAGAACCTGCGCGAGATTCGCCATCGCTTCGGCATGGTGTTTCAGCAATTCAATCTCGTAAAGCGCCTGTCGGTTTTGACCAACGTGCTGACCGGGCGGCTGGCCTACCGCAGCGCGTGGCGGAGCCTGTTCTACAATTTCTCCCAAGAGGACAAGCGCATCGCCATCGAATGTCTCGCCCGGGTCAATATGGATCACAAGACGTTCCAGCGCGCCGATACGCTCAGCGGCGGCGAGCAGCAGCGGGTCGCGATCGCGCGCGCGCTGGCGCAAAAGCCGCGGATCATCCTCGCCGACGAGCCGGTGGCGAGCCTGGACCCCAAGATCGCGCGCCAAGTCCTCGGCTATCTCAAGCAGGTGTCGCAGGAACTCGGCATCACGGTGCTGTGCAATCTCCATCAGGTCGATTACGCGCGCGAATTCGCCGAGCGTATCGTCGGCATGAGCCGCGGCGCCGTGGTGTTCCAGGGATCGGCCGCCGAACTGACCGACAATATCATTCAGCGGATTTACTATCGCGACGCGTCGGCGGACGCCGATCGGGGGGACAATCGTGGCCGCGACGACGAATAAAAGCGACGCCGCCGGGTTCGCGCGCGCGGTCGCCGTCGCGCTCGAAGCGGAATCCCGCCACCAGCGCCGGCAGCTGGTCGTCGCCGTCGTCTGGGCTATCCCGATCGTCGCCATCCTGTGGTTTACCGGCCGGCAAATCGGCATGAACCCGATCGCGATCGTTTCCGGCCTGCCCTACATGTGGGATTTTCTGACTCGCATGTTTCCGCCGGAAATCGAATACGTCCTCCTGTTGGTGGACGCGACCGTCGAGACGATCAAGATCGCGGTGTGGGGAACCTTGATCGCGATCCTGCTCTCGATTCCGCTCACCCTCCTCGGCGCCCGCAATACGACGCCGCATATCGTCGTTTTTCACGCCACGCGCATGTTCCTGAACGTGCTGCGCTCGATCAACGAACTGGTGTTCGCGCTTATTTTCGTCAGCGCCGTGGGCCTCGGACCCTTTGCCGGCGTGCTCGCGATCGCGCTGCACGCGACCGGCATGCTCGCCAAGTTCTGCGCCGAGGAAGCGGAAGGCGTGGACAAGGGCCAGATCGAGGCCCTGCAAGCGACCGGGGCTTCCAAGATGCAGGTGATTTTGTTCGCCGTCATCCCCCAGGTGGTGCCGGCGTTCATTTCCTACGCGATCTATCGTTTGGACGTGAGCATCCGCTCGGCGACCGTGCTCGGCCTCGTCGGCGCCGGTGGCCTCGGCTTTTCCCTGATCCAGACGATGAAACTCTTCAAGTACCACCAGACCGCGACCTGCATCCTGGTCATCTTTCTCCTGGTTCTCGTCTCCGACTGGATCTGCGCCAAGCTCCGCGAACGGGTGATTTAAAGGCTATCCCGGGCGATGGCGAGTCCGGCTATACTCCCTCGCGCTTAGGCTCGGGAGGGCTCGAGGATGGTTGGCGTTTCGAGAAAGTATTTCGCCTTTGCCGCCGGATTGATGCTGGTGGCGTTTTTGGCCGCGTGCGGCCCGGGCGGCGCCGAGAAGGCCGAGGGGCACGTCAAGAAAGGCATCGCGCTCGCCGCCGAAGGCAAGCACGAAGCCGCAATCGCCGAGTTCAAGACCGCCGCCGAGCTGAACCGGGATGCGCTCGATCCCCATATCCTGATGGGTGACGCCTACCGGGCGATGAAAAAATACGACGAAGCCCTCGCCGCCTATGGCGCCGCCAAGAAAATCAATCGCACCTCGCCCAAACCGCACCTCGCGAGCGCGCTAGCGTATCTCGACCGGGGCGAAGTCGAAAAAGCGAGCGGCGAGGCCGACCAGGCGACCGAAGTCGATCCCGGCAATCTCGCCGGCATGATCCTGCAAGGCCGCGTCTCGATGCTGCCGCGCCGGTTGCCCGACGGCGGGATGGGCGTGCCGCCGGTGAGCCTGGAGCGCGCCCGGCTCAACCTCGATGCCGCGGTCCAGAGAGCGCCCGACAATGTCGAGGCCCGTTACTGGTTGGCCAAGCTCTATGACCAGATCGGCGAAAAGGATCGCGCGCTGGCCGCCTGGACCAAGTTGGGCGAACTCGCGAACACCACGCCCGACCACGCCAAGATGGCGTCCGAGATCGCCGAGGCGATCGCGCGGCTCAAGCGTTAGGCTCTAACCGCCGAGGAAAATCCGCCGCGTCACCGGGCTGTCGATCAGGTCCTTGGCCGGCCCGGCGATGGCCATCCGCCCGCTTTCCAGGATGTAGCCGCGTGACGCGATCGAAAGCGCCAGGCGCACGTTCTGTTCGATGAACAGGATGGCGATGCCTTCTCGGCGGATCGCCTCGAACACGGCGCGCATCTGCCCGATCACCTGGGGCGCGAGGCCGAGGAACGGCTCGTCCACCATCAACAGCCGCGGCAGCCCCATGAGCCCGCGCCCGAGCGCCAGCATTTGTTGTTCGCCGCCCGAGAGCGTGCGCGCGACCTGGCCTTGCCGTTCGGCCAGGCGCGGGAATAACGCGAACATCCGTTCGAGCGACCGCGCGCGCGCCGCCTTGGCCGCCGGGTGCCACGCGCCGAGCATGAGGTTCTGGCGCACCGTGAGATGCGGAAAAACCCGGCGGCGTTCGAGCACATGGGCAAGGCCGAGGCCGGCGCGGTGGTGGGTCGGGCGCTCGGTCAGATTTTGATCGTCAAAACGAATCTCTCCTGCTTGCACCGGAACGAGTCCGCTGATGGTGTTGACCACGGTGCTTTTGCCCGAGCCGTTGGGGCCGAGCAGCGCGACGGCCTCGCCCGCCGCGACCGCAATCGAGACGTCCCAGACGACTTGGAAGTCGCCGTAGGCGACGTCGAGGCCACGGACCTCAAGCAGCATGGTCGGCGCTCCCCAAGTAAGCGTCGACGACAAGCGCGTCCTGGCGGACTTCCGCGGGCGGACCAAACGCGATCCGCCGCCCGGCGTGCAACGCCAATATGCGATCCGCGATCCGCATCATCACCGCCATGTTGTGCTCGATCAGGACGACGGCGAGGCCGCGGGCCTTGAGTGAGAGAACCAGCTCGATCAACCCGGGAATGGTGCGCTGGTCGACGCCGCCGGTGACTTCGTCCATCAGGATCAGGCGCGGGCCGGTCGCGAGCGCCCGGGCAAGCTCGAGGCGCTTGCGCTGCCCGGTCGAAAGTTCGCGCGCGAAGCGATCGCGCCTTTCCAACAGATCGACGAAAGCGAGCGCTTCGAGCGCCCGGTCGCGGGCCTCTCTCATACGATGGGTGCGGGCGAGCGCGCCGACCATGACGTTTTCGGCGACGGTCATGTCGGCGAAGGGTTTCAGCTTCTGGAACGTGCGCCCGACGCCGAGCGCGCAGATCCGGTCGGGCCGGACGCCGGTGATGCGCCGGCCGTCGAGGCGGACCTCGCCCGCGTCGGCGCGCTCAAATCCGGTGATCAGGTCGAACAGGGTCGATTTCCCCGCGCCGTTCGGGCCGATGATGCCGACGATCTCGCCGGCGTTGGCGTCGAAGGTGATTTCCGAATTGGCGGTCAGGCCGCCGAACCGCTTGGTCACGCCCTGGACCTCGAGCAGCGAGGTCATGCGCGTTCTCCTTCCCGGCGGCGCAAACGATCCTCGATCAGGCTCAACAAGCCGCGCGGGCGGAACATGCAGATCAGCACGATCAGAATCCCATAGACGATGAGATCCACGGTCCGGCCGGTGCCGCCGAACCAGATCCGGCTGTATTCGGACAAAGGCACCAGGATCGCCGCCCCGAGCGCCGGGCCCCAGAGCGTGCCGCTGCCGCCCAGCACCGTCATCAGCAGCACGAGGATCGAGATGTCGAGCGAGAACAGCCGCTCCGGGTCGAGGACCAGAACGTACTGGGCGTAGAAGGTTCCGGCGGCCGACATCATCGCGCCCGACAACATGAAGGCCAGCACCTTGTGCCCCGACACCGCGACGCCGAGGCTGGCTGCCGCCTCGGGCTCGTCGCGAACCGCCTGGAGGCGGAAGCCGAAGCGGGTCCGGCGCAGGTGCCACACCAGGAGATAGCCGAGCGCGGCGGCCCCGAGCGCGAGAAAATAGTACGGCGTCTTGGCGCCGTGGAACTGGAACGAAAGCCAGGGCGAGGTCCGCTCGATCGGGATGTAAAGGCCGGACGCGGCGCCGACCCACTCCCAGCGCGAGAACACGATCTGGACGCCCGAGCCGATCAGGAGCGTCGCGATCGCGAAATAATGGCCCTTGAGACGCAGCGTCGGCAGCCCGACCGCGGCGGCGGCGAGCGCCGAAATCGCCATCCCGACGAGCAGCCCGATCCACGGCGAAACGCCGTACTTGGCGAACAGCACGCTCGCGGCGTAGGCGCCGATGCCGAAGAACATCGCGTGGCCCAGGCTGATCTGTCCGGAAAGCCCGGCCATCACGTTCCACGACTGCGCCATCAGCGCGTAGAGGAAAATCATGATCATGAGATGGAGCGAAAACGGCGACGGGAAGATCGCCGGGTAAGCGATCAGGAACCCGCCCGCGGCGAGCCCGAGCGCGACCGCCCAGGCGGGCGGACGCGGCCACAGCGGCTGCGCGCGCGCAGCTTCGAGTTTCAGGGTTGGATCGTCGGCCACCGGTCAGAACCTTCCGAACAGGCCCTTCGGCCGCACCAACACCACGGCGAGATAAAGGGCGAACACGATCAGGGTTTTGTAGGAAGGGCTGATCAGAAGCCCGCCCAGCGACTCGATCAGGCCGATCAGTACGCCGGCGACGAGGCTGCCGAGAATGCTGCCGAATCCGCCGAGCGCGACCGCGACGAAGGCGAGCAGCGCGAAGTTCGTCCCGACGTCCGGGAAAATGTAAAAGAACGTCGACAGCATCGAGCCCGCGACCGCGACGCACCCGAGCCCGATCGCCCAGCCGAGTGCGGACATGCGATCGGTCGGTATGCCCATGACCGCGGCCGCCTGGCGATCCTGGGACGTCGCCTGCAGCGCCAAGCCGGTTTCGGTGCGGGTCACGAACAGCCACAGCGCGACGAACGCGGCGAGACAGACGAAGCCGGCGACCAACTGCGGCTGGCCGATGAAGATCGGGCCCAGCTGCACTCGTCCGGCGACGAGGGGATCGGCGACGACGCGGAAATCGGGGGTCCACAGAAACTGGGCGCCGGCGCGGAGCGCGACCGCGAGCCCGAAGGTCGCGCACACTTGCGCGAGCATCGGCGCGTCGAGGACATGGCGGATGATGCCCCAGTGGACCAAGAGCCCCGCCCCGGCGAGCATCGCCGCGACCAGGGGCAGCGACATCAGGGGATCGAGACCGCCGAGCGCCCACAGCCAGAACGAGGCGAACATGGCGAGCATGAGGAATTCGCCGTGGGCGAAATTGACGATTTCCATCAAGCCGAAGATCAAGCTCAAGCCGACCGCGACCAGGGCATAGATCAGCCCCATCAGGAGCCCGCTAACGACCGCTTGTAGGATGATCTCGCCCGACATCACGCTGTGGTCCCCGCCGGCGTCTTTTGATGCGCTTTCCGGCAGCTAGAAATGCGCTAGAAGGTCGCGCTAGAATGGGCTAGAAAAAAGAACCGTGCCACCCCAAAAAAACGCAAAATTCCAACCCAGAGAGGCTATGAAACTGCCATGAAAAGCAAAGCACTCGTGTCCGCGCTGGCGCTGTTGCTCGGCGCGTCCGCCGCCCACGCCCAGCAAGAAGTCCGGATCGGCGTCATCATGCCGCTCTCGGGTCCGGTGGCGCAAATCGGCATCGACGCGGTCGCCGCCATGCGGACCGCGGTCGAGATCGTCAACGAAGGCGCCGACCTACCGCTGGCGCTTGCCAAGGGCAAGGGCCTTGCCGGCCTCAAGGGCGCCAAGGTCAGGCTCATCGTCGCCGACCACCAGGGCAAGCCCGAAGTCGGCCAGGGCGAGACCGAACGCCTCATCAACCAGGAAAAGGTGCACGTCGTCAGCGGCGCCTATTTCTCCAGCGTCACCGCGGCTTCGAGCCAAGTGGCCGAACGCGCCGGCATCCCCTACGTCAACGGCTCTTCGTCGCAGCCGGCGCTGACCCAGCGCGGGCTCAAGTTCTTCTTCCGCACGTCGCCGAACGACGAGCATTTCACCCACGTCATGTTCGATTTCATGAAGGACTTCACCAAAAAGACCGGTAAGAAGGTCGAATCCGTTTCCATTTTCCACGAAGACACCGCGTTCGGCACCGACAGCGCGCGGGTTCAGGAAAAACTCGCCCGTGACAACAACATCAAGGTCTCCGAGAAAATCGCCTACAAGGCCCAGACCACGGCGCTCACCGCCGAGGTGCAACGGCTGAAATTGGCGAACGCGGACGTTTTCCTGCCGTCGTCCTACACCTCCGACACCTTCCTGCTGCTCAAGACCGCCAAGGATCTCGATTTCAATCCGAAGCTGCTCTTGGCCCAGAACGCCGGCTTCACCGACCCGACCTTCATCACAACCATGGGCAAAGACGCGGAAGGTTCGATCACCCGCTCGCCCTACAACGCCGATCTTTCCGCCCGCATCCCGCTGATCGAGCGGGTCAACGCCCTGTTCAAGAAGCACTCCAACGGGCGCGACCTGTCCGACGTGCCGGCGCGCGAATTCACCGGCATGATGACGCTGCTCGACGCCATCAACCGCGCCGGCTCGACCGAGCCGGAAAAGATCCGGGTCGCGCTGACCCAGACCAACATCCCGCCCGATCAGCTGATCGTGCCGTATCGCGGCGTCAAATTCGACGCGACCGGACAGAACGAGCTGGTCCGGCCAATCCTGATGCAGGTGCAGAAGGGCAAGTACTGCACCATCTATCCGTTCGAGCTGGCGGCGTGCGAGCTGGTCTATCCGGCGCCGACCTGGGCGGAAAAAGCGAAGATGTGATGCGCGCTGCCTGGAAATCGATCGCGCTCGCCGGCGCGATCGTCTGGGCGGCGGTGTCGGGTGCCGGCGCCGACGACGGCCAGGCGCGGCGCGAACTCCTGGCGGGCGGCGCGCTCCGGGTCGGGATCGGGGTCGGGCCGGCGAAATCCGCTTTTTGGTCGACCAAAGACCCGACCAGCGGGCAACCCGGCGGGGTCGGCGTCGATCTCGGCGCGGCGCTCGCCCAAAAGCTCGGCGTGCCGGTCGCGTACGTCGCCTACGCCAATTCCGGCGAGTTGACCGAGGCCGGCGATAAAGGCGAGTGGGACGTGGCGTTCCTGCCGGTCGACGCCGAGCGGATCAAAAAGGTCGATTTCGGCCCGAACTATTACCTGTTCGTCAGCACGTATTTGGTGGCGCCGGGTTCGCCGATCCGAAGCTCGGCCGAGATCGACCGCCCGGGCGTGCGCGTCGCCGGGGTCGAGAACACGACCACGATCCGCGGCGCCCGGCGCGTGCTGAAGAACGCCGAGGTGACGAGCGTCGCGTCGGGCGACGCGCTCTTCGATCTTTTGCGTCAAGGCCGCGCCGACGCGGTGGTGATGGGGCGCGAACCGCTCGAAAGCCTGGCCGCCAAGCTGCCGGGGTCGCGCGTCTTGGACGGCCATTTTCACGCCGCGGGCACGGCGGTCGCGGTGCCGAAAGACCGGGCGGCGGCGCTCGCCTACGTCACGACTTTCATCGAGGAGGCCAAAGCCAACGGCACGGCACGGCGCATCCTCGATCGCCACGGGATCAAGGGCGCGGTCGCGCCGGCCGGATCGCGCCATTGAGACTATATCTTCGCCGTGATGTGCCGATAGAGCGCGTCGAACCCGGCCTGGATGTTTTTGCTGAAGACCGGGTCGGCGTGACAGCCGAAGGTCCGCCGCATGGCCGCGAGGGTTTCGGCGTCGAGGGTGCGCTCGACCACCGGCAGAATTTCCTTTTCCTCCCGTTCCATATGGCGGAATTCGTGGCCGACATAATCGAGGATCGCCGCTTTGAGGCGGGCCAACCCGTCCGGCGCGCCCGCGGCGGCGGCGACGGTCTCGATCTTTTGCAGTAGGGCGTAGCCCTCGGCGTGCTCCTGATGGAGCGCGGCCACCGCCGCCCGGGCGCCGGGGTCCTTCGCC
>SHWG01000036.1 GCA_009693905.1 Rhodospirillales bacterium | reverse complement strand
TCGCGCTCGCCAAGAATCTCCGCGTCTTCCAACCCGCGTCCTTCAAAGACCCGGCGGTGTGGGAGCAGATGAAAAGCCTGAACGCGGAACTGGGCGTGATGGCCTACGTGCTTTTGCTTGTCCCCGAGGAGGCGCTCGCCGTCCCGACCCACGGTACGATCCAATACCATCCCTCGCTTCTGCCCTGGCACAAAGGAGCGAGTTCGATCAACTGGCCGATCATCATGGGCAAGAAGGAAACCGGGCTCTCCGTCTTCTGGCCCGACCAGGGCCTCGATACCGGCCCGATCCTGCTGCAAAAAAAGACCAAGATCTCCGACAAGGACACGCTCGGCAGCATTTATTTTGATCGGCTTTTCCCGATGGGCGTCCAGGCGATGCTCGAGGCGGTCGATCTGGTCAAGGCCAAGAAGGCCCCGCGCATCCCGCAAGATCCCAAGGCTGGCTCCTACGAGGGCTGGTGCCGCAAGGAAAACGCCAAGATCAATTGGAAAAGGCCCATGGCCGACGTCTACAACCTGATTCGCGGCACCAATCCGCAGCCGGGCGCGTGGACGACGTTCAAGGGGAAAACCCTCGACGTTTACGACTGCGTC
The DNA here is from genome assembly GCA_009693905.1 of Rhodospirillales bacterium. GTDB lineage: Bacteria > Pseudomonadota > Alphaproteobacteria > Rhodospirillales > 2-12-FULL-67-15 > 2-12-FULL-67-15. The sequence continues at coordinate 17,863 of SHWG01000036.1, read as the reverse complement.
AAAGTGGCTGGTCGCGGGGGCAAGCCCGGCCAGATCGTCGCCGTGGCTAAGGACAGCTTCACGGTCGCCACCAAGGGCGGGCGGATCAAGGTGCTGCGCGTCCGGCCCGAAGGCGGGCAGAAAATCTCCGGCGGCCAGTTCGCCACCGAAGGCAGTCTCGTCAAGGGCGCCAAGCTCGGCTGAGATCTACCCGCCGCGAACTTGTTCCTCCATCCAGCGGCGGAGCACGCTCAAGGCTTCCTCCGGATGGCGTTCGACCAGGCCGCGCACTTTGCCCGAAATACGGCTGGTCGAAGGAGTCACCGCCGGCAACTCCGATCCCGCTCCGGCGGATCCGGACAAGGCCCGAGTCTTCGGCAAAAAATCGGCGGCGGGGGCGTGTTGTGCGTTCATGGCCTCGATTTTACTCCCTCAATGCAGGGCGAAACAGGGGGCGGCGTAATTGAAAAATACTGCCGCAAAACAAGGTTCTAGCCGACCTCCCAGCCTATTGCCCCGCCCATTGGGGCTCGGTATGTTTGTCCCGGGTTGACGCCCCCCGATCAAGGCCCTCCCCTCATGCCCGACAAGAAGTACCGCCTGATCACCCGCGCCGATTTCGATGGAGTCGTATGCGGCTCGCTCTTCCAGGAGCTGAACATGATCGACGACGTGGTGTTCGCGGAGCCGGGCGAAATGCAGGCCGGGCAGGTCGCCGTCACCGGCCGCGACATCACCACCAATCTGCCCTTTGTCGAAGGCGTGCACCTCTGTTTCGATCATCACGCCAGCGAATCCGCGCGCGTCGCCAACCGCCCCAACCGGATCATCGACCCGACCGCGCCATCGGCCGCCCGCGTCGTCTACAACCACTTCGGCGGCAAGAAGGGGTTTCCCGCCATTGCCCGCGATCTGATCGAGGCGGTCGACCGGGCCGACTCGGCCGACTACACCGAGGAAGACGTCCTCGCCCCCGACAAATGGACGATGCTGAACTTCATCGTCGATCCGCGCACCGGACAAGGCCGGTTCAAGGATTTCAGCGCCACCAACGAGCAGTTCATGCTCGACCTGATGACCTACTGCCGGCATATGCCGATCGACGAGATCATGCGCCTGCCGGAAGTCCAAGAACGTGTTTACCGCTACCAGGAGCACGAGGAACGCGCCGAACACCAGATCGTCCGCTGCGCGACCGTGCACGGCGGCTTGGTCGTCCTCGACATGCGCCGCGAAGCCATGATCTACGCCACCAACCGATTCGTGATCTACGGCCTTTATCCTCAGTGCAGCCTTTCGCTCCATGTCCTCAAGGACGAATCGCCCGGCCGCGTCCGTTTCGCGTTGGGGCATTCGATCCTGAACTGCACCTCGAAGGTGGACGCCGGCGCGGTCATGGCCGAGTTCGGCGGCGGCGGCCACAAGGCCGCGGCCGGTTGCCTGATCCCTGAGACCGAGGCCGACGCGGTTTTCGATCGCATCGTCGCCCGCGTTTCCAAAAGCTGAAGCTTCAATCGCCCTCGGCGAAAGCCCGGCCTAGCCGGGCGATGGTTTCCCCGGCGCCGGCTTGGTCATAGGGTTCCGGCGCTCGCACTCCCCAAACCGGACGCGGCCAGGCGGGATCGGTCGTGAACCGGGCGACGACGTGGACGTGGAGCTGCACCACGACGTTGCCGAGCGCGGCGACGTTGATCTTGTCGGGTTTGAACAGACGTTGCAGCGCCCGCGCGGCCCGGCCGATTTCGGCCATCACCGCGCCGTGGTCGGCGGGATCGAGATCGTGCAAGTCCTTGAGCCCGGCGCGCTCGGGCACCAGTATCAGCCAGGGATAGGTCCGGTCGTTCATCAACAGGACCCGGCAGAGCGGCCAGCGCGCCACTTCGAAAGTCTCGGCGGCAAGGCGTTCGTGCAGTCGGAACATTATTAAGGACTCTCTCCGCGATGGATTCCACTCCGCGGCTCAAAACGGCGATCTGGGTGCAGGCCGAAGTGCGCCGGCTGGAAATCGAGGCGATTCCGGTCGCCATCGCGCGCCGGGGCGACGCGGAAGCCGGCGCCGTGCTGCTCAAGATCAACCGTTTCGCCAAGGGCTGCGAGGTGTTGGCGCAAGTGCGGACCGCTCAAGGAGCGCTGGCCTGGATGCGCGGCACCGGCCCCGTGCCGGTCGCCGAAGTCGAGGCCGAAGCCTACATCGCCCGCCAAATCAAGCGCGACCCCGATTTGTGGGTGGTCGAAATCGAAGACCTGCGTGCCCGCTTCGCCCCCGCCGAACCGATCGTGTAGCAACGCCCTGGTCCTTACTCCGTTCGCGCGATCAGGTGGTAGCCAAACTCGGTTTCGATCGCGTCGCTGACTTCGTCGACTTTCAGCGCAAAGGCCGCTTGCTCGAACGCCGGCACCATCGCGCCCTTCCGGAATGACCCCAGATCGCCGCCGTCCCGCCCGGACGGGCAATCCGAATTCTCCGCCGCGAGATCGGCGAAGTCCTCCCCCGCCCCGAGCCGGCGCTTGATCTCGTTGATCTCGGCAAGCGCGTCGGCGCGGGATCGCTCCGAATCGCCGCCGCCGGTGTCCGCGTGCATGAGCAGGATATGAGACGCCCGTATTTTGTCGGTCATGTGTTTCCCATCCGGTCAGCGTTCGCCGAAGAGAATCCAGCATATCGCGACCGCGCTGGCAATGCTCGCGACATCCGCGATCAGGCCGGCGGCGAGCGCGTGACGGACCTTCTTCACCTGCACCGCGCCGAAATAGACGGCGAGCACGTAAAACGTCGTCTCGGTCGAGCCCTGGATGGTGCTGAGAAGATAGCCGGTGTAGCTGTCCGGGCCGATGGCCGGGTCCTGGAGGGCGGAGGCAAGATAGGCGAACGCGCCGGAACCCGAAAGCGAGCGCAAGACCCCCATCGTCAACGCCTCGCCCGGGATTCCGAACGGCTCGGTCAATCGCCCAAGCGGACCGATGACCGCCCCCAGCACCCCGCTTTCACGCAGCATCGCGATCGCGACCAGAATCGCGACAAGATAAGGAAGGATGCGGATGGCGATCTCGAAGCCGTCCTTGGCGCCCTCGACGAACGCCTCGTAAACCGGCACCCCACGCAACCACCCGAACAACAGCATCCCGGCCATGAGCGTCGGCATGATCCAGGGTCCGATCGCTTGGCCGTGAAGAATGGTGAGCGGGACAATCGCGACGACGAGGCCAAGCGCCATCCACCCCACCCACGGGGAATAGCCCCGGACAACGTCGGTATCTCCCTCGGCTCGTACCGGCGCAAGATTCGCCGCCGGGTCATTGGGATTGGGCGCGTGCGCGCCCGGGGGCAACGGCCAGAAGCGCCGCAGCAGCAGCGCCGCCGCGACCGCGACCGCGGTCGAGACGATGGTGGCAAATAGCGTGGTCGAAACGACGCCGGCCGGATCTTGCGAACCGGCCGCGGCGCGGAGCGCGATCACGCCGGTCGGCAGCAACGTCACGCTCGCCGTGTTGATGACCAGGAACATGGCCATCGCGTCGCTCGCGGTGCCCTTGTGGGGGTTGAGCTTGTCGAGTTCTTGCATGGCGCGGATGCCGAACGGCGTCGCCGCGTTGCCGAGCCCGAGCACGTTGGCGGAGATGTTGAGAACCATCGCGCCCATCGCCGGGTGCTCGCCCGGCACACCGGGAAAAAGCTTGACCATGAGTGGCTGCACCGTGCGGGCGATGACGACCAGAAGCCCGCCTTTCTCCGCGACCTTCATCACGCCGAGAAAAAGCGCCATCACGCCGACCATGCCGAGCGCAAGAGTGACCGAGCCGCTCGCCGCCTCGACCATCGCACGGCCGAGCGTCTCCATGGGCGAGGCGCCGGCCGCGCCGGACCACCCCACTTGGCGGACGGCGGCGGCGGCGAACGCGACCAGGACGATGCCGAGAAAAATGCCGTTCACGGAACCCCTCCCACGGACCGGAATCGCACGACCGGGCCCCGCGCGCCAAGAATGCCGAAAACGCCAGGCCCGGCGCGGGGTTTCGGTGCCCTGGCAGCGATGCTACTCTCGGCCCGTCACGCCTTCTTCAATCCGGATTCGCTCAAAATGCCCGATTCGACCCCCTTCGATCTGCTCGTCGTCGGCGGGGGAATCAACGGCGCCGGCATCGCCCGCGACGCCGCGGGGCGCGGGCTGAAAACACTGCTGGTCGAACAGGCCGACTTGGCCCAGGCGACGTCCTCGGCGAGCTCCAAGTTGATCCACGGCGGGCTTCGCTACCTCGAGCATTACCAGTTCCGGCTGGTGCGCGAATCGCTCCAGGAACGCGACACGCTGCTCGCCATCGCTCCGCATATCGTTCACGCGCTTTCTTTCGTGCTCCCCCATCCGCCGGACGCGCCGCGCCCGGCGTGGCTGGTCCGATTAGGCCTTCTGCTCTACGACGTCTTCGCGCTCGAAAGCCGCCTGCCCCGCTCGCGGAAACTCGATCTCCGCCACCACGCCTGGGGCGCGCCGCTCGGCGAAAGCCTGGTCCAAGGATTTTCCTATTCCGATTGCTGGGTTGACGACGCCCGGTTGGTGGTCGGCAACGCGATGGACGCGGCCAGGCGCGGCGCAAGCATTCTCACCCGCACGCGCTTTGTTCGCGCCGTGCGGGAGGGGAACTTCTGGCAGGCGATCTTGCGGGACGAGGATAGCCGCGAATATGCCGTCGCCGCGCGCGCGCTGGTCAACGCCGCGGGCCCGTGGGCGGCGGACGTGCTCAAGGACGCGGGTTCGGCGCGAACCGAGAAAAATCTTCGCCTGGTCAAAGGCAGCCACATCGTCGTCCCGGCGCATGAGCCTTTGCCGGCCGCGTATATCCTGCAGAACACGGACCGCCGCGTCGTGTTCGTGATCCCGTTCGCGGACCGGTTCAATCTGATCGGCACGACCGACGTTCCCTACCAAGGCGACCCGGCGCAAGCGACGTGCAGCGCGGAAGAAGCCGAGTACCTCTGCGCCGCGGTCGCGCTTTATTTCCGCCGCCCGCCCAAGCCCTCGGACGCGGTCTGGTCGTTCGCCGGCGTCCGGCCGCTCCTCGACGACGACGAAGCCGACCCCGCCAAGATCACCCGCGACTATGCGCTCGAGGTGGAGGGCGGGAACGGAGAGCCCCCGGTGCTCACCGTCTTCGGCGGCAAGCTCACCACCTATCGCCGCCTGGCCGAGAAGGTCCTGGCGCGCCTCGCGCCGTGGTTTCCCGACCTCAGGCGGGCCTGGACCGCGACCGTCCCCCTTCCCGGCGGCGACTTCCAAGGCCGGACGCCGGACGATATTTTCGCCGATCTTGCCCGCGACTATCCCGGCATCGAGCGCGACGTGCTGCGGGGCATTTTCCGCCGCCACGGCACGCTGGTCCGCGACGTGTTGGGCGACGCCCGGTCTCCGGCCGACTTAGGTATCGGTTTCGGCGGCGGCCTGTTCGCCCGCGAAACGGCCTACCTCAAGGCCCACGAATGGGCGCGCACGCCCGAAGACATCCTCTGGCGGCGGACCAAGTGCGGGCTCGCCATGACCGAGGTTGAGCGCCGGATCTTCGTCGAAAATTTCAAATGATTTTTTTGCGGATGTGATTGACGGCGATCTCGGCCGCGACCACGACCGCGAAGATGGCGAGAAGAACCGTCGCCACCTGTTGCCAGCGGAACAGGTTCATGGCGTCGTCCAGCACCATGCCGACGCCGCCCGCGCCAACCAGGCCGAGCACGGCGGATTCGCGCACGTTGATGTCCCAGCGGAACAGCATGATCGACCAGAACGCGGGTTGAACCTGCGGCCAATAGCCCTTGGTGAACACGCTCGCGGGCGGCGCGCCGGTCGCCATCAGCGCCTCGATCGGACCCGGCGCCGCTTCCTCCAGGGCCTCGGCGAACAGCTTGCCGACAAAACCGATCGAGCGGAACGCGATCGCCACCGTGCCGGCGAGCGCGCCGGGGCCGAACACCGCGACGAACAACAGCGCCCAAACCAGCGTATTAACCGAGCGCGACGAAACCAGGATGAAATGGGCGAACAGGTTAAGCGTCCGGCTCCGGGTGATGTTGGTCGCGGCGAGAAGCCCTACCGGGAGCGCCAGGAACACCGTCATCACGGTTCCGAGAGTCGCGATATGCAGCGTCTCGACCAGCGCGCCGTGGACGGTCGTGGGATAGAACTTGGCGTCGGGCGGCCACATCCGACGAAAAAGGTCCGCCATTTGCGTCGGCGCGTCATAGAGGAATTCCGGAATGAACTCGATGGTGCGCAACGACACCGCCACCGCCGCGACCATGCCAAAATAGGCGACAAAGCGCGCCATCCGTTGGCGCGGCGTGAAGCGTTCCCAGGCGCGTTGGTCGCCGTTCATGGTCGGCCTACTGGAACGTCGCGCGCAAGCGCGCCGAGACGGCTTCGGAGAGCATGATCAACACGATAATCGCGATCAGGATCGCGCAAACGAAATCGTAGTCGAAGCGCTGGAACGCGGCGAACAGCGTGCCGCCGATCCCGCCCGCGCCGACGATTCCGACCATGGTCGAATTGCGCAGGTTTGAATCGAGCTGGTAGGTGGAAAAGCCGATGAAGCGGGCCAACACCTGCGGCAGAACGGAAAAGGTAATCACGTTGAAAAACGAGGCGCCGGTCGCGCGCACCGCTTCGACCTGCTTCAGGGAAACTTCCTCGATCGCCTCGGCGAACAGCTTGCCGGCGAATCCGATCGAGGCGACGATCAACGCCAGAATCCCGGCGAGCGCGCCGAACCCGACCGCCTTCACGAACAGAATGGCGACGATGACTGGATGAAACGAGCGGCAGACGGCAATCGCGAGCCGCGCCGGCCAACTGACCCAGTCTGGCATCAGGTTCCGCGCCGCCAGAAGTCCGAACGGCAACGCCAGCACGATTCCCACCGCGGACGCGAGTATGGCGATCTCGACGCTTTCGGCGAGATCCTGGAGCAGTAGCTGCCAGCGGGCGAAATCGGGCGGAAACATTCGCCCCAGGAATCGCGCGCCGTGACCGAGCCCGGCCGCGAACCGCGTCCACGTGATTTCGAGGAGCGAGGCGGCATAGACCGTGTACGCGAGCAGGACGATCCAACCGATCTTCGCGCCCCAGCCCATGCCCGGCAGGCTGCGGGAGGCTTTACCGGATGGGTTGGCGGGGATGTCCGTCACGTGGCGAGCCACCCTTCCCCGCCGTAGATACTCTTCAGGCGATCGTCGCCGAGGGTCTGGGGTGGTCCGTCGAAAACGACCCCGCCCCCGGCCATGCCGACGATCCGCGTGGCGAAGCGCCGGGCGATATCGACCTGGTGAATATTGACGATCACCGGAATCCCCATCCGGCCGGCGAGCGCCGCGATCAGTTCCATGATCTCGACCGAGGTGCGCGGATCGAGCGACGACGTCGGCTCGTCGGCGAGCAGCAGGTCGGGATTCTGCATCAGGGCCCGCGCGATGCCGACCCGTTGGCGCTGCCCGCCCGAAAGCGCGTCCGCCCGCTGATGGGCGAAAGCGCCGAGCCCGACCGCGTCGAGAAGATCGAACGCCTGGGCGATATCGGCGGCGGGAAACTTCCGCAGCCAGGCGGCAACCGGATTGACGTAGCCGAGCCGGCCGCAGAGCAGGTTTTCGATCACGCTCAGGCGTTCGACCAGATTGTATTCCTGGAAGACCATGCCGATGCGCCGGCGCGCCATGCGCAGCGCCCGACCGCGCAGGCGCGCGATGTCCTGGCCCATGAACAGGATTTCGCCCGCGGTCGGCTCGACCAGCCGGTTGATGCAGCGGATCAAAGTGCTCTTGCCGGTGCCGGAGGGCCCGATGATGGCGGTGATGCCGCGTCCTTCGATCGTGAGATCGACGTCGCGCAGCACCGGATGGCCCTTGACGTACTCCTTGCGCAGGCGGCGAATGACCAGGGAGCGGGAAGGGTCCCCACTCCCCAGCCGCGCATTCGGTGTCATGGCCGGAACCCGTTTCCGGCGCTACTGCTTTTTCTGTCCGGCCGCTTCCTTCGCCTTGCGCGCCGCCTCGGCTTCCTTGGCCGATTCCTTCTCGAACTGATCGCGGGAATAGGTTTCTCCGCTCGCCTCGGCGATATCGCGGATCAAGCCCCAGTCTTTCTGGTAGGTAATGGGAAAGAAACGGTCGGCGCCGGCGAATTGTTTTTGCATTGCCGGCGTGAAGCGGTATTCGACGAATGCCTTCTTGATCTTGGCGGCAAGATCGGGATGGAGGTCGTGCGCCAGCCCGAACGACGAAGTCGGGAACGTGGCGCTCTTGTAGATCACGCGGAAATCGTCGCAGTTGACCGTTTTGCGCTCGCACATGCGATTAAAGACGTCGGACGCGACTGGCGCGGCGTCGTAGTCGCCGGAATTGACGCCGAGCACCGACTGATCGTGCTTGCCGGAATAGATCACTTTGTAGTCTTGATCGGGGACCAATCCTTCCTTGGGCAGCAGCACCCGCGGGGCGAGGTTTCCGGAATTCGACGACACCGAGGTATGCGCGACTTTTTTGCCCTTGAGGTCGGCGGGCTTCTGGAAAGGGCTGTCCTTCTTGACGATCAGCGCCAGGTGGTAGCCTTGGAACCCATCCTTGTCGCCCTTGACGGCGATGGGTACGTAGCCGGCGAGGTTGACCGCATAGCCGGTCGGGCCGGTCGAAAAGCCCGCCATGTGCAGTTTGCCCGAGCGCATAGCCTCGACCTCGGCGGCGTTTGAATGGACCGTGTAGTAAACGACTTTCTTCCCGGTCGCCTTGGCGAGATAGTCCTGAAAGTCGGAGAATATCTGCTTATAGACGGCGGGGTCCTCGACCGGCGTGTAGGTAAAGATCAGCGTCGAGGGGTTCTTCCATTTCTTCTGGTCCTTGGGCGTATCGGCGGTGAGATCGCCGTTCTCGTCGCAATACATCGAATCGAGCCGGCCGCGGCTTTTGCACTCGTCGGCGAGCGCCGGCGCGGCCGAAAGCGCGAACCCCGCCAGCGCGGCGAGCGCACCGGCACGGCGAGCGAACGAAATCGAATAGATGGTCATGGCAACTGCCTCTCTTTTGGCTAAAGCCAGTATTACCAGCAGAATGACATAAAACCGGGAGCAAGGCGACTGGCCACGACGCCCCTCTAAACCCCAATAATCCGGTCGGGATAATCGGTGAAAACCGACGCGACGCCCCAGGAAAAGAGCTGCACGGCGGCGCGCACGTCGTTGACCGTGTAGGCCCGGACCGCATACCCCGCCTCGCGTAAAGCGGCGACCCGGGCGCGATCGAGAAACTGGTGATTGCAATGGATCGCGGTCGCGCCGATTTCTTCCGCGAGCGCGCGCCAATTCTCGGGCGGCTCGCGGAACAGAAGCGCGCGGGGGAACTCGGGCGCTTGGTTGGCGGCGGCGGCGAGCGCCGCGACGCTGAAACTGGAGACGAGCGGCGCCGGCAGCCGGCCGGGCCAGCGGGCCTTGAGGGCCTGGGCCGCGGTCTCGCCCGTTTCGCGTTCGCGGCCCGGACACGGCTTGATCTCGACGTTGGCGCCGAGGCTAAAGCGCGCGAGCACCACCAGCGCTTCGTCGAGGGTCGGCACCCGCTCGCCCGCGAAACCCGCCTGGTACCATTTCCCGGCATCCAGCGCCTTTATCTGGCCGAGCGGCGTTTCCGCGACTTTGCCCTTGCCGTCGGTGGTGCGATCGAGGGTGTTGTCGTGGAACAAGATCAGCTCGCCGCCGCTGGCGAGCTTGACGTCGAACTCGACCCAATGCGCGCCCAAGGCCGCAGCGATCTTGAGCGAGGCGATCGTGTTCTCCGGCGCGTGCCCGGCGGCGCCGCGATGGCCGATGACCCGGGGAACCTGGGGCGGATGGATTTCCATCGTCACTTTCTTTATCTTGATCTTGGCGGGTCGGCGCGAAAGCATGGTCCTTGCCAAAGCGAAGGTCAACGGGAGCCACCGCGCGCAATGAAAACCAGCCCATGAAAACCGTCCTCGCCATTCGCCACGTCGCGTTCGAGGATCTGGGCGGTTTCGCCGCCGTGTTCGAGCGCCTGGGCTACGCGGTCGCCTACGCCGAAGCCGGGATGGACGATCTCGCTTCCGCTCTCCGGCGCGAGCCGGACATCCTCGTGGTCCTCGGCGGCCCGATCGGCGTCAACGACGATTCCGATTATCCGTTCGTTAAACACGAGATCGCCTTGCTCGAGCGGCGCGCCAAATCCGGACGGCCGACGCTCGGCATCTGCCTCGGCGCGCAGCTGATGGCGCGCGCGCTGGGCGCGCGGGTGTATCCGGCGAAAGCCAAGGAAATCGGCTGGGCCCCGATCGCCCTGTCGGAACAAGGTCGCGCGTCGTGTCTCGCCGCGTTGGTTCCGGGCGGCGAGCCCGTTCTGCACTGGCACGGCGACACCTTCGATCTGCCCGACGGCGCCGTTCATCTCGCTTCGACCGAACTCTGCCCCAACCAGGCGTTCGCCTGGGGCCCAGCCTGGCTCGCGCTCCAGTTCCACGCCGAAACCACCGGGCGGGGCCTCGAGCGGTGGTTCATCGGGCACACCGTCGAGATCGCCGCAACGCCGGGCGTTTCTCTGGCCCGGCTCCGCGCCGACACGGCAAAATGGGGAACTTCGCTCGAAGCCCGGGGCGCGGCCTGTCTGGAGCGCTGGCTGCGGACAATCGCCGATTGACGAGGCCCAAGTCGAGGGAGGACAAGTATCCCATGTCCAGCGACGATCTGCTCGAGCGCATGGCCCTCGAATACCACCGCCTGCCCCAGCCGGGGAAGATCGCGGTGGTGCCGACCAAGCCGCTCGCCAACCAGCGCGACCTCGCGCTCGCCTACTCGCCCGGCGTCGCCGCGGCCTGCGCCGCCATCGTCGCCGATCCGGCCGAAGTCGCGACGCTCACCGCCCGGGCCAACCTGGTCGCGGTCGTCACCAACGGCACCGCCGTGCTCGGCCTCGGCGCCATCGGCCCGCTCGCCGCCAAGCCGGTGATGGAGGGCAAGGCGGTGCTGTTCAAGAAGTTCGCCGGCATCGACGTCTTCGACCTCGAGATCGCCGAAACCGACCCCGCCAAGTTCGTCGAGATCGTCGCCAGCCTGGAGCCGACCTTCGGCGCCATCAACCTCGAGGACATCCGCGCGCCCGACTGCTTCGAGATCGAAAAAAAACTGCGCGCGCGCATGAAAATTCCCGTGTTCCACGACGACCAGCACGGCACCGCCGTCGTCGCCAGCGCGGCGCTGCTCAACGGGCTCACCATCGTCGGCAAGTCGATCGAGCGGGTCAAGCTGGTCTCGACCGGCGGCGGCGCGGCCGGCATCGCCTGTCTCGATCTCCTGGTGCGCTTGGGACTGAGCCCCGAAAACATCGTGCTGGTGGACCACAAGGGCGTCGTCTTCAAGGGCCGGACCGAGGAGATGACCGAACAAAAGGCCCGCTACGCCCGCGACGTCAAGGCGCGCACCCTGGCCGAGGCGATCCCGGGCGCAGACGTGTTCCTCGGTCTTTCGGCGCCGAACATCCTGACCGCCGACATGGTCATGGCGATGGCGCCGAGGCCGCTCATCCTCGCGCTCGCCAATCCGACACCCGAGATCATGCCCGACGTCGCCAAGAAGGCCCGGCCCGACGCGGTGATCGCGACCGGACGCTCGGATTTTCCCAACCAAGTGAACAACGTGCTCTGCTTTCCCTTTATTTTCCGGGGCGCGCTCGACGTCGGCGCCACCACCATCACCGAGGAGATGTCGCTCGCCGCGGTGCGGGCGATCGTGGAACTGGCCCGCGCCGAGATCACCGAGGCGGTCGCTTCGGCCTACGGCGGCGAGGAGATGCGGTTCGGCCCCGACTACCTGATCCCGAAACCGTTCGACCAGCGCCTGATCGTCGCCATCGCGCCCGCCGTCGCCAAGGCGGCGATGGCCTCGGGCGTGGCCGAGCGCCCGATCGCCGACTTCGACGCCTACCGCGAGCGGTTGGGACGGTTCGTCTTTCGGTCCGGCATGTTGATGAAACCGGTGTTCGAGCGCGCCCGGAAAACGCCTAAGCGCGTCGCCTACGCCGAGGGCGAAGACGAGCGCGTGCTGCGCGCGGTCCAGGTCGTGCTGGACGAAAAGCTCGCCAAGCCCATTCTCATCGGCCGGCCCGAAGTGGTGGCAAAGAGGATCGAGCGCCTCGGCCTTCGCTTCCTCCCCGGCCGGGATTGCGAGATCGTCAACCCCGAAAGCGATCCGCGCTTCAACGATTATTGGCAGCTCTACCACACGCTGACGGAACGCTCGGGCGTCTCTCCCGACCTGGCGCGGACGCGGGTGCGCACCAATCCCACCGTGATCGCGGCGCTGATGCTGCACCGGGGCGAGGCGGACGCCATGCTCTGCGGCGCGAGCGGCCGCTACAACGATCATCTCCACTTCGTCCGCGGCGTCGTCGGCCAGGCGCCGGGCGCGCGGGTCCTGGCGGCGCTGGTCGCGCTGATCCTGCCGCACGGAACCTTCTTCCTCGCCGATACCCACGTGACGCCCGAGCCGAGCGCCGTCGAGATCGCCGAGATCGCGTTCCTCGCCGCCGCCGAGGTGCGCCGCTTCGGCGAGACGCCCAAGATCGCGCTCCTGTCCCACTCGAACTTCGGCAGCCGCGAGACGGCATCCTCGCTCAAAGTTCGCGAAGCGGTGCGCCTGCTGGCCGAACGCGCGCCCGAACTCGAGATCGAGGGCGAGATGAACGGCGACGCCGCCGTGAACGAAGACGTGCGCCGGCGCATCTTCCCCAACTCGCGGCTCGCCGGCCAGGCCAACCTGCTGGTCATGCCGAACCTGGACGCCGCCAACATCGCCTTCAACCTGCTCAAGGCGCTCGGCGAAGGCTTGTCGGTCGGACCGATCCTGCTCGGCGCGGGCTTGCCCGCGCACATCCTCAGCTCGGCGGTGACCACGCGCGGGCTGGTCAACATGACCGCGTTCGCGGTCGTCGACGCCCAGACCCGCGCCAAGCCCGAAAACCGGGCGGCCGACTAGGCCGAGCGCGCGAACACGGCGCGCGCCGCGGCGCCGAAGCTCCCTTCTTCGAGGTACTTCATGCCGAAGTACCCGCCCGCCCAAATCGACCCGAGCGCGAGCACCGAGGCGAGCGCGAGTGTCGAGATCCCGGTCAGGCCTTGGCCGATGGTGCAGCCCATCGCCATCACCCCGCCGACGCCCATCAGCGCGCCGCCGCTCATGTGCCGGCCCATGTCGCCGGCGTCGGCGAAGGCTTCGATCCGGAACGACTTCTCCGCGAGCGCGACCAGGAACGCGCCAAGGATCACGCCGCCCACGGTCGCGATGCCGAAGTTGATCGCGGCGCCGGTGAAGGTCATCAGGAATATCACGCTCTCGCCCACCGGCGCGACGAAGGTCAGGCCGGCGAGCGGCGTCGGCGCGAACGGATCGTTGCCGACGATTCCGGTGATGGCCCAGGCCGCCGGAACCGTCGCGCCGAGGACGAGGCCGGCGGCGACATCGGGAACCGAAGCGCGAAATTCCGCGCTCCGAAAACAAAACCAGAGAAGACCGAGGGTGACGGCGGCGGCGACGGCCAGGCGCGCGCCCGGAAGCGCCACGCCCGTCAGCGCCGCGAGAAAGTCCGGGAGTCCTTGCGCCGGCAACTGGACCTTGGCGAGGTTGATGTTGACCGCCACTTCCAGGGGAATCCGGACGGTGGCGATCAGCCCGCGCATGGTCATGTAGCCGAAGATGGCGATGAACAGGGCGACCACCAGGGATTTCAAGTTTCCCCCGCCGATCCTGACCAGGGTCTTGCTGCCGCAGCCGCCGCCGAGCGTCATGCCGAAGCCGAACAGGGCGCCGCCGACGATCGCGCCGAACCAGCCGAGGCTGGGGGTGAGGTACACCGACTTGTTGAGATCGATCAGGCCGGCCAAATGCAGCGCCTGGCCGCCGAGGATGGCGACGGCGATGGCGAGCAGCCAGGCGCGCATCCGGTTCCAGTTGCCCATGAACACGATGTCGGAGATCGAGCCCATGGTGCAAAAATTTGTCTTCTGCGCGGTCGCTCCGAACACCACCCCGAGCGCGAGCCCCAGCGTCGCAACCACGTACTTGACCGGAAGTTCCTCCATGACGGTCTCCTGTTCCTATTTCCTATGCAAGCGCACCTTCGACCGCGCGGGCCATCTCCGCCGTGGTCGCGGTTCCGCCCAAGTCGCGGGTGCGGCAATGGCCCTCCCCGAGCACGCGCTCGATCGCGGCGGCGATCGCGGCCGCGGCTTCGGGACAACCGAGGTGGTCGAGCATCATCGCCCCCGACGCGATCTCGCCGATCGGGTTGGCAAGGCCCAAGCCTGCGATGTCCGGGGCCGAGCCGTGCACCGGCTCGAACATGGACGGAAATTCCCGCTCGGGGTTAATGTTGCCGGCCGGCGCCAGGCCGATCGAGCCGGCGATGGCGGCGCCGAGATCGGAGAGGATATCGCCGAACAGGTTGCTCGCCACCACCACGTCGAAGATGTCGGGCTTCTGGACGAAGTGCGCGGCCAAGATGTCGATGTGGTACTGCGCCGTCTTGACGTCGGGGTAGAGCTTGGCGTTCACGGCGAAGCGTTCGTCCCAATAGGGCATGGTCACGGCGATGCCGTTGGACTTGGTCGCCGAGGTCACGTGGCCGCGGCGCTTCCGCGCCAGATCGAAGGCGTAGCGCTGGATCCGGTCCACGCCCTTGCGGGTGAAAATACTTTCCTGAATCACGAATTCGTCGTCGGTTCCCGCGTAAGCCCGCCCGCCGATCGAGGAATATTCGCCCTCGTTGTTCTCGCGCACGATCATGAAATCGATGTCCTTGGCGGTCCGGCCCGCGAGCGGGGTGCGGATTCCGGGCAAGAGCTTGATCGGGCGAAGATTGACGTATTGGCGCAACTCGCGCCGGAGCGGGATCAACAGGCCCCACAGCGAGACATGGTCGGGTACGCCCGGATAGCCGACCGCGCCGAGGAGGATGGCGTCGAACCCGCGCACCATCGCGATGCCGTCTTCGGGCATCATCCGGCCGTGCCGGGCGTGATAGGCGCAGCCCCAGGGGAATTCCTGCCAGGCGAAGGAGACGCCGAACCGTTTCCCGGCCGCCTCCAGCACCCGAACCGCGGCGGGCACGACCTCGGGCCCGATGCCGTCGCCGGGAACGAGGGCGACGCGGAAATTCCGAACATTAGTCGCCATGACCCATCCCCCTTGCCGCCTGGAAAGCAGAGACGATAGGCCGTGGGCCGAAACTGGACAAGGCGCGGCGGATCGGATTGCTTAGGGCATGACCCGCTGGTTTTTCCTTCCCGCCTTTCTGTTGGCCGCGCTCCCCATCGCGCTGGTGTGGGGCCTCGCCGGGCACCCAATAGAGATGCCGCCTCCGGCGGCAGGCATGATCCCTTGCGTCTCCTATACGCCGTTTCGCGGCAACCAAACGCCGTTCGACCCGGCCCTGGTCGTGGCGCCGGCGGGAATCGAGGACGACTTCGGAAAGCTCGCGGCGTTCGGGATCCGCTGTGTGCGCACCTATTCGGTCGATCAAGGCTTGGAGAACGTGCCGGAAATCGCGGCCCGGCACGGGATGAGTGTGCTGCTCGGCGCCTGGATCGGGCGCGACGACGCCAAGAACCGCCGGCAACTGGAAACCGCCGTCCGACCCCACCGCCAACCCGGCGGCCACGACGGCGGCCAGCAAGCATTTCATGGTCATGCGCGCCTCCATCCGGAAACGGCGGATGTTACACCAATTCGTCTAGATTTTGACTCGTCATGCCCGCGTAAGCGGGCATCCATCTGAAAATATCCATGCAAGCTGGACCCCCGCTTGCGCGGGGGTGACGGATAGAAGAACGCGGGGCCTGCCCCCGCGAAAGCGGGGGGTGACGATTTTCCCCGCGCCGCTTGCGGCCCGGAATCCCAAGGGTTACGCTCCGGGCATGGCCGAAGCGATGCTCGACGTGCGGGTGTGGCGGGGCGCGGGCGACGGCGCGTTCCGGACTTATGCCGTGCCCAGACGTGCCAACCAGACCGTGCTCGACGTGGTGAGCTGGATTCAGCGCCATCTCGATCCGACGCTCAGCTATCGCTTCGCCTGCCGGGTCGGCATGTGCGGCAGTTGCGCCATGTCGGTCAACGGCGTGCCGCGCTGGACCTGCCGCACCCACATAGCCAAGGTGGCGGCCGAGGGCGCGCTGACGGTGGCGCCGCTTCGCAATCTTCCCGTGATCAAGGATTTGGCCGTGGACATGGCGCCCTTTTTCGCCAAGTGGGCGCGCGCCCGCGGCCAGTTTGATCCCCGATCCGGCCTCGGATCGGAGTTCGCCCGGGTCCCGCCCGCCAGCCCCGAGCGCGCCGCCGCCGACGCCGGCATCGAGTGCATCGGCTGCGCGGTCTGTTACTCGGCCTGCGACGTGGTCGCCTGGATGCCCGAATACTTGGGCCCCGCCGCCCTCAACCGCGCTTGGACGCTGATCAACGACACCCGCGACGGCGGGCGCAAGCCGCGCCTCGCCGCTGTCGCCGGCGACGCCGGCTGCCACGCCTGCCACGGCCAGGAAGGCTGCCGCAAGCATTGCCCGAAAAGCCTCGACCCCAGCGGCGCCATCGCCGGGCTCAAACGCATGAGCGCGCTCGCCGCGCTCAAGGGGGAGATATGAGCACACACAAATATTGTTATACCAACCGGGATTGTTCCCCCCTCACCCTTCCCTCTCCCCCCGCCACTTGCGGGGGGAGAGGGTTGCATAGGGTTGGCGCGGCGCAAGCCGCGCCTTACCCGGAGCTGGGTGAGGGGGGCGTTAATGAATAACCCGCGCGGCGAAACGCTGCTGTGGCTGGCCCAGCGCGCGTCGGCCGCCGTGCTCGCCATATGCGTCGTCGTGCATCTCGGCACCATGATCCATGCGGTCCGGGGCGGGTTGACCGCGGCCGAGATTCTGGGCCGCGTGCGCGGCCAAGCCGGCTGGGAAATGTTTTATTGGGTGTTCGTGGTCGCGGTTGCGATCCACGCGCCGCTCGGGCTTCGCACTATCGCCCGCGAACTCTCGGGTTGGCGCGGGCCGACGCTCGAGGCCGCGACTGCGCTCGCCGCGTTCCTGCTCGCGCTCTTCGGCAGCCGCGCGGTGACGGGGTTGGTCGGATGAGCGAGGCGAGATCGATCCCCGCCTGGCGGAGCCGGATGCATCCGAGCTGGATCGCGTTCCTGATCCATCGGCTTTCCGGGCTCGCGCTCGCGCTGTTCATTCCGGTCCACTTCTGGGCGCTCGGCCGGATCGTCGAGAGCGAGGCGGCGCTCGACGCCGTGCTTGCCTGGTCGGCGCATCCGCTGGTCAAGCTCGCCGAGACCGGGTTGGTAATCGCGCTCGCGCTTCATCTTGCCGGCGGAATCCGCCTGTTGGGGGTCGAATTCGCGCTTTGGCGCGGCCGGCCCGGAGCGGCCTTCGCCGGCATGATCGGATTTGCGCTCGCGGCGGGGCTGTTGTTCCTGCTCAACGCGGTCTCGGGTTGAACCGGCGCCTTGATGGCCGCATAATGCGCCAAAATAACGCCGTTTCAGGGAGGGCCAAGCCATGACAATCCGCAACCCGTTACTTTGCGCCGCCGCGTTTGGGGCGGTTCTGCTCTTCGCCGGATCGGCGAGCGCACAGGAAATCAAGGAACTCCGCGTCGCCAAGCAGTTCGGCATCAGCTATCTGCCGCTGATCGTGATCGAACAAAGGCAACTGTTCGAGAAGCACGCCAAGGCCGCCGGGCTGGCCGATGTCAAAATCAACTGGATTCAGCTCGCTTCGGGCGCGCCGATGAACGACGCGCTGCTGTCGGGCAACCTCGAGATCGCCGCCGGCGGCCAAGGCCCGTTCATCACCATCTGGGC